>JAALKW010000035.1 GCA_011087865.1 Legionellaceae bacterium
CAGCACCGCCCCCCCCGGCCCGTGGGGTGGTTCGCGAGGTTTTCTTTTTGGGTTTTCCATATTATGCTCACTTCGGTTGTTATGATCAGGATTGGTTGTTTGAGTATCTTGGACCAGTGCCGTGATAATACTATCATCTTTTTGCATATCTGCCTCTATTGCATTTTTTACAATAAGATTTAATGCTTGTCTGAGTTCTGGCAGTTCATGATTAATTTGAAGCTGCAGTTCACCCTTTTCTGAATCACTTAAGTTCGGATGAGTCACAACACTTGCTATGATATCCATGATGCCAGTGTTGGTTTCTATATAATACATGATGGCAGAATAAAGCATTGCTTTTAATAAGCCCATCTGAATCAGCGTATTAGTATCAAAGTAATCTTCTAATATGCCGTTAAAACGTGCTGGATCATGGATATAATAGCCTGTTTGTGTCTCAGTGTTTGCTTGTGGTCTTGGGATCTGCTGTGTAGGCGTTGTAAGGTATTGATATTGACGGTTTATATCTAAGCATAAAGTTTTTAAGCGCTGAGGAGATAAAGCGGGTTCTAGGTCTCTCAGCCTTATGGCTTGATTGGATGCGTTTTTAAATTTAAGACTCTCGCGGTCAATGACAGTTTGAACAAGTTTTTTGGGATTGCTGAAGCACTCTACGGCTAAAGCTTGAACTTTTGTTGTTAAAGATAATTTAATGCTGTCATTAAAAAAAGGCATTTCAGGTGAAAAGGATATAGCGGCTGCTCCTAGTACCGTTCTCGGGCTGTCTTCATCCGCTGCTGCACCACGATTAGGTGGATTTGAATGATTCACTAAGCGGCTAAATCTTTGGTGGACGGCAAAAATATTTATTTCTGGAAAGCTTTCTGGTTTTATCTCTTCAATGGTAGTGCCATGATTGGCAATTTGGTCGATAAAGTAAGCTGTAAAAACACCGCAAAAAGTATTGTCGGTTTGAGCTGCTAAATATTCTATATTGAACTGTTCTAGTGATAGCCCTAAAGTGGCTAGGCCTTCGGTGAGAGAGTCTTGTAATGCGCTTGTATCATAAAGCATATCAGCGGTTTTACATCGAGAATCTATCAGTGTTGCTGTTTTAGTGTCTGGGCTGTAATGTAATGTAACAAAATGTGCGCGTTCAGGGGTCAGCTTTCCGATGCCAGGAAGATAGCTAAGTAAAGGCCCGTTTTCGACAACAGCAAATAGCATGTCGCATGCGCTTAAATCAATGCTTTCTTTTTGAAAATAAGGTGCTGTCGCGCTTAATACTTCTGGTATGGTTTCAATTGTTTTCCATTCTGGATTTGCTTCATGACGCTCGATAACGGGTGGTAACACAAGTATTTTCTTTTGTGACACAGGATGAGAAGCGGTATAAAAACAAGGGGCATGACCTTCCCGGTTGAGGTGCTCAATGGATCGCGTTGATTGTGAGGATTGTAATATTTTCTCAAAAATAGAACGCATGTCGCGGGCAGAATAAGGAGGGTTCATTATTATTTCATCAATAAAAAGACGGCAAATTTACCATGTCAAAAACAAAAAGAACAGATTTTTTTTTTTAAACAATACGCTCCAGTAAATTTTCAATCAGATCAATACGAGTTTTGTTAGCAGCTGTTTCAGTGATAAATTTTAGACGATTTGAACCATCTAATTGATAGTGTTTGGGCTCTAACTGAATGAGTTTAATGAGTTTTAAAGAGTCGATAGCAGGATTTTCATTAAAGGCGATGCGAATATTTTGGTTTGAGGCAGCAATGCGTAGCACACCTAACTTTTCTGCTTTGTGCTTTAAGTGTGTGATAGCAAATAAATGTTTAATGGGGGCAGGTAGTAAGCCGAAGCGATCAATAAGTTCAACTTGTAATTCATTGAGTGCGGTTTTATTTGGGGCATGTGCAATGCGTTTGTATAGCGTTAAACGCGTATGAACATCGCCAACATAGTCTTCAGGAATAATCGCGCTAATGCCTAGTTCTATTTCAGGTCCAGGCGCTGATTTAGCCGTTAACTCGGGTATTTTTCCTGATTTTAGCGCATTAACTGCTTCTTCGAGCATTTCCATATACAAGCTAAACCCAACGGCATGCATGTTACCACTTTGCTCTTCACCGAGTAATTCACCGGCACCACGAATCTCTAAGTCATGAGTGGCCAGAACAAAGCCTGCCCCTAAATCTTCGATAGAGGTAAAGACTTCAAGACGTTTTTTGGCGTCTGAGGTAATTAAAGTATCTTTAGGGGTGAGTAAGTAGGCATAAGCCTGGTGATGTGAGCGACCCACGCGTCCTCTTAGTTGATGCAGCTGTGCAAGCCCAAAATGGTCAGCTTTATCGATTAGAATAGTATTAGCTGTTGGAATATCAATCCCTGTTTCAATAATTGTTGTACAGACTAAAACATTAAATTTTTGATGATAAAAATCTGACATGACGCGCTCAAGCTCACGCTCTCGCATTTGTCCATGTGCGATTTGTATATTGGCTTCGGGGACGAGCTTTTGTAATGTTTCAGCAATACGGCTAATGGTTTGAACGTTGTTATGTAAGAAAAAGACTTGGCCACCCCGTAATATTTCTCGCAAAATGGCTTCGCGTTGTAGCGCATCCGTTTTTTCTTGCCAAAAGGTTTTAATGGCAAGACGCTTGGCTGGAGGGGTTGCGATCAGCGAAATATCACGAATGCCTGCCATGGCCATGTTAAGCGTTCTGGGTATGGGGGTTGCTGTCATGGATAAAATATCAACATGTGTGCGAAGCGCTTTGATTCTTTCTTTTTGTTTTACGCCAAAACGATGCTCTTCATCAATAATAAGTAAACCTAAGTCATCAAAAGCAACGCCTTTTTGTAAAAGCTTATGTGTGCCAATCACTAAATCCAGTCGGCCTTGTTTTAGCTTTTCAATGGTTTTTTCAGCCTCTTTTGCGCTTTTAAAACGAGAGAGCAACTCAATTGAAATCGGCACATCAGAAAACCTATCTCTAAATGTCTCAAAATGTTGGCCTGCGAGCAGCGTTGTTGGGGCGAGCACACAGACTTGTTTACCACTTTGAATCGCAATAAAGGCAGCTCGCATGGCGACTTCTGTTTTACCAAAACCGACATCACCACAAATAAGTCTATCCATTGGATTATCAGACTGCATGTCTTCAGAGATATCTTGAATGGCACGTATTTGGTCAACTGTTTCATCAAAAGGGAAGCTTTGCACAAAAGCGTTATATTCGTTTCGGGCATATTGATGCGCATGGCCTTTATTAGCAGCACGCTTTGCATGTATTTCAAGGAGCTCAACAGCAACGTCATTAATTTTTTCAGCTGCTTTTTTACGTTCTTTTTGCCATCGGTCAGAGCCTAGGCGATGGAGAGGCGCATGATCTGAATCTGCACCGGTATAACGACTTAATAAATGTAGGGCTGTGACAGGCACATAAATTTTATCGTCATTGGCATAATTCAAAATAATAAACTCACTTTGAATGCCTTGATTTTCAATGAGTTGTAAGCCCTGATAGCGACCGACACCAAAATCAAGGTGCACCAGTGGTGCGCCCATAGACAATTCGGTTAAATCCCGAATCATGGTATCAGGATCGATGGCGCGTTTTTCACGGGCGCGTTGTTGTGGTGTCGCCTGCTCACCAAAGAGCTGTGATTCTGTAATAATAGAAATGTTCGCATCTGCCAGCAGAACGCCTTCTGTCAGCGGGCCAATAACAAGGTTCATTTTATCTGTACTGGCAAGGCAGGCTTGAAAATGATCATGTACGGTCGGATGAATATTGTCGGGCGTCAGTAAATCTAATAATGCTTCACGCCGACCGGTACTTTCGACGAGAAAGATAACGCGATCAGATGTACTGTTTAAATAATCAAGTAATTTTTGAAGTGGCTTATCTGTTTTTCTTAAAACAGGCAGCTCAGGGGCTTTTTTCGTATTAAAATTAGTGGCATGTGCAAGGCTTTTGTCAGGGGCATGTTGCATGCGTTGAGGGTTAAATAACTTTGCTTGTGTGAACAGTGCTGTTGGGGTTAAATAATTGCTCTCTGGTGGCAGGGCAGGCCTTATTGGGTCTAATTTTCGGTCTTCGTAACGTGTATTAATTTCATCCCAAAACTGTTCGGCTTGTGCTTTTGCGTGATTCACAAAGCACACTTTTGTGCTTTTAGGTAAATAATCAAAAAGGGTTGCTGTTTTTTCAAAAAACAAAGGCAAATAATACTCAACACCCTGTGGATACTGTCCTTCGGTGATGGACTCATAAATAGGGCAAAGGCTTGGGTTACCGGGAAAGGCGTCACGAAATGCCTGTCTAAAATGTGCAATACCTTTTTCATCGAGTGGGCATTCGCGTGCGGGTAAAATATGAATATGACCTAGTTTTTTTACGGTACGTTGGGTTTCAGGATCAAAGACACGAATGCTTTCAACTGAGTCATCAAATCGTTCAATACGAAAAGGCACGCGGCTGCCCATTGGGAATATATCTAATAAACCGCCTCGTACAGAAAATTCACCATGTTCTAAAACATTGTTGACAGCATGGTAGCCTGCGTTAATTAAACGCGCTCGAAAAGGTTCTAATGCGAAGGTTTGATTTGTTTTTAAAATAAAGGCGTGTTGCGCTAAAAACTCAGGTGGACAAAGACGGTGCATCTGCGTACTGACCGCTGCAATTAAGATAACCGGCTCATTTTGCTCGAGCTGATTTAAGGCATCAAGCCTATCAGAAATAATATCTTGATGGGGTGAAAATTGATCATATGGCAAGGTTTCCCAATCAGGAAATAAGGTAATATGAATATTTTTTTGATTATTTTTTAATAAAAAACGTAGCTGGTCACGTAATGTAATCGCTGAAAGGGGATCGGGCGTAATGATAAGATTGGTTTGATTTGTGTTACACCACTCGGCTAGTGCGATAGGTAGAGCTGCACCGTGAAGTTGCCCAAAACGAGATTTATCAGATTTTTGTATATTAAGCAGATTAAGCATTATATTTTTTAATTGCTGAATAAATTAAAGATGATGGATTATACACAAAAATTTAAATTTGTTTACTGTTCAGCGACTGAAGCGTTTGAGGGCTTATAGGTTACTGTACAGTGGTTATCTGCATGGCTACTGATGATGATTTCATCCATATCATCTGCGACAATAATTGGCCCACTGTAGTCTTTGCTCATGCCGGCAGTAAAGGCAGCTTTCTCTGCTGCGCTTGTATCGATGGATGGATCGAGATGCGTGAGAAATAGATGTTTTACCTTGGCTTTTTGCGCGAGTTTAGCCAGTTCAAGTGTGTCGGAGTGATAATGAACGATTTGCTGACTAAATTCGTACGCTTCTTGACTCACTTGTTTCGCTTGCTCTAATCTTTTAAGTTGTAGTGGGTGGCTCATGGCTTCACTGATCATGACGTCAACGTTGCGTACAATGTCAGCTTCTTTTGAAAATACACGTGTATCACCGGTGACAAAAACAGAACAATTTTTATAATGCAGTAGATAAACAAAAGCAGGAAAAACAGGCTCATGCTGGACAGGGTAGGCAGTCAGAGTCAGTTGTTTATCTTGGAAAACCGTTTTATTTTTTTTGCCTTTGAGATCAATAATATGGGTTGAGGCGCCAGATATATTGGGATTCAGTTTTCCTTGACGGTTAATGGAACGAAACCAGACATCAGGTGCGTAACTCTCGTGAATGCCATGTATCACTTTTTTTAATCCATAAGGGCCATGAACCTTTAATTTTGCTGTGCGGCCAAAAATCCATGATTCATTGATGATTGGGCCAAGGCCTGCAAAATGATCAGAGTGAAGGTGCGTTAAAAAGACATGAGATATTTGGTGAACGGGTAAACCCATTTCTGATAAACGTAAAGAAGCACCAGCGCCTGAATCGATTAGAAAAAACTGATTGTCATAAGCTACAGCTAAACATGAAGGATGCCGAAGCCATTGTTTGGATGGATCAGGATTACCCGTGCCGCAAAAATAAATATGCAGGTTTTCATCTTTTAATGCAGTGTTTGAAAAAGCAAAATGGGGTAACGCTAAAAGCGTTGAAAACAGTAAAACAGAGAGCTGTTTAATGGTTTTCATAAGAAACGTCCTTTTTGCTTCTCGGGTTATTTTTAGTGTTATTAGGGCCGCATATTGTTTTATTCAAAAAACCATACGGCCCTAATAGATCATGTCAGCCAGTGTTTAATTTAACTGTCTTAACACATATTGTAAAATACCACCGTTTTTGTAGTAATTGAGCTCATTTGTGGTATCAATGCGGCATAGTAAGTTAATCACTACTTCGCTGCCATCAGTCCTTGTGATTTTTGCTTTAAGCACTGATTTGGCTTTCAAGCTGTCATCCACGTCAATGCTCACACGTTCTTCACCCGTGAGATTTAATGTCTTACGCGTCACGCCCGCTTCAAACTGCAAGGGCAAGACACCCATCCCAATCAAGTTAGAACGATGAATGCGCTCAAAACTTTCAGTAATAACAGCCTTAACTCCTAGTAATAATGTTCCTTTGGCAGCCCAATCACGGGATGAACCTGTACCGTATTCTTTGCCTGCAATAATCACTAAGTCATTTTGTTCGGCTTGATAACGCATGGCTGCATCATAAATAGGCATGACTTCATCGGTTGGAATATAACGGGTCATACCACCTTCAATGCTTGGGGTCATTTCATTACGAATACGAATATTTGCAAAGGTCCCGCGCATCATGACTTCATGATTACCCCGTCTTGAACCGTATGAATTAAAATGTTTAGGTTCAACACCATTTGCACTGAGATATGCACCAGCCGGTGAGTCAGGCTTGATAGCCCCTGCAGGTGATATATGGTCTGTGGTAATTGAATCACCGAGTAAAGCCAATACATGGGCATTGGAGATTGATTGAATGGGCTCAGGCGTTGGTTTTAAGCCTTCAAAAAACGGTGGATGTTGGATATACGTTGAATCAGTATTCCATGCATAGGTTGTGCTTTCAGTGGTTTGAATGGCTTGCCAGTCGGCGTCTCCTTTGAAAACATCTGCATACTCTTTACGGAACATGGTGTTGGTGACTTTGGCGACTTCGGCGGCTATTTCAGCACTGGTGGGCCAAATGTCTTTTAAGAAAACATCATTGCCGGAGTGGTCTTGGCCAATGGGTTCTGCACTTAAATCAATTTGAGTGGTACCGGTTAGGGCATAGGCGACAACGAGTGGAGGAGAGGCAAGCCAGTTAGCACGTACTTGTGGATGCACACGACCTTCAAAATTACGGTTACCGGATAAAACAGAGCAAACCACTAAGTCATTGTCTGTAATGCTATGGCTAATTGGATCGGGTAATGGGCCTGAATTACCAATGCACGTGGTACAGCCATAGCCGACCAGGTTAAATCCTAACGTATTGAGATGGGTTTGTAAGCCTGCATGCTCTAAATAGTCGGTGACAACTTTTGAGCCAGGGGCGAGTGAAGTTTTAACCCAAGGTTTACGTTGCAAGCCTTTCTCGAGTGCTTTTTTAGCGACAAGGCCTGCGGCCATTAAGACGCTCGGGTTAGAGGTGTTGGTACAGCTTGTAATGGCCGCAATCACAACATCACCATGATGGAGTTCATAAGCTTCATTGCCAGCTTTAAAGCCTGTATTTTTTTCAGAAGCTTTGCCGGAATCATTTAGAAAAGCATCCATGGTTTGTGGGAGCGTGGTGAGTGTGACTTTATCTTGTGGGCGTTTAGGGCCAGCAAGCGAAGGCACGACCTGTGTTAAATCCAGTTCGAGTGAATGGGTAAAAATAGGATCGGGGTTGTTTTTGTCATACCAAAGGCCTTGTGCCTTTGCATAAGCTTCTGTGAGTGCAACGGTTTGTTCATCACGGCCAGTGAGGTTTAAATAACGAATGGTTTCTTCATCCACGGGGAAAAAACCACAGGTCGCGCCGTACTCAGGTGCCATATTTGAAATAGTTGCTCTATCTGCAAGTGGTAAACCCCCAAGACCTGGGCCATAAAACTCGACAAATTTACCCACAACACCTTGTTCACGGAGCATTTGGGTGACCGTTAAGACTAAATCGGTTGCTGTCATACCTTCTTTGAGTTCACCGATGAGCTTAAAACCAACCACTTCAGGAATCAGCATTGAAATGGGCTGCCCAAGCATGGCAGCTTCGGCTTCAATACCACCAACACCCCAACCAAGTACGCCCAAACCATTGACCATGGTGGTGTGAGAGTCGGTGCCTACCAGCGTATCAGGGTAAGCATAGGTTTTGCCATCACAGTCTGCGTGCCAAACGGTTTTGGCTAAATATTCCAGATTAACTTGATGGCAAATACCCGTTCCAGGGGGTACAACGCTAAAGTTAGAGAATGCTTTTTGGCCCCAGCGTAAAAATTCATATCGCTCTTTATTGCGTTCCATTTCTTTGTGGGTGTTTGTTTTGAGTGCGTTTGGATTTGCAAACTGATCAACCATGACAGAGTGGTCAATCACTAAATCAACGGGCGATAAGGGCGAGATTTGAGCGGCATTTTTCCCCATTTTTTCTAGCGCGTCACGCATCGCCGCTAAATCTACAACAGCGGGTACTCCTGTAAAGTCTTGCATTAAGACACGGGCTGGGCGATAAGCAATTTCATGATTAGAGCTTTGAGTTTGAAGCCAGTCGGCCAGTGCTTGAATATCGGTTGTTGTAACGGTATCACCATCTTCAAAGCGTAATAAATTCTCAAATAAAACTTTAAGCGAATAAGGCAGGCGCGAGATATTTTCAAAATGCTTGTTTTCAGCTTCTTTTAGGCTGTAATAGTAATAAGTTTGCTGGTTTACCTCTAAACGGGCTTGTGTGCCGAGCGTGTCTTGACCGACTTTCATACAGGTCTCCTTGATTCAAAAAAGCAATGATAAAGCAAAACATAATAGTTTGCATATGTTTATGTAACATATGGCAGGCAAAAGTTATTTATTTTTAGATCAAATTGTGATATATTTTAATATAAAGATTGATTAAATTTCTATTTTAAAGGGGGATCTATGCCTTGTACGATAAAAGTGCTATTGGATGCCTGTCAAGCAACCTATCGAACTGATGGGCTAAAAGAAAATGGAGTTGAATTTTTAGCTAAAAATCCAGATATAGTTCATTCAGGTTACAGCTTTGGTGATTCTATTACTCATCCTAATACTGGATTAACAGCCGTTTGTCTTGTGCCAACTGATTCAGATAATCCTATTATCATCGCTTATCAAGGGACTGAGTTTGGTAATGTAAAAGACATAATGGCAGACTATCATATTGCAATATATCATGAAGTCAATCATGACTTAAAAGCTGAAGCGAATGCTTTTTTTAATAAGATGGCGAAGTTGCATAAGGGTAGAGAAATAATTATAACAGGGCACTCTTTGGGCGGGAATTTAGCGCAGGATGTTGGTTTAACTGCTATTTTAGCAGGCATGAAAGGTGTGTTTGTTCGAACGTTTAATTCAGCGCCAATTACGACACAAAAAGGAAAAAGGATAGAGGAATATTATCCATCTAAACTAAATCACATTGCAAATTATCGATTATCAAGTGATAAAATTAGCGCGGCCTTGTCTGGCTTTTATAATTGGTACGGTGATATTTATTCTTTTTATACTGAGAAGTTTTTTTTCAGTCGAGAGTCATCTCATGTTGTGAATACAATGAAAAATGTAATTCCAGAAGACATTCAGGGATTACAAGTGGGTGGAAGTCTGTCAAAAACAGCTGGGACAGCAAGGTTGCAAGAGCAAATTTTTTGTATGCAAAAAAGTTATGAATGTCGTATTCATCGCCGGTGGTTTTCGTGGCGGAATGCAGGAAAGAAAAACTTAAGAGCTTTTAATCTTTATTTGCCGATTATTCTAGCGAGTTTGTCGACCGCTGACGGTCAAAAACAGGTTCCCGGATACCTGAGAACATTGAATGGTATGGTGGATGGGAGTGTATCTAAAGCTATTGTTAAAACTTTGAAAGAATCCATTGAGATAAATTTAGCGGTACCTGAATGTGATTCTGATTCTGATTTTAAATCTGCAGCTGGGTCTGAGTCTGATTCTGATTCTGATTCTGATTTTGAATCTGTAGCTGGGTCTGAGTCTGAATTTGAATCTGAGCAGCCTACTCCGCCGCTTACAAAAGAAAACTTGAGGCAATTAGAATCAGAAATAGATGAAGAATCAGAAGATGAATCAGAAGACGAATCACTCAGTGACGATGATACTGCAGGAAGCAGTGACTACCCGATTTAGCTGAAGACAAGTGCTGTTGCAATGCCTGCCATTAAGCCAAACAAATGTCCTTCCCAAGAAACGCCTTTTTTACCTGGAAAGATACCTAAAAAAATAGAGGCAAAATAATAAAGGCTCACAATACCCAGTAGAATAGCTGTAGCACTGCCTTCTTGGTAAATATCCATGACCAATAAACCCCAATAACCGGTAATCACCGCACTGGCACCGATGTGTAGGCCAGGCTTTGCAAACAGCGAAATGAGTGTGCCACTGATGATTGTAATCATGAAGGTGACGAAAAGAAAATAAGGCAGGCCATGCACCAATAAGAAAGCACTGAGCACCAATAATGGGATGGTATTAAAAAAAAGATGATTGAAGTGTGCATGTAAAAAAGGCGCGAACAAAATACCTGGGATGCCATACAGTTTTCTAGGGGTGATGCCTAAAATAAGCAAAAGGCCACCGAGCAATTGATTGAGAAAAAACACGCCCCATAAAATCACGGTCATCCAGCCGAGCCAATTCAAGTGGTTTTGGATTTGTTCGGCAATAAAAAAAACACTCTGAAAAAAGGTATTATTCATGTTCGGTCACTTTGCATTTAAATGCGCATTTGGCAAGTTTCAGGTGAATGCTGCTTCCTATTGGTGCGTCTTTGGTGTGTTTAATCACACCTCGCGGTGTGCTGGCAATCGCATAACCTCGATTGAGTGTAGCAAGTGGGCTTAATGCATTCAGCGTGTGTGCGAGTTGTTTTAATGTATGTTGTTTTTGTGTTGTTATATGCCCCATGTAAGTTTGTAATTGACGCATTAAATAGTCGAGAGTTTGGTGGTGCGTTTGTAGAATATGCTCGGGTGATTTTAAGCGTTTTGAGAGCATGTTGACGCGTTCGGTTTGATGGGTGAGCAGTCGTTTGATGGCGATATTTAAACGCAAATTTAAACGCTGACAATGTTCAATGAGTTGATTTTGGTCGGGGGTTGCGGCTTCTGCGGCAGCCGTTGGTGTGGCGGCTCTAAAATCGGCAACAAAATCTGCAATGGTAAAGTCAGTTTCATGGCCAACGCCTGAAATAATTGGAATCCTACTGTCAACGATGGCATATGCCAAAGCTTCATGATTAAACGCCCATAAGTCTTCAATGCTGCCACCGCCGCGTGCAAGCAGTAAGACATCGCAATCAGCGTCTGTATTTGCTTGTTGGATAGCCGCAATGAGCTGAGGTGCGGCGTTTTCACCTTGGACCTCAGTGGGGTAAAGCTTAATATTTGCGAGTGGAAACCGTCGTTTGAGCGTGCTTTGCATGTCCCGTATGGCAGCACCTGTCGGTGAGGTAATTAAACCGATGGTATTCGGATATTTAGGCCAGGATTTTTTTCGATCAGCCTCAAATAAGCCTAATGTTTTTAATCTGAGTTTTAGGGCTTCAAATTGTTGAAATAAATTTCCTGCCCCCGCGGCTTCTATGCTATCTACAATGAGCTGATAATCACCGCGTGCTTCATACACACTTAATGTGCCTCTTAGCACTAAAGCTTGCCCATTTTGTAAGATGGTGCTCGTATTTTTTCTGTGGCGGCCCTTAAAAAAAACACAGCGTAACTGTGCTGAGGGGTCTTTCAGTGAAAAATAGGCATGACCTGATGCAGGCAGGCTTAAATTTGAGACTTCGCCTTGAACAGCAATGGCACCGATGTCTTTTTCAAGCCATCGACGTACGCGCTGATTGAGCTCAGTGACTGTAAAAGTGTTGCATTTATTTTCTATCATGCCCTGTATCTTAATGAAATAAGCTAGCAATTCAAGTGATTTTTAGGCAAAATAAATTCTGAAATATATGGGGCGTATCAAGCTGTTTATTACGTCTATAAATTTAAAAAATTTAAAATAGCAATAATTAAGAGGACTACCGATGATTAAAATGAAATGGATGGCAGGCGCTGTAATTGTAGCCATGTCTGCTCCTTTATTTGCAGCTGATGCAACTGCCCCGGCTTTAGCAACAACAGAAGATAAAGTTTCTTATAGTATTGGCTCTGATTTAGGAAAAAACTTAAAGCGACAGGGCATTGGGATTAACCCATCTGTTTTTGCAAGAGGCATGGAAGATGGTATGAAAGGCGGTACACTCTTAATGACAGATGAAGAAATGAAAAAAGTACTCAGTGACTTTGAAAAAGAAATGATGAACAAGCGTGCCTCTGAAATGAATAAACAAGCAGAAGATAACAAAACAAAAGGCGAAGCCTTTCTGAAAGAAAACAAAAGTAAGCCGGGTGTTGTCAGCTTACCCAGTGGCCTACAATATAAAATTGTTAAAACAGGAACAGGGGTTAAGCCAACGAAAGAAGATACAGTCACGGTGGAGTATACCGGACGTTTATTAAATGGTGATGTATTTGATAGCACTGAAAAAGCAGGTAAACCCGTGAGTTTTAAACTGACACAAGTCATCCCGGGTTGGACTGAAGCATTACAATTGATGCCAGCAGGCTCAACATGGGAAGTGTACATTCCATCAAAACTGGCTTATGGTGCCCGTAGTGTTGGTGGTGCAATTGGCCCGAATGAAACATTGGTTTTTAATGTTCATCTAATCGATGTTAAAAAAGACGATAAAGCGACAGCTAAAAAGAAATAATCAATCATGCATAAACGTTTATTGATTGTTTTTTTGCTGGGTTTCTCCTCAGGATTGCCATTGGCGCTCTTGGGGGGGACCTTACAAGCCTGGTTTTCAGCATCAGGCGCTTCTGTGATGACAACAGGATGGTTAAGTTTAATTGGTTTACCGTATATCTATCGTTTTTTATGGAGCCCATTACTGGACCGATTTACTTTATTTCAATTAGGAAAGCGCCGTAGTTGGGTGCTATCCATGCAAGTTTGTTTACTACTCGGATTTAATGTGTTGGCGTGGTTTTCACCACTGACCTCTCCTGGATTAATGGCTTTTATTGGTTTGTGTTTGGCGATTTGCTCTGCCACACAAGATGTTGCGATTGATGCACACAGAACAGAATATTTAAAGCCCGAAGAACATGGTCTCGGTGCATCGTTTGCCGTATGTGGCTATCAAGTGGCAGTGTTATTATCAGGGGGCGCTGCACTCGTCATGGCGCATCACCTCGGTTGGGCTGTGACCTATCGTTTGATGGGCTTTTTGATGTGTTTAGGGATGACTGTCATTCTTTGGAGTCCTGAGCCATCGAGTGAGGCCTTATCGCAGCAGACGAGCTTTCTTGAGTCATTTATTGCGCCTGCACGATCACTGATATTACGTCCAGGTATTGTTGCCATGGTTTGTTTTATTTTGTTATACAAGCTGGCAGAAGCATTTACGACCACCAATAGTGGCATTATCATGCCATTTTTAATTCAAGGCATGGGTTTTTCGCTGGATGTGATTGGTTATGTGAACAAAATCATGGGGGTGGGAGCTGTGTTGTTGGGGGGTTTAACAGCGGGCATGCTGCTGACACGCTGGTCGTTATATCGTGCACTGTGGGTGTTTGGTTTGTTTCAAGCACTGACGCATTTATTATTTGTTGCCTTGGCGATACAGGGTCAAAATACAATTTTGTTTGCAGTGGCTGTTGTCTTTAATAACTTGGCAGCGGGCATGGGATCAACCGCATTGATTGCATTTTTTATGCGTTGGGTTGATAAACGATTTACAGCGACACAGTTTTCAATGTTGGCTGGTCTTTCAGCGCTACCTCGTGTTTTTTCGGGCCCTATGGGGGCTGGATTACAGGCTTATGTCGGATGGGCTGGATTGTATGAGATTGCTTTTGTGTTGACTTTGAGTTTTGCACCCTTTTTAATTTTAATGCGTCGTGCAGGTGTTTTTTCTGGATTTGAAGAAGATAAAGTGAGTGAAGTAGATAATATCAAGTCAGAGGCATAAAATTGCAAGCCTTTGGTACCGAGGGTGGGAATCGAACCCACACGATGTCACCATCACCGGATTTTGAATCCGGCGCGTCTACCAATTCCGCCACC
>JAALKW010000036.1 GCA_011087865.1 Legionellaceae bacterium
TAAAAACCTCTGCTGCCATCGGAGACGTGGCCAATGGCGGGGTGATTGGTTGTAACGATGCTGAAGAGCCTCTACTCAACGTAATATGTACAACAGAGGACAATGGCAGTGGACAAGCATGGGGTGATCTAGGTGATTCAGTAACGACCACGGCATTAGATGGCGAAACAAATACAGCCAATATTATTGCTAGTAACCCATCTGTTTCTCCATACGCAGCAAAAACGTGTGATGATTTAATCATAGATGGTGGATTTAATGCTTGGTTTTTAGGTTCTGGAGAGAATGATGCCTCGTCCTCTCAAATAGGTTGTCTCAATACAAATAGAAGTGAGTTCAATACAGGCGCTTTAGCTGCTGGCGGCACTGCTCTCTCTGGTAACTACTGGACATCCACACAAAATGCAAGCAATACAGATAGAGCTTGGCGACTGGGTGGCAGCACGCTCAATGCTCGCTCTAAAAATAGTTTAATCCTGGCCCGCTGCGCCCAAACTTTTTAAGTTGAAACGCTATTTTAGGATATGCTGATGTTTTATTTGCATATCCTAAACGCTTCTTTTTAACCGCTTCCAAAACATGCCCAAGTACTCATGCCACGCGACATTAAACCGTAAAAGATTGGCGGCACTAGGCAAATAATTTAGCCATGATTGTTTAGTTTCAGATGCAATCCATAAATAATTACAGGGTGCTGCAATCGGATGTAAACCTTGTTGCTCAAATAATCGCATCGACCGCGGCATATGCAAGGCTGAGGTCACCAAATAAAAAGGCGCTTGACCAACCATCGGTTTAATTAAACGCGCTTCATCTGCTGTATTAATTGAACTTGCCTCAAGCATGCGGTCTACCTCTGGCACACCCAACCCAACAGCCAGTGCTGCAGCGCGATAAGCTTCGGCATATTTCTGTTCGTCTCTCGAGCCACCGGATAAAATTAATTTAGCATGGGACAATTGATGATATAAGCGTACACCTTCAAGGGTACGCCTTAACGCAGGCCCACTTAACGCTTCACTGGCAGGTATGGATAAGTTGGCCGCCGAACCACCTCCTAACACCACCACCCACTGTATTTTTTCATCTGTTTGCTGAATACGTTCAAATTGATTTTCAAGCCGTATTATCATGGCATTTGGCAGCCACGGTGTACTCACTGCAAATAAGATAATCCATAATAACAATAAAATAATACCCGCATGTTTTTCTCGACGCGTTTGATTAGGCCAAAGTAAGTAAATCACTAAGCCCGATAAAATTAAAAAAATCCAGCTCATTGGATTGAGCAAATATTCAGAAAAACGGCGAAATGCTGCGGCTTGAATGCCATTGATTATCATATTATTTCCCTATTTAATTAACACAAATTAGCGCACGCGGCCCATCCAATATAAACCAATTAATGCGAATACCGCTGTCGGCAAAATCGCTGCAAGCTCAGGCGGCCAATGAAGAACATCGGCCAATGGCCCAAAAAAACGATTCGCCAAATGAAACCCACAACCAACACTTGCGCCTAATAGTAATTTTGCCCCCATCGTTGAAGAACGTAGTGGCCCAAAAACAAAAGGTATCGCAAGCACCATCATCACAGTCGTTGTAAACGGTTGCACCAAGCGCTGCCAGTACGCGAGTTTATAATGAAAAAAGAGACCATGCCCATTTTTTGATTTAACATAATTTCTAAGCGCTAAAAAGTCGAGCTCATCAGGCTGTTTGCCACCCACACGTAACGTGACCATATCCAGTGGAATATCCCAAGGCATGCTGTCCATTGTGCGTGTTTCAGTTTTATTTTTTTGAAAGCGGGTTTCTTCTATACCATAAGCACGCCATATGCCTTGCCTTTGAGTCAAACGCTCAATGCTTCTAGTGAATTGCAATTGATGCTGCTGATTAAAGCTAAATTGCTCGATGTGATGTAATGTTTTATTTGATACCGCCTCACCAATCACAATAAAATCATGATCGTGTTTGAACCACACCCCATGTAATGTTTGCATGGCTTGGCCATTGTTCATGGCTTCCCAGCGCTTTTCAGTCGCAAGCGCTAAAAACCGCGGTGCAAACACCTCACCTAATAGTGCAACAAAAATCACGACTAAAACCGAGGCTTTCAGCACTGCCCATGTAATGCGTTTAATCGATACCCCTGCTGCTTGCATCACGATTAATTCACGATGGCTCGCAAGATTTCCAAGCCCCACCAAGGCACCCAATAAACAGTCGACCGGAAAAAAAAAATACACCTCTCCTGGTACCTGCAATAACATCACCGATAGCACTTCTTTAATATGATATTGGCCGCGTCCTAAATCATCTAACTCATTCACAAATAAAATAAATAGCTGCAGGCCCGTTAGCATCAGTGTTACCAGTGCAATGCCACCTAATACGGTTTTTGCAATGTACTTATCAAGTATTCTCATGAAAGCCTCACCCGACTTCGCCAAATTAATCCAAAGCCAATCAACAACATGCTGCCATGTAAACACCCCATACCAAACCACCAAGGGATTTTTCCACTGGCAATCGCATCACGTGAAACAAACAATAAATCAGCATATAAAATAAACAATAAAATAGCCGGTAAAAGCCGCGCGTATTTACCTGCCCGTGGATTCACGCGGCTCAGTGGCACACCAATCAACGTTAAAATAATCACCATCGATGGAATAGAAAGACGCCATGCCACTTCAGCAGCTTTTGCATGATCAGACGCATTAAAAGGCCATAGTTCTGCTGTTTTCATAGCACGTAAATCACCTGCCTTAGGCACAATCACAGGTTCTGGCAAAGGTGTTTCGTAGCGTTTAAAATCAATCACTCGATAATCTGCATGCCCTGGTTGTCCTTGGTATGCATGCCCATCCATTAAAACCAGCTCATTCATATTTGTTTTTTTATCCAGCTTAATTTCTGCTTTATCAGCCCATACGACATTCCAATTCTTATCTTGCTGATGTGTATCTAGACGCGCTAAAAAAATACCACGCGCATTGCGATGCTCGCCTTTCATTTTATCCACATAAAAAACTGCCTCTCCACCCGGCAAACTACCAAATCGCCCTGGCTCAAGGGTTTGAATCAAGACTTGTATTCCGGTACTCCGTAATAATTTAGTGCGCTCAATCGCAATGGCTGGGTTCACCCAAAGTAAAATCACAAGCACGATGGCTGCAACCCCTGACGCCATGATTAAACTATGCTTTAAAAGCTTCGGCGGCCCATAACCACACGCATGTAGTACCGTCATTTCACTGTCAGCATATAAACGACCATAAGCCAGCAGTAATGCCATATAAAAGCCGAGCGGCATCAGTAACCCCATCAGCATCGGCAGCTCAAGTGCTAATAATTTAAAAATAAATGCCGCCGGTATTTTACCACTGGCAGCGCGCGCCAAATACCGAACAAATTGATTGCTCATAAAAATAAGCAATAAAATGCTGGTTAGCGCCAGCAACGTTGTAAATACTTCTTTAGCTAAATAACGAAAAATAAGCACGGTTTGTTTGCCTCGCATGCAAAAAAAAAGAAGTCTAGCCAATTGACGTAGGCCCCGCTAAAATAACAGTTTTTGCACATTAGAGGAAGTCGATATGACGTATGGTTTAATTACAACCCCTGCATTTGATGCTGAAACATGTCTTGTCATTGGGTGCTTTGAAAAAAGTGCTCTGCCTGTCAAAGCCAGTGATAATACATTAAAGCAACTCGCTAAAAAATTAAGCCATCAAGGTGACATGCTCTGGCATCAAACGACTTTATTGGTGCACTGCGGTGATGAAAAAGAAACAACGCTAGAACAACTCTCACCCATTATCCAAAAAGTGTTAGCCGCATTGAATCAACAAAAAATAACACAAGCAACCCTCTGCTTTCCCCAAATAAAAAATATTACGCCGAATCAGCAAATTGAATACATGGTTTTGCAGTGTGATGCCTCACGTGATACCGTGCCCCTTTTAAAAAGCACCCCGAATCCAAATCCATCGCCACTTGAATCGATTCAATTTTACCTTGAATATGCAACAGATAAAGCCATTCAGGCAGCTCAAGCAATTGCTGAAGGCGTCAGCTGGACACGTCACTTTGCAAACCTACCTGCTAATTATTGCACACCCAGCTATATCGCCAAAGAAGCGGTCGCTTTTGCGAAAAAACATAAAACCATCAGCACTCATGTGCTAGAACGAAAAGACATGCAAAAACTCGGCATGGGCGCATTTTTATCTGTGACCAACGGCAGTACGGAGCCACCTAAACTGGTTGAAATGCAATACACAGGGACTGATAGCACCAAAGCACCGATTGTCTTGGTTGGAAAAGGGGTTACATTTGATGCGGGTGGCATTTCATTAAAGCCATCCAAAGGCATGCATGAAATGAAATATGACATGGCAGGCGCTGCCAGTGTGCTTGGCGTTATCAAAGCCTGTGCGCTGATGAAATTACCCATCAATGTCACAGGACTTTTAGCTTGCACTGAAAACATGCCTGGCGGCGATGCGACCAAGCCTGGCGATGTGGTCACCAGCATGCTCGGAAAAACCATTGAAATCACCAATACAGATGCCGAAGGCCGCATGATACTCTCTGACACACTGACGTATGCCGAACGCTTAAAACCAGAGTTAGTGATTGATATTGCGACACTAACCGGCGCTGTGATTGTTTCGCTTGGACGGTGGGCGAGCGGCTTTATGACCGAAGATGAACGGCTGGCTGAACTCATTGAAACGGCAGGACGTGAGAGTTGCGATCCGGCCTGGCGCCTACCCCTTCATCCATATTATCAAGAGGCGCTCGAAAGCCCTGTTGCGGATATGATTAATGCATCGCTTGATGGCGAGGCAGGGAGTATTACAGCCGCTTGTTTTCTCTCTCATTTTACAAAAAAATTCCGCTGGGCACATTTAGATATTGCAGGAACAGCTTGGAATACGGGCAAGAAAAATACGGCCACAGGCAGGCCTGTTCCGCTATTAATGAACTTATTAAGACACCTTGCTCATGCGCATTGACTTTTATGTGATAGCCGATGAACATCCAGATGCTTTCAGGCGTGTTGCGACACGCCTGCTTGAAAAATCGTATGCAAAAAATTTACGAACCTGGGTACTCTGTGCCAATCAAGCAGAAGCTGAGACACTCGATGATTGGCTTTGGAGCTATAAGCCTGATAGCTTTTTGCCGCACTCTCTTGCCTCAAATAGACCTGAAGGTTTAGACCCGCCTATTCAAATTACTTCAGATCAGACTGCCCCATCTGGCCAATATGATTTATTGTTAAACCTCACCGAAAACATACCTCAACATTTAGATAATTTTGAGCGCATACTCGATTTGGTGGCAGCGCATCAGAAAGCGGCTGGACGCAAGCGCTACAAAGCGTATCAAACACTAAATGCTACGCTTTATCACCATAATGTTTAATTAAATAAGCAGCAATTGCCTGAATTCCCATGGCCTCCCCGCCTTCAGGATGTCCAGGCGTTGTTTTTAAATTCCAGGCCATTAAATCACAGTGCATCCACGCAGTTTTTTTATCAACAAAGCGCTCTAAAAATAAAGCCGCTGTAATTGCACCGCCATATGATGAACTGGCTGAGTTGGCTAAATCTGCAATACTTGAATCAAATAAGCTGGTATAGGCTTGATGAAGCGGCAGGCGCCAAACAGGATCTCGCATAGCATTAGAACCGGCTACAACCGCGTTAGCCAGCGCGTCGTTATTGCTAAACATCGCTGTAATATCGGTCCCTACTGCAATACGTGCCGCCCCTGTTAGCGTCGCAAAATCAATCAATAGCTCAGGCTTATTTTCACAAGCTTTGGTGATTGCATCAGCAAGCACCAAACGCCCTTCCGCATCCGTATTATCAATTTCAACGGTTAAGCCATTACGCATCGTAATCACATCACCCGGACGGTAAGACTCAGCGCTCACAGCATTTTCAACCGCCGGGACACAAAGCTCTAAATAAACAGGCAGCTTAATCGCCATGATCCATTGTGCGAGTCCAATGGCGTTTGCAGCGCCCCCCATATCTTTTTTCATGAGGCGCATGCCTCGAGATGGCTTTAAATCTAATCCGCCAGAATCAAAACAAACGCCTTTGCCGACCAAAGTAATACGGGGATGTGTGATATCGCCCCAGCTCAGTGATGCCAATCGAGGCGCTTCAGAAGCTGCGCGCCCAACCGCATGAATCGCTGGAAAATTTGCGTCAAGCAACGCTTCACCTACCGCAACTTCGTATTCAGCGCCATAGGTCTTAGCCAAAGTTTCTACGGTTTTTGCGAGTGCCTTAGGCCCCATATCATTCGTGGGCGTATTAATTAAATCTCTCGTTTTAAATACCGCTTCTGTTTCTGCCAATATATTGGGAAGCATTGTTTTATCTAAAACTAAAACACGGGGTTTGTTGTCTATTTTTTTATAAGCATCAAATCGATATTGTGCAAGCGCCCACAGTACCGCTGCACGCTCTGATAACAATGCGTCAAATTGATAACATCCAGGTGGTAATTGAGTCACTGCCTTTGCAATGGCATCTGCCGCGGATTGATTCCCCAACCCCACATATACTTTTAATATCTCGCCGTGCTGATCACCTACAGCTGCCCACTCCCCTGATTTAGCATGAAAAGGCTGTAGCTTAATACTCGCTTTGTCTTCATCATGCACCCCTTTAAGGCTTGCAATTAAAATCAACGCAATTGCATGGGTATTATTTGTTTGATAAAACGTACTGGCTTTCATGCTTTCTCCAAAAGTTGACCTCTAAACTGCCCAAACCGCATGCCCGTTACAGCAAGACAAGCAAAGTAAATCACCCCTGCAAGCAACACGTGCCCGAGTAAATGTATCAGTCTGTAACGCATGGCAAACCCCATCCAAGTCTTTAAATCACCTGTAGCCCATATAAGATAAACGCCAAGCACAATCGTTGCAAAGCTTAGTTGGAGTAAAAAACGCCCCCAGCCAGGAGAAGCTTGGTACGCACCACGTCGTGATAAAATAAACAATAAAATAAATGCATTGGCATACCCTGAAACAGCTGACGCGAGCGTAAGACCTGCATGCGCCAACGGGAAAATCAATACAGCACATAAAACCGTATTTAAAAGCATGCAAAAAGCGCCTATCTTAACTGGCGTTTTTATATCTTGCTGCGCAGAAAAACCTGGCGCTAACACTTTAACCATCATAAAAGCCGGCACACCGAGCGCAAGCATAAATAAGCTTTGCTGTGTTTGTAATACATCAAATGCTGTAAATGCACGATATCCAAAAAAGCTCGATAAAAGCGGCATGCCAAACAAAACCAACCCTACTGCCGCAGGCACCCCTATCAGCAACAATAAGCGCAAACCCCAATCGATTGATTTTGAAAAATACTCCGTGCTTTTTTCCACGTGTTTACGGGATAAATGCGGCAAAATAACCGTTGCAATGGCTACGCCAAACACACCCAATGGAAAATCAATGAGTCTATCCGTATAAAATAACCAAGTCACACTACCTACTTGCAGGAACGATGCAAACACCGTATCGACCAATAAATTAAGCTGTGCAATTGACACACCAAATAAAGCAGGCAACATGAGTTTTAATACACGCAAGACACCTGGATCTTTAAACATCACTCGCGGCCGCATTAAAAACTGATGGTGTCTTAAGAACGGTACTTGAACCAATAGCTGTAAAAACCCTCCAATTAAAACGCCCCAAGCAAGCGCTGTAACAGGTGCGGATAAATGCGGACTCAAGTAAAACGCAGCGGCGATTAAACTCAAATTTAAAATAATAGGGGTCAAGGCTGGCACCGCAAAATAGCCATAGGTATTCAGTACGGCACCCGCCATCGCGGTCAGCGAAATCAGCATTAAATAAGGTAGCGTTAAATGCAGCATATGGACTGCAAGTTCGGTTCGCGCCGCATCTTCCCCAAACCCTGGCGCAAACACAAAAATAATACCCGGTGCTATGAGCTCCCCCATCACGACAACACCTAGCAAAACAATGCCTAAATTGCCTGCTATACGTGCCAGAAACAAACGCACTTCATCCATGGAACGATTGGTTTGATATTCGCTAAGTACCGGCACAAAAGCTTGTGAAAACGCACCTTCAGCAAACAAACGCCGCATAAAATTAGGAATACGAAAAGCAATAATAAATGCATCCATCCCTGCCGCTGCACCAAATAATTGAGCGAATACCATATCACGCACAAACCCCATGATACGTGACAAAAACGTTAGCATGGATACCACTGAGGTTGAGCGCAATAAGCCGTGTTTTTTTTGATGTTTTTTTTGATGTTTTTTTTGAGGCATATTATCTACAGAATCAATCTCATTCATGTTTTCTTTAATCTCTTGCTATCACATCAATATATTTGCTCTAATAATACCTGAATTCATTGATAACATCCCCTAAAAATAATATGAAACGTTTCGCATTCATGATATCAGACCGAACAGGCCTTACAGTTGAGTCTTTGGGTAATAGCTTACTCTCGCAATTTGAAGATGTCAGCTTTGAAAAAGAAACCATGCCCTATATTGATACTCTTGAAAAAGCAGAAAAAGCGCTTGAAAAAATAAATGCTTGTTCAGGTGAGAGCAGACCGATTGTATTTGTTACATTAATCAATTCAGATATTGCAGCCTGCTTTAAAGACGCTAACGCTTGCGTACTTGATTTATTTGGTGCTTTCTTAAAACCACTTGAAAAAGAACTGGGTGAAAAATCATCCTATACCGTTGGAAAAACCCATGCGCTTGCTGATATAAAGACCTATGATCACCGAATTGATGCGATTAATTTTGCACTTGACCATGATGATGGCATCAAACTTAAAGGCTATGAGCAAGCAGATGTTATTTTAGTGGGCGTCTCACGTTCAGGCAAAACACCTTGCTCTTTATATATGGCACTTCAATTTGGCGTATTTACTGCAAATTATCCATTTACGGATGAAGACTTATCCTGTACCGAGCTACCTAAAGCATTACGGCCTTATCGAAAAAAACTATTTGGCTTAACGATTGATTGCAAACGCCTTGAGCATATTCGAACAGCCCGGCGCCCTAACAGCCAGTATGCATCTCCTGCACAATGTCTGTCTGAAATAGGACAAATCGAGAAATTATATATTGATGAAAATATTCCATTTTTAAATTCAACGCATTACTCTATTGAAGAAATATCAACCAAGATTATGGCTCAGGCAAAAATTCAACGACGCTTATGAACACAAAATAATACCTGCAAGAGCACACCAAAAAAGACTTTTTTTTGACTAAATAGATTATTTAACGTACAATACATATCCTGAGTCGCCTCGCTTACTTAGTCTTGGCGAGAATAAACCATATCTTGACGATATAGACCAAAATATGGTCTTATGCTCGCATGATAAGATAGGAATTGAGTATAAAAACATGTCCACCATCGCAGATGAAAATACAACTTTAGCACGCAAACAAGACACCACATGGATGCTCAGTCTCTATGGTACAGCTATTGGCGCTGGCACCCTGTTTTTACCGATTGCAGCAGGTCTGAATGGTTTACTGCCTTTACTGATTATGGCGCTGATTGCATTTCCAATGACTTATTATTCTCATAAAGCACTGTGCCAATTTGTTTTGTCAGGCTCCACTCAGAGTCATGATATTACTGATGTCGTCAATGAACATTTTGGTGCAAAAGCCGGGCATGTTTTGACTTTCTTGTATTTTTTCTCAATCTTTCCGATTTTACTGATGTATAGCGTTGCACTCACGAATACGACGGAGAGCTTTTTAATCAATCAAATGCATCTATCTGCCCCACCACGCGTCTTGCTGTCTTTACTGCTTATTACAAGCTTAATGCTGATTATTCGCATGGGTCAACACATGGTTATCAAAGCCATGAGCTTTCTTGTTTATCCGTTTGTGATCATACTGATGATGCTCTCACTGTATCTCATCCCGCATTGGAATAACGCCTTGTTTCAACAAGCAATATTAACGCCTCATACCATCGCGACTTTGCCTAAATCATTATGGTTACTACTGCCCGTGATTGTTTTTTCGTTTAATCATTCACCGATTATTTCTTCTTTTGCTATCAACCAGAAACTGCGTTATGGCAAATATGCTGCAGACAACAGTGGGCGTACTTTAAAACACACACATATACTCATGATATTAACGGTCCTGTTTTTTGTATTTAGTTGTGTATTTAGCTTGTCCCCTGGGGACTTGGCCATGGCTAAACAACAGAATATTTCCATTCTTTCTTTTGTTGCGAATCACTTTGACACACCCGTGATTACCTATATTGCACCACTGATTGCGTTTTTAGCAATTGCTAAATCTTTTTTAGGGCATTATTTAGGTGCTAGCGAAGGATTAAACGGATTAATTTCTAAATTTATTAAAACGCACCCGGCCAGTCATGCTTCTCGCAAAGGGCTTAGTACAAGCATTGATTTGTTTATGCTTTTAAGCTGCTGGATGATTGCGACCATTAATCCTAATATCTTAACGTTGATTGAAACCCTTGCGGGCCCTGTGATTGCCATGATTTTATTTCTGATGCCGATGTCTGCACTTGCAACCGTGCCTAGCATGAAAAAGTATCAAACCCCCATCAGCAACAGCTTTATTGCTCTAACCGGTATGGTTGCGCTGTCTGCAATTTTATATGGCATATATCAAACCTTTGGGACTGGGGCGCCTGCATAAAATAAAGTTCACCGCCACAGGGCCATAAAATCTGAAACTCGCATACTGCTGAGCTGCTCAGCATTGTTCATCACATCAAAAATCATATTGACTTTATCCGATGAAAACTGCGTGCTGAGATTAGATTTAAACTTATTGAGTAGCACGGGTGTGCCCTCCGTGCGGCGGCGTCTGTGGCCTATCGGGTACTCAATTACAACGCGTTCTGTTGATGTACCATCTGAAAAAAATATTTGCATGCTATTCGCAATCGATCGTTTATTCGGATCATGATAATCTCGTGAAAAATCAACCGATTCTGACACCTGCATTTTCGCGCGCAGATTATCTATGACGGGATTAGCAGCGGCTTTATCTTCATAATCTTCAGCCATTAAATTGCCTGTGAGTAAACCAATCGCAACCATATATTGCAGGCAATGGTCTCTATCAGCAGGGTTATGCAAGGCACCTGATTTACTGATAATTCGAATGGCTGACTCATGGGTGATTAATTCAATGCGCTCAATACTATCTAATCTATTTTGAATCTCTGGGTGCAGCTTTACAGCACATTCAACAGCTGTTTGTGCATGAAATTCTGCAGGATAAGAGAGTTTTAATAAAATATTCTCCATCACATAGCTATCATAACCGCGCTCAAACTCAAATGCTTTATGATGCATGCTGACATCATAAAACCCCCAGCGTTTGGCTGTCAGCGCACTCGGATACCCCATTTCACCCGCTTGAGTGATTAAAGCTAAGCGTACGGCGCGCGCCGTCGCGTCTCCTGCCGCCCAAGATTTTCGAGAACCCGCATTAGGGGCATGACGATAAGTTCTAAGACTCTGGCCATCCACAAACACTTGAGATAATGTTGCTTTAATTTGCGCTTCATTTGCACCCAGTAACACCGATACAACAGCAGCACTTGCCAACTTCACTAAAATCACATGATCAAGACCTTCACGATTAAAGCTATTTTTTAACGCTAAAATACCTTGAATTTCATAAGCTTTAATCATGGCGACTAAAACATCTTCCATGCATAAATCAGGTTGCTCATGACGTACATAATCAGCAACCGCTAAAATAGCGCCGAGATTATCAGACGGATGCCCCCATTCAGCCGCAAGCCAGGTGTCATTGAAATCAAGCCAACGCACCATGGTACCAATATTAAATGCCGCTTGAATGGGATCTAGTTCATAAGATGTGCCAGGTACACGTGCCCCACCGGGTAAAACTGCACCCGGCACAACAGGCCCTAATAATTTGCTGCACTCCGGAAAATTAAGGGCCAGCATACCGCAACCCAAGGCATCCATGAGGCATAATCTTGCGGTTTCAAAGGCCTCCGGGCTTTTGATTTCTGTATTTAGCGCATAATTTGCTATCTCACAAATCACAGCATCATAATCAGGTTTAATATTGGTCTCAACAGCGTTTAATTCAAAACTTACATCAGACATGCTCACCTCGCGCACTGATTTCAACAAAAGAGCAGGCATCAGGACCGATATATTCAGACGCCGGACGAATCAGGCGATTATCCGCGCGCTGTTCGAATACATGTGCCGCCCATCCTGTAATACGAGATATCACAAAAATAGGCGTAAACAATGCTGTTGGAATGTCTGCAAAATGATAAGCCGACGCACTATAAAAATCGAGATTAGGAAATAATTTTTTCTGGTTCCACATCACCGACTCAATGCGTTCTGATACAGGGTACAGGGTTGTATCACCAATGGCATCAGAAAGCTTTTTAGACCAAGATTTAATAATATCTGAACGTGGATCATTGGTTGTGTAAACCCGATGCCCAAAACCCATAATTTTTGCTTTATTGGCAAGCATTTCTGTTAAACCCAACTCGGCTGCATCAGCTGTGTTAAATTGCTCGATTAAAGCCATCGCAGCCTCGTTTGCACCACCATGCAATGGGCCACGTAATGTCCCGATTGCAGTGGTAATACAAGAATAAAAATCAGATAAAGTACCGGCTGTAACACGCGCTGCAAAGGTTGAGGCATTAAATTCATGCTCCGCATATAAAATCAACGACACGTTCATCATGTCTCGAACTAAATCAGTTGGTTTTTTGCTGTGTAGCAGTGCTAGAAAGTGCCCGCCAATACTTAGCTCATCACTTTGTCCATCGATTTCATGCTGATTAAAATGATATTGATACCAATAACATAAAATTCCTGGGAATAGCGCCAATAATCTATCGGCTATCTGTTCCTGCTCTGAAAAATCAGATTCTGGCTCTATTGTACCCAAATAAGAGGTGCCTGTTCTTAAAACATCCATCGGATGCGTGTTCTTAGGAATCAAACGCAAGACTTGTTTTAAACTGTCTGGGAGTGTTCTTAACGCAATTAATTGCTGAGTATAAGTGGTGAGTTCAGCCTGTGTAGGCAAATAACCTCGCATCAGTAAAAAAGCAACTTCTTCAAAAGATGCGTGTGCAGCTAAATCATCAATTGAATAACCCCGATAATTTAAACCCGAACCTGCGTGCCCCACTGTTGCAATGGCTGACTGACCTGCCACAACCCCGGCCAATCCTTTGGTATTATTATTCTTATGATTACTACTCATCAACCACTTCCTCCCATAAATCCATTTTTTTCTCAAACGCATTATAATCAAGGACTTGATACAATTCATCTCGTGTTTGCATCGTGTTTAATACGCTTTGTTGTGTGCCTGTTTTAAGTATTGTTTGATAGGTATTGAGTGCCGCTTTTGACATCGCACGAAAGGCGCTGAGTGGATAAAGGGCTAATTGAACGCCAACACTTTCGAGTTCGTCTAATGTAAACAACGGTGTTTTACCAAATTCGGTGATATTTGCAAGAATAGGTTGTTTAATGTATGTGGTAAATTGCTGATATTCATCGAGTGTTGTTAAGGCTTCAGGAAAAATCATGTCAGCGCCCAACTCAATATAATAAGCGGCCCTATCCAGCGCTGCTGCCATGCCATCTACAGCATATGCATCTGTTCGCGCCATAATCATAAAATCAGGATTTACTCGTGCATCTACTGCGGCTTTAATTCTATCTCCCATTTCTTGTCGTGAAACAATTGTTTTGTTGGGACGATGGCCACAGCGTTTAGCCATGCGTTGGTCTTCGATATGAACCGCTGCAGCACCTGCTGATTCCATTTGTTGGATTGTTCGTGCGACATTAAGTACATGTCCAAAACCTGTGTCTATGTCTACTAATAAGGGCAAAGTGGTTGTATCTGTGATACGGCGCACATCTTCTAAGACATCCGAGAGCCCTGTCATACCTAAATCAGGTAAACCATAAGAGGCTGCTGCAACGCCCCCACCTGATAAATATAAGGCTTTGGCGCCAGATGATTCATCCAAACGCGCAGCATAGGCATTAATCACACACAGTATTTGAGTAGGTATAGGGCTCGCGTTAAAATGATACAACATCTCGCTCC
>JAALKW010000037.1 GCA_011087865.1 Legionellaceae bacterium
GCAATGGGAAGTGTTTTGAAAAGTGAGTCTACTTGTTAATGGGTGGCGCTATAGCGCTGCTTTTAAACGCCATAATTGATTTCGTAATCCGCCCCCATGTCTTTTTTCTATTATGAATTCATCAAGCGATGCAATATATTGCTTCGCGGCAACAGAATGCTCTTCAATACGCTTTCTTTCAGTTGTTGTTAAATTTGGATAAACTGTATTTTCACTCACTTGGTGCCGAGGAATACCATCCCCTGCTCCTGCGGCAAAAGCAGCATCTAAGCTCTCTTGAATAGGAATAAACAAAGTTTCATCATCAGATAGCGTCAATTGATTTAATCTATAATTATGAATATCTGTGCCATAAATATCTTTAGATACAGCAAGCGTTGGCATCAACAAAAAATAAGGCCCTGTTCTTTCAGGTAAAGCATCAATATTAGCTTCACCTTCAGGCAAGGGTGACAACATATTTGCAATTTGCAAACACAGTTGATTGGTTTGATTAAATGGTTGTACCGTATAACTCGCAGCAGAATGATGACGAATACGTTCCCAACGATCCGCTAAAACTTGTTTTAACGCGTCTTTTAAATCCTCTGAACCTTCTGCATACGTTTCAAAGCAATACTCAAGTGCATCGAGGGTTACTTCATTTTCAAGATAACATTTTCTCTCATAATACGATGCGTTTTTTACTTTTTTTTCTATGTCTGATTTTATTGCATCAATTTGACTCAAAATACTCATCAGAGGCACCTTAATCTTACTATCTATATCTTTTAGCTTACATACAGATCAATAGTAAATCAAGTTGCTCTAATTACTCTCCGACTGATTCTTTTAATAAAGTAATAAACAAGACCATCACGATAGGGCCTACAAATAACCCAAGCAAACCAAGTGTCTCAAGCCCACCTAAAATACCGAACAAAACGGCTAGGAACGGCAAAGAAATGCTTCCACCAATCAAAACAGGCTTAATAAAATGGTCCGCTGTAAACATCACCAAGGTACCCCATGTAATCACAATCAATGCGGCCCAAAAACTACCATGCGCCCAAAGCATCATCGCAACCACAGCAAACACAACGGGAACAACAAACGGAATCATGGCAGCAATACCTGTTAAAATTCCCAACAGTGTTGGTCCTGGCGCACCCACCAAGGCATAACAAACCCCCATTAATACCCCGACGCCCATGCCAACCAAACGCGTACCATTGACAGTGCCCCGCAACGCGCCCGGCAATTTTTGAGCATAACGATACCAACGACCACCTAAGCAGTTTTCTCCCACCTGATTAATCACACGCAGAATATTTTCACCATCACGATAAAAAAAGAAGAGGATTAACATGGTAAAACCAATTTGAAATCCGCGATGAGCAATATTCAAACTAATACGTTTGGCATAATAACTAATCGGCGTTAACGAAAGATGTATATTTGAAACCAAGTGCTTAATATGACCCGGGCCACCCAAATTATTATCCCAAAAAGCAACGATTTCTTTCCCAAAGAAAGGGATATCTTGCAAAAAATCAGGGAGTTCCCCACCATGCCGATTTAAAACTTGTAGATAATTCAAAAACACTTGCAAATCTTTTATCACAACCGTCACAAGCCAACTGACCGGTGCAATAAATAACAACGTTAATAATGTCGTAAATAAAAAAGCAGAGGCATTTTTTTGCTTGCCAAATAACCGCTCCCAACGCCGATAAAGCGGATAGGTCGCAATCGTAATAATACCCGCCCAAACCAATGAAGGCACAAAACGATGAATAATAAATAAAGTCAATAAAACCACAGCAACTGTTAATGTAATGCTAATCAATTCCTTATGATTTTCATTCATCAGCTCACTCCAGGTGTATACAAATGACTTAAAATTTGTAAAATGAAAAAAGCCGGAACAGCAGCAATAACATCATCAATCATAATGCCAAATCCGCCGCTGACTCGTTTATCAACCCATCCAATGGGGTACGGTTTCCAAATATCAAAAATTCGAAACAAAATAAACCCGAGCACCATCCAAACCCAATGAAAGGGCACCCAAAACATCGTCAATAAATAACCAACGATTTCATCCCATACAATGCCACCGTAATCATGCACCCCTAAATCACGTGATACCCTGTCACAAACAAATATTCCGGCCAAAAAAGCAACCAATGTTAAGAGTAAATATATTTGCGTATTCAAGAAAAGAGCGAAAACACAATAAACAGGGATTGCAGCCAATGTTCCAAACGTACCGGGTGCAATGGGCGAGAGCCCACTGCCAAACCCAAAGGCCAAAAAGTATATTGGATGGGTCCACACTTTTTTCCAAGATACTTCTGGCATATTTTAATCCTTAAGTTCTGACACCCTAATGTGCTTTGCTAACTGATTTAAAACCCCGTTCACATACTTATGCCCATCTTGCGAACCAAATGTTTTTGATAAATTAACCGTTTCATCTAATACCACGCGATACGGTGTTTCTAACACATCCATCAATTCAAATGCACCTAAACGCAAGACCGCAAGTTCAACCAAATTAATATTTTTAATCGGTCTATCTAAAAAAGGAGTCAACGCGTCATCTAAGCGTTCTGTTGCCTCTTCTACACCATAAAACAAACGACAAAAATAATCTAAATCTGTTTTGCCATCGCCATGTATGGCACGAAACTGCGCTTCAATTTCTGTTAACTCTGCTTTTGAAAGCAGCCGCTGGTAAATAGCCTGCAATGCAATTTTTCTTGCACGCCGCCTACCTTTGATTAATTGCTTATCTATTGCCACTTCAAGCCCCTGACTCATGATTTATTTGTTCAATGGCTTCACGAAAATCACTTACATCTTTAAATCGTTTATAAACAGACGCAAAACGAACATAAGCAACATGATCAAGCCCATACAACTGCTCCATCACCCAATCCCCTACTTTACGCGACTCAATTTCACGCTCACCATAACGCCTGATTTGCTGCAAAACAGCAACCACAGCATCTTCAAGTGCATCAGCGCTCACTGGACGCTTTTGTAGGGCACGTAACATCCCTGCTCGTAAATTATCTACCTGAAACATCTCTCGCCGACCATCTCTCTTCACTATCATCGGCATGACCAGCTCTGGTGTTTCAAACGTTGTAAAACGTTCTTGACACACCCCACACTGGCGTCTTCTACGTACTTGTTCACCTTCGGCCACCAAACGTGAATCAATCACCTTGGTTTCATCTGCATGACAAAATGGACAATACATCGCTTTAAACCTTACTTATAAACAGGAAAATCCTGACATAGCGCAAGGACAGACTCACGTGTTTTTTGAATAACGTCCTTGTTTTCAATGTCATCCAGTACATCAGCCATCCAATGTGCTACTTGCCTTACTTCTGGCTCACAGAAACCACGTGTTGTTACGGCCGGCGTACCCAAGCGAAGCCCACTTGTTACAAATGGCGAACGCTTTTCATTCGGTACAGTATTTTTATTCAACGTTAAATTAGCATGGCCCAACGCAATTTCTGCATCTTTTCCAGTGATGGTTTTATCCATCAAATTGACCAACATCAAATGATTATCTGTGCCCCCTGAAACCAAAGGATAACCACGCGAAATCAACACTTCTGCCATTGCTTTTGCATTGAGTAAAACTTGGCACTGATAATCTTTAAAATCAGATTGAAGTGCCTCTTCAAACGCAACCGCTTTTGCTGCAATGACATGCATTAAAGGCCCACCTTGTGTGCCAGGAAAAACAGCAGAGTTAATCTTTTTCTGAATGGCTTCGTTTGCTTTACCTAAAATCAGGCCCCCACGAGGTCCACGTAAAGTTTTATGGGTTGTACTGGTCACAACATCAGCATAAGGCACCGGAGACGGATATAAATCTGTTGCAATCAAACCAGCCACATGGGCCATGTCAGCCATTAAATAAGCCCCTACCTCATCGGCAAGCACACGAAAGCGCGCCCAATCAACCACACGAGAATAAGCTGAAAACCCTGCAATAATTAATTTTGGCTTTTCTGCCAAGACTTGCTTTTCAAGTGCCGCATAATCAATTAAGCCCGTTGCATCATCGAGTCCATAAGACACAACATCATATAATTTTCCTGAAAAGTTAACCGGTGAGCCGTGTGTTAAATGCCCCCCATCAGGCAATGCCATGCCAAGCACTTTATCACCTGGTTTTAAAAGTGCCATCATAACCGCAGCATTGGCCTGAGACCCTGAATGCGGCTGCACATTTGCAAAATCTGCACCGAATAATTGTTTAACGCGCTCAATCGCTAATAACTCGACTTGATCAACATATTCACACCCACCATAATAACGCTTACTCGGGTAGCCTTCTGCATATTTGTTCGTTAAAAGAGAACCTTGTGCTTCAAGCACACGTGGGCTGACGTAATTTTCAGAAGCAATCAACTCAATATGGTCTTCTTGCCGCTGACGTTCAGACTCCATCGCCTGCCATAAAACATCATCAAATGTCGCTATTTTATCGTGATAATCGAACATGCACCGTCCTTATAAAACAACTGGTAAATCGCAACAGTCATGATAACATGGCGTTGAATTTAAGCAACATGTTTTCTAAGCACTCGCATCCGGCCGAAGCGATTTACAACCCATTTTTCAGAACTAAAAGCTTGGCCGTCTATCGGTTCTAATAAAAAATAACCATTCATCGCGAGGCTTTCAGGCTTTGCACTCACCACGAGTTTATTTTGTCCGAGAAAACCATGCCAAGTGAGCTTTATTTGCCTAGAGACCTCCCATGGCCATCTATGTATCTCACATAAAGGTTCTTTTTCTGTTTGTAAATGAATGCCTAGCGCCCAATTATTGCTTTGTTTATCAAGGGGTTGTAATACTAAATTATTTCCTGATAAAAACGCCTCCGTACGAGAAAATGCCAATGCACGAGCAATATCATTGAACAATACCCGCTTTGCCTGCAAAACACATGCATGCCGCCAGTTTGAAGCACCCGCAACCAATAAGCTACCCAAAATAACGAGTATGGCGAGTAAACTGATCCAAGTAAAACCTGTTTGTGTGTGTCTCTGCTTAAGCATCCGTGCCTGCGACTAAGAAATTTATGCTCAAAACGCATGTTCATGCGTTTTGAGCATAAAAACTTGTTGGAATCAAATCCTGAGTATATCAGGAGATTATCAGGATCAGAGGTATTTTTTATTTTTCAAATGCAAGACAAACAACGTCCAAGGGCTGCATACGCTTTTCTTTTTTCAAGTGGATGCGCCAATAAAAATCCAGGATGCGGTAAAAAATCTACACCTTGAGTGGCTTGCTTAAGACTAACATCGTTGCTATCTAACCCAACGCTTTGCAGCATGTTATCTAATAACACCTGTTCAGCTGGATTCAACGCAATATTATCCATATAAATCACATGTTTTTGTTTCGGTGCATCACGTAATACCCATGGATTAATCCCCATGGTTTGTAAATAATAATTTTGTTTGTCTTTATTTTTTTGCATTAAACACCAAAGCCTTCAGTTGTTCTGTCGGGTTAGCTGCCTGCATAATAGAGCGGCCAATGACCGCATAATCAGTGCCAAGTATATGCGCTTTTTCAGGCGTTACCACGCGTTTTTGATCATGCATGCTATCACCTGCTAAACGTATACCCGGTGTGATAGCTAGAAAATTATCCCCGCAGGTAGCTTTTATATGAGGGACTTCTAATGCCGAGCACACCACGCCATCCAGCCCTGCTTGTTTCGCTTTTGTAGCTAAAGCAAGAATTTCTGTATCAGAGGCGTCTTGGCTTGGTAAGATAGTCACGGCTATTAAATAAGGTTTTTTATCAGCATATTTATCTAAAGCATCACGTGCGGCTTGCATCATAGCATGCCCACCAGACGCATGAAGATTTATCATCCAAACGCCCAAATCAGCTGCAGCACAGCAAGCTGCCGCAACTGTATTTGGAATATCATGAAATTTTAAATCTAAAAAAACACGAAAACCGCGAGCCACCAGATCTCGAACAAACTCAGGACCAAATCGTGTAAAGGCTTCAAGACCTACTTTCAAAATGCACCAGTCAGGATGCCAATTATCCACTAAAGCCAACGCATTAGATTGATTATCTATATCAAGGGCTACAATAATTTGCATGAAAATTTAATCCCCTTCTAAACCATGAATCGGTTTAACACGTCCCCAATGTTTACAGCTTGGGCATAACCAATGGAGTAATTTGCCAGAAAAACCACAGTGACCGCAACGATAGATAGGCTTATTATCTAAAAATTTACTGGTAATATCATAAAGCATTTTTAGTTTATCCCGCACGATGCCATGTGTTGATTCTAAGTGCCATTGGATCAGCTGATTTAAGCCACGTATTGAAGGATATCGACTGAGTTGAACCGACACAAAGTCAATCGCCATATCCAAGCCTTTTTCTTCACGAAAATACTCACCAATAGCAAATATAACCGATGAGCTCGGGTAATCACTCAATGCATTTTCTAAATAACTCACACACTCATCCATATGATTCAAAGCCGAGTATGCTTTTAACCAAGGTGATATCACTTCAGAAAAAAAAGCAGGATCTTGTGTCAGTACTCGCTTTAAAGCACGCACAGCAGGCTTATATCGCCCTTGCTGCATTTCAATATCAGCAAGCATTAAACTCGCTCGAACTGACAGCTTATCAACAACCAAAGCTTGTTTAACCAGACTATACGCTTGTTCATCAGCACGACTAAGTAATAACTGCTCTGCCATTTCACAATGATAATGTGCCGCTTCTTTGTTCATATTATTGCCGGTAACAAGCGCTAGTTTTTTTAAAACATCAAGCGCCTTTTCCCAAGCTTTTTCATGCTGATAAATAGCAAGTAAGCCTCTAAAACTACTTGCATCCGGTGTGCCACCCAGTTCAACCACTTCGATAAAAATACGTTCCGCTCTATCATAAACACCAGCGCTCATATAATCTTCCGCCAGCGCCATCAGGGCTTCTTTACGCTGCATCACGCGTAACTGTGGCCTTGCAATTAAATTTTGATGAATGCGAATAGCACGGTCTACTTCACCTCGGCGCCGAAACAAGCTGCCTAAAGCTAAATGTGTTTCAACCGTATCGCTATCAACTTCTAAAAGCTTAATAAATATATCAACGGCTTTATCTGGTTCTTCGTTTAATAAATAATTTAATCCAACAACATATTCACGTGATAATTGATTCTTTTCATTGGGTTGTTTCACTGCATAATTACGCCGAGCAATCCACCATCCCGAACAAGCAGCAGCGGGAAGAAGCATCGGCCAAAGCTGAATCATGTTAAGCACTCCATTCGCATCAATTATTTATATTTTTTAATTTTTTAATGGAATCTCACGTAAATTTTTAATTTCTCGCTCCATCAATTGTAATTGATTTTTTGTTTTACGATATTTTGATTTTACCCCCCAATAACGTCCGAAAAACATCATCAACCCAATTAAAACACCGAGTGCAAGTGCAATAATCATCCACACAGAAATAGGTAGTGTCAGGGTTTTAAAATATAAATTCAATGTCACAGCACTTGCATTTAAAGCCGCAAAACTCACCCCAAACAACATCAAGCATAAATAAAATATCATCATGATTAAACGCATTCAATTCATCCTTTTTAATTTCTACTTAATATTTGAAATACTTAATATTTAATTGATAAAAAAAAAGCGTAGTAAACTACGCTTTTTCTAGAAAACAACAAAAACAATTAGCAATCAAGCTTACTCACTGTCTTTTTTGCTATCTGCCATTTTTTCTTTCAACAAATCACCTAAAGTGGTGGTTGAGACTTCAGCTGTTTTTGAATACTTCTTAATAGCTTCTGCCTGGTCTTCTGCATCTTTTGCTTTTACAGACAATGCTATGGTGCGATTTTTGCGATCAACATTCATGATTTTCGCTTCAATCTCATCATCTACTTTTACAAGTGTGGACGCATCAAGCACCTTATCTTCAGACAAGTCATTGGCTCGAATGGTACCAAATACATCTTCAGCCAATGCAACAGTTACAGTTTTAGCATCAACGTCTGTTACTTTACCAGTTACCACGGTTCCTTTACCGAACTCATCAACGTAGCTAGTGAAGTTATCTCCTTCAAGCTGTTTCAGCCCTAAAGAAATACGCTCACGGTCAGAATCAATCGCTAAAATCACAGCTTCAAGTTCTTGACCTTTCTTGAAGTCTTTAACTGCTTCTTCACCCGGTACAGTCCAAGAAATATCAGATAAATGAACCAAACCATCAATTTCACCGTCTAAACCAATGAAAATTCCAAAGTCAGTAATCGAGCGAATTTTTCCGCTAATTTTCTGTCCTTTCTTTTGGCCTTCAGCAAATGCTTGCCATGGATTATTTTGACATTGCTTCATACCAAGAGAAATACGTCGACGATCTTGATCAATCTCAAGCACGATAACAGATACTTCTTCGCCAACAGAAACAACTTTACTTGGGTGTATATTTTTGTTTGTCCAATCCATTTCAGACATATGGACTAAACCTTCAACCCCTTCTTCAATTTCAACAAAGCAACCATAATCTGTAATATTTGTTACTTTGCCTGCGAGTCGTGTGCCAACTGGATAACGGTCCATCAAGTCAACCCAAGGATCGTTGCCCAACTGTTTCATCCCTAAAGAAACACGGTTACGCTCACTGTCAAAGCTTAATACTTTCACTTTAACATCTTGTGCAACACTTAATAACTCACTTGGATGCTTCACACGTTTCCATGAAATGTCAGTAATGTGTAAGAGACCGTCAACACCACCTAAATCAATAAATGCACCATAATCTGTTAAGTTCTTAACAATACCATCAAGCACCTGACCATCATGTAATGAGTCAAGTAATGCTTGTCTGTCTGCACTGTTTTCTTCTTCGACAACTGCACGACGAGAAACAACGATATTATTACGTTTTAAGTCCATCTTAATGACTTTAAACTCAAGCTCTTTGCCTTCTAAATAAGATGGGTCACGAACAGGTCTAACATCTACTAATGAACCCGGTAAAAAGGCACGAATCGTTCCGATTTCAACGGTAAATCCGCCTTTTACTTTGCCTGAAATCAAACCAATTACGGTTTCGGCATTTTCGTAAGATTTTGAGAGTTTTCGCCATGCTTCTTGACGCTTGGCTTTTTCACGAGAAAGTAAGGTTTCACCATGACCATCTTCGACAGAATCCAGTGCGACTTCAACTGAATCGCCAATAGCCACTTCAACTTGGCCATCTTTGTCTTTAAATTCGTCAATAGAAATCACGCCTTCAGATTTTAATCCGGCATTCAGCGTAACAAAATCGTCATCTAGATTGATAACTGTCGCTTCTATAATTGCACCAGGATATAACTGGGCCCCTACCATACTTTCTTCAAATAACTGCTTAAAACTCTCTGTCATGTGATTAAACTCAATAAATAAAAATATAGAAAATGCTTACTTTGCATTTTCCCCCTTAAATCCTCGTGCATCAACAAGCTCTAGAAGCTGCTCAAACACAGTATCAACCGTCAAATGACTGGTATCCACTGTAATAGCATCGGGTGCAGCCTTCAGTGGCGCGTGCTGACGTGCCATATCTCTTGCATCCCGTTTAGCCAATTCATCGACGACCTGCGCGAGACTAACACTTTTTTCACTATCCTTCAACTGTAAATAACGTCGTGTTGCACGTACCTCGGCACTCGCATCCAAATAAATTTTAAGCGCTGCATCAGGAAAAACCACCGTCCCCATATCACGCCCATCGGTCACAAGCCCTGGTGACACAGCAAAATCACGCTGGCGCTGCAGTAAGGCGGCCCTAATCTCAGGAATAGCCGCGAGCTTTGATGCTTCAGCACCACATGCCTCCGTTCGTAATGCAAGGCCAACCACTTCGCCATCTATCAAAATATCATGCTGATGAAATTCAATCGGTAAGTGAGCTGCTAAAGCAATTAAGCTGTCTAGATTATCTAATCTGATTTTCTGCTTTTTCACCAAAAATCCTAATGCGCGATACAACACACCACTATCTAATAGATGCCAGCCTAAATACTCGGCAAGACGATGACATAATGTCCCTTTCCCTGTACCACTTGGACCATCTAATGTAATCACGGGCGTTTTGTTCTGATGCACTGACATATCTATTTAATCCTATTCGTTTATCAAACATCCCAACTGCTTTGCCATCTGAACAAATGCTGGAAATGAGGTCGAAATGGCGTCTGTATTTAACACCTGTATGGGCGCTTTTGCAACCGTCCCTGCAATCAAAAAAGCCATCGCAATACGATGATCTAACACGGCATCAACTGTGCCGCCCTGCAATACGCCACCCTGTATCTTGACATCATTTCCATCCACAACAGCTGCAATACCTAATGTGTTTAAATTTTTTACCATCACAGCAACACGATCGCTTTCTTTATGGCGTAATTCACTCACACCTAAAATACGCGTTTCTCCCAAAGCTTCGGCCGCAGCAATCAATAAAATGGGAAATTCATCGATTGCGCGAACCAGCATCGTATGCCCAATTTCAATACCTTTTAATTTTGCATAAGCTATTTTAATATCCGCGACAGGCTCAGCCCCATAAAAACAAAAATTCGTGAGCTTTATATCAGCCCCCATCGCTTTTAATATATCTATCATCCCCATACGTGTTGGGTTCACCCCAATACCGCGTAACCTAAGCACTGAACCCGGCACCAAACTCGCAAGCACCATAAAAAATGCTGCCGATGATAAATCACCCGGCACGTCTAATACACGCGTCTCACACAGCGATTTTGAAAAAAAGGGTAGCAATCGCTCGGTATGATCACGCGTTATCACCGGTTCAAGCACTTCTGTATGACCCTTTGCATATAATCCTGCAAGTAAAACACAGGTTTTTACCTGCGCACTTGCAACAGGTGATTGATAAACAATTGCTTTTAATGTTTGTGACGGTTTGCTTTGGCCCTGAATATAAATCGGCGCACATCCATCATCCACATGAATATTAGCGCCCATTTGTCTTAATGGAGTCACAATACGCATCATAGGTCGCTTTGATAAACTCTCATCACCTATTAACACGCTATCAAAGGCCTGCCCCACTAAAAGCCCGGACAGAAGCCGCATGCTGGTCCCTGAATTACCACAATCAATATATTTAACCGGCGCATTTAATCCATTCCGCCCTACCCCATGCACAATCACTTTATCTTTGAGCCACTCAATACGCACACCCATTTGTTGTAATGCTCGCGCGGTTGCAACACAATCATCTGAATCTAAAGCATTGTTGATATGAGTCACGCCCGTTGCAATGGCTGCAAGTATTAAAGCGCGGTGTGTGATTGATTTATCACCAGGTAATGCTATCTCACCTAATATAGCATGCAAAACAGGGCTGCTTGTTATCACTGAATAAACGCTTCCATAAAAGCAATTAATGCATCGACACCTTCCATCGGCATTGCGTTATATAAACTTGCGCGTAATCCACCACGCACACGATGACCTTTCAGCCCCCTTAAACCTTCTGCTTCAGCGGCTTTTAAAAAATCAGCTTCTTTTGATTGATCTTGCATTGAAAAACACACATTCATCATAGAGCGCAATGATTTTTCTGTATGACAAACATACGCTGCTGATGCATCAATATAATCATATAATTTAGCCGCTTTGGCCTGATTCATTTGATATAAAGCCTCAATCCCTCCTGCCGCTTTAACCCATTTGAACATTTTCGCTGCCATATCACATTGAAACACAGGCGGCGTTGCATACACCGAATGATGTTTAGCGTGAACCTGATAATCTAGCATCAAAGGCACGACATGCTGAGGTGTAATTTTTAATAAATCATCACGGATAATCACAAGGGTTAAGCCTGCAGGTCCAATATTTTTTTGTGCCCCCGCAAAAATCAATCCAAATTGGGACACATCAATCGGCTCACTCAACAGACATGAAGTCATATCAGCAACCAGTGGTATATCTCCCACATCAGGTTTATCTAAATACACACCATCTACGGTTTCATTCGGCGTGTAATACACATACGCTGTATTTTTTCTCAATTTTTTTGATTCTGTCAGAAGATATGCATCGCTGAAACGCTTGGCCTCTTCGAATGCCAGTTGAGACCACAGTCCTGAACAAATATAAGCGGCCTGATTTTTATCTGATGAAATTAAATTAAGTGGTATCATTGAGAACTGTGTTCGTGCAGCTCCCCCTAAAAATAAAATGTGGTAATGGTCTGGAATCAATAATAAATCACGTAAGTCTGATGTTGCTTCTTCAAGCAGTGCTGTAAAATGCTCTGTTCTGTGGCCTATCTCAAGAACAGATAAGCCCGTGTCGTCAAAATTTAATAGCTGAGACTGTGTATCACGCAAAATTGCTTCTGGTAAAGCTGCAGGTCCCGCAGCAAAATAATAGCCGTGTTTCGTCATTATATCACTCGGTATCGACTATCACTTCAACTTCATTTTCAGCACTATTATCACCATCACCCGCATCAACATTAGCATCAAGCATATCTTGCTCATCATCGGCTTGAAGCTCTTCTATACGCTGCATCCCCACCACTTGTTCACCTTCGGCAAGGTTCATAATACGCACCCCTTGTGTATTACGACCAATCACTGAAATCTCGCTCATACGGACACGAACGAGCGTACCACGATTCGTAATCAGCATCGCTTCATCAGCATCATTGACTTGTAACGCACGTACCACGCGACCATTCCTCTCGTTCACTTGAATCGAAATCACCCCTTGTCCACCTCGACCCGTGCGTTTACCATAACCAAACTCTGTTGCCGTTAAAATAGGCCCTTCGGCAGCCGCAACCACCAATGAAATCACAGCTTGGCCTTCGGCCAATCGAATACCACGCACACCACGCGCTGTACGTCCCATCGGTCGAATTAAGTTCTCATCAAACCGAATAACTTTACCTGCATCAGAAAACAGCATGATGTGCTTTTCACCATCGGTAATATCAACACCGATGAGTTGATCACCATCCACTAAATCAACAGCAATAATCCCGTTACTACGTGGGCGACTGAATGCCTCTAACGATACTTTTTTAACCGTTCCACGCTGCGTTGCCATAAAGACAAATGCATTCGCATCATACTCCCGAACAGGTAACATAGCATGAATCGCCTCACCTTCAGCCAAAGGTAAAACATTAACAATAGGCTTACCCCGTGAAGTACGGCTTGCTAATGGCAATTGATACGATTTAACCCAATATAATTTACCGTGATTAGAGAAACAAAGCAGTGTGTCAGGCGTACTGGCAATCACTAATCGCTCAATAAAATCTTCTTTTTTAATATTAGTGGCTGACTTTCCTTTACCACCGCGTCGTTGTGCTTGATACGCGGACAGCGGCTGATATTTCACATATCCTTGATGCAACAAAGTCACAACAACTTGCTCTTCCGTGATTAAATCTTCAATCGTCAAATCACTTTGTGACGCCATAATTTCCGTACGACGTTCGTCACCAAACTGCGTTTTCATCTCAATTAATTCTTCACGAATGACTTCCATCAAACGCTCAGGTGAGTTTAATATTTCAAGCAACGCTTGAATCGCATCTAATAGCTGATCAAATTCTTGTAATAATTTATCTTGCTCAAGTGCTGTGAGTCGATGCAACCGCAACTCTAAAATCGCTTGTGCTTGGTCTGGTGATAAAAAATAACCCCCATCAACAAACCCAAGGCCTTCAGGTAAATCATCGGGTCTACAAGCCGCATTCCCGACTTTATCTAACATGGCCTGAACAGAACCAGGCGTCCACGCACGTGCCGTTAAACCTATTTTTGCATCTTGTGGCGTAGGAGACGCTTTGATTAAGCCAATCATTTCATCAATATTTGCAAGCGCTACAGCCAAACCTTCTAATACATGCGCGCGTGTCCGAGATTTTTTGAGCCGGAACAAAGAGCGTCGGGTCACCACTTCACGACGATGCCGTAAAAAACAATTGAGTATTTCTAATAAATTAAGTGGTTT
>JAALKW010000038.1:0-1794 GCA_011087865.1 Legionellaceae bacterium
ACCACCCCCCCACCCCCCCCCACCCCCCCCCCCCCCCCCCCCCCCCCCCCCCCGCACCCACCACTCCCCCCGCCATTGCCCAAGTCTCCGGTGGCAGCAGAGGTTTTTAGTGTAAAGCTTTTTGTGGAATCTGAAGAGGTGCACTCGCTTGAAATGGCAGAACACGAAACGTTAATACATGCATAGCTGATATTATCATTACCCGTTGTTTGAAATGTTGCTTGTGGCACATTATTACTATCAGCCATAAAAGTGACCGCAATAGAGTTAATGTTTGTCATATCGACTTCGCTAATACTTAATCCTGAATTTCTACCCGTATTCCATACAGCATCAGCATTGATTCCGAAATCGGTACCAACAGCAATTGTAAATGGACTCCCCGTTGAGGTTGTAAAAGAAGGGCTAGGCAAAGAGCCTGTGTCAGTGCCCGATGCAGTACCAGAACAATCGGATGATGCAAAATAGCTTAATCTTAGTTTTGTAATTTGTCCTGCATCGGTTCCACCGCTTGCCGTCTGATTAAATAACACCGTTTTTGTGGCTTGAAGCTTTTTTTTATCATGAGGCCCTGATGGCATATTTTGTAATAAATCAGTTGTTTTAATGTTTTTAGCAAAGCTTGGTGTAGATAATAAGCTAATCGCTAAAGCGGTTGTTCCTAATGTTCTGACTGACCATGTCATTATTTGTCTCCTTTTTTATAATTTAAAATATGTTTTTAGCATGAAAGCCTGTATTTTTTTTATCATAGCTTTGTGGGGTGAGCTATCTTGTATAAGGTCTGAAAAAGGCAGGTTTTTAAATTCGCTTTGGAACCTACCTGCTTCTCAGTTGAGTTTAAAAGTATCGATGATTGCAGGTGCAATACCGAGACCTTCTTTTTCTTGATGCGTGTCAAACGAAGCCATTGGCATGATTTCATTGACATAGCGTCGTATGAGATGGCGTCCTACACCGTGATGACGTTTTTGCGTGACAGGTAAAGATAAGAAAAATTCAAGTAGTTCAGGATGCAGTAGCGGGTAACGGTATTGAAAGCCCATTTTTTTAGCAACAATGCTACTGCACTCAATGCGCATACGCATAGACCCGCTGTTTGGACCTTGCAGAAAAGACCATTCTGATTCACGTAATGTTTCAAAGTATTGTGAAAAATAGGGATGTTTTGGTTTTGCTTGTTTCTTTTTTAACTGTGATATGTATTGATATAAGAAAGGGTGTGTGTATTGAATCAGTAAAAAGAGCTGTTTAAGAAAAGGTTTTCTATGGTAAGTTAATTCAGTCCAAGCTTGTCGAATTTTTTTTTGTTGAATAAGCTCGGGTAAAATAAACCGTGTAGGTATATGACTTGATATACCCTGGTCACCACCCAGGCCTGATAATAATATTGTATGTTTTTGGTCTGATACAGCACGATGTAAAGGGTGATAAAATAATTCGAATATGTGTGGCACTGCTCCTGCGAACCACGCAGAATATTTTTTAAAAATGCGAATGGCGTCAAAATTATCGGCCACAATTCGATGAATAGTTGTGTCTGGATATCGTGCTTCAAATGCTTGTTCATAGCTGTTGTTGTAGCTTAATGCACTGTCTGATTCGGGTAGTGGGGCATTCATAAATAAAGTGGGGATTTCCCAGCTGTTGGTATCAATAACGGCTTTGGTGCCTTCAGGTAGAACCCGTGGAATATTCTCCAGCAGACCACCACCTGTGATATGGCTCATGGCATTAACCAGACCTTTGCCGATCAAATCCAGCATTGGCTTTACGTAAATACGGGTTGGTTCC
>JAALKW010000038.1:1804-12439 GCA_011087865.1 Legionellaceae bacterium
GCTCGGCGCAGGTGCCATAGACAGCACTTGAATCCATGCCCGCACTAAACTCAGCCGCAATCGAATCTGAGCCTTGGGTCGCATGTTGTATAGAAGCTTGCATGAGTGATTTAAAGTGCTCTAAATACTCATGTTCATCTTGATAATATAAAGTCTCACCAGAGGGTTCTAATTGCCAAAAAGCAGATTTAGTGTATTGCCCATTGGGCTTATAGTGCATCATATGCCCAGGTTCAACCCGGTATATCGGAGGGTAAATAGTTTTATCGGTATATTGTCGAACATCTGAAAACAAATAGGGTATATCCAAATCCTGTAAGGTGGGTATTTGGGGTAATTGTTGCAAAATATCTGGAATCGTATCGCCAAAAATGAGCTGATTTGATTGATTATCATAGCTATAAAATAGAGGATGCACACCAAGGTGGTCGCGAACCAGAAGAAACTCATTTGTGCTTGGATTTGTAATAATGAGTGCAAAAGGCTGAGATGTTTTTTGATAGTGGTTTGGATTAAGGGCATCTTCAAATGAAGTGATAGAAATAGGATTCGAGTGTGAGGAGTGATAAATAGCGCAGTGGGTATTTATTATTGTTTGATAAAAATGGCTTGCATTGGTAATGTTCGGTTGTCGAGGGTTCCATGGCATGTTAATTAGGAGTTTGCACCCAGTAAGCCATCGTTGGTTTCATCGATAGGGGAGCCCTTTTCTACCTCGCATTCTATCAATGGTATGACTTGAGGTGCAAGGTATGGAATAGGTTGTTCTTCTGTGGTTGATTCGGCTTTCATTAAGAGAGACTTTTATTTATTTATTTATAACATATGATTGAACTTAAAAGCAACTTAACAACTTAGGTAGTTGCTCTAATATGTTTTGAATAGGCAGGGCGGTTATTTTATCGTTTAAATAAAGCACTTCTTTCCCTGTATATATGATGTATAGTTCAGCCATCGGATAATCTTGCTTAAATTGCTTTAAACCATGCAACATTTTGGGGGTGATGGTTTGGCTGTGCTTGATTTCAAAGGCGAGGAGTTTTTCTTCGCCATATACAATAAAATCAACTTCTGTGCCAGTGGTTGTTCGCCAGTAGTAAACGCGGTAGTTCAGGCGATGATAATCAATCAGCGCAAGTACTGACTGAAAAAAAAGCGTTTCTAATCCCATGCCTGCTATTTCACTGGGTGCATCTAGTATGCCTTTGGGGCGTAGTTGTGTATAAACGCCTACATCAAAATAATAAAATTTACTCGTTGTAATTAAGCGGCGCTTTGCTTTCTTTGTAAAGGCTGGCAACATGTGCGCCAAGAGCAAGTCATCGAGAATACTAAAATAATTTTGTATGACTTGGCGATTCACACCCACTTCGCGTGCAATTTCGGTTGCATTAATCACAGCACCCTGTGAGAAGCTCGCCACCTCAAGAAAGCGTGCAAATGCAGATACATTGCGAGTGAGTCCTTCTTGAACCACTTCTTCACGTAAATAAATATCAATATAAGTTGCAAGATAACCTGCTGGATCGTCATAACTATACGTCGCAGGTAACATCCCAAGCGTTAAAGCATGCTCCAGATTAAAAGCATGATTTAATTCTTGAAAAATAAGCGGATGCATATGATATTGAATCGCGCGCCCTGCTAATAAATTCACGCCATCACGTTTAAGTTTTCTTGCGGACGAGCCAGTTAAAATAAAACGTTGCGATTTATGTTCTATTAGGCGATGCACCTCATCTAATAACTCAGGGATTTTTTGAACTTCATCAATCACTATCCAGTCTGTATTTTTAATTGGGATTTTTTCACTTAAAGCTTCAGGTTTTGCTTTAAGTGTCCGATAGGTGAGTGGGGCTAGCAAATCAATATATGTATGGGGTTGTTTTAACAAATGATGCTTTAGCCACTGTGTTTTTCCAGTGCCTCTTGGGCCAAAAATAAAGAGGCTATCTTGATGGTCTAATGGCAAATTAAATAAGCGAGCAAACATAATTTTATTGAATATTGTTGTTTGTACCATCAATTATAGTTGATTATTGTTGTTCTCACCATCAATTATCAAAGCTTTATTTTTGATAATGCTCGGAACATAGCTAGAAATCACATGAAAACTTGAAAAACTGTATCCGCCTGTGATGGCAATAGGCCCTGCAGTCAGCCAGGCGTGTGCTGCATATCCTTCAGGTTTGGTTTTATCTTTTGCAAAGCCAATATAGAGAACATAGGGTATCTTTAAGTGATGACACCAAAATTTTGCAACTATCGCTTGTGTTAAACAATTTGAGTTCCAGGGGGTGTGCTGTGCAGCAAGCTGAATAGAGCGCCGGAGTGCGGCGGCATATTGTAGCTTCTTTTTGGACAGAATGGTCGATAATAATTTATTTTGATAGAGCACACCAAAATAAGGAGACAGGTGCCTTAAGGGCAGGCAGTTAATTGAGAGCCGTGCGATGCCGCACAAAATAAAGTTAATAAAAAATAAACACTTAAGTTTTAGGCGCATTTGAAAAAACGAGTTTATCTTTCTTAAAAATTTTTGTAGCATGAGATTTTATCTTAGGCATATGGATGATGCATTATTACCATGCTTTTGGTTTAAATATCAAAAGTGAATTATTACTGCCAGACGTCTTGGTTGCATCCAAGGCATTTAATATTTCTGATCTTGTCATCAAATTTGGCGAAGTGGATTTAGACGGTTTACCACAAGCAGCATCGGATGGTGCTTTTTATCAATCAAGTACCAATGCGTTTTGGTTGAATGTCCCGGATATTGCACGTTATTTAGTAACGGATGGTAACCAAATTATTATTCATGCTAATAATCGGCGTGATGAAGACAGTATTCGCGTGTTTTTATTGGGCTCATGCATGGGTGCGCTACTGATGCAGCGAGACTTATTTTTATTGCATGCGAATGCGATTAAAGTGGGTGGGCACTGTGTTTCTTTTTCTGGACGTTCTGGCATCGGAAAATCAACCTTGTCCGCAGCTTTCATGCGTCGTGGATACTCTATTTTAGCTGATGATGTATGTGCAATTAACGCTTCTCAAGAGGTGATACCGAGCTTCCCCCAAATAAAACTATGGGCTGATGCCAGCCAAAAATTAGCAGTGCAAACTAAATCACTTCGAAAAATTAGACCCAATGTAGATAAATTTTCAGTGCCACTGAAAGCAACATTTCATACGTGTAACTTACCTTTGAAAGTGCTCTATGTTTTAGCTGCACATAATCAAGATAAGGTTGAGCTTAAGGCATTTGAGGGGCTTAAAAAAATATTGCCACTAAAAAATAATACTTATCGATATCCTTATTTGAATGGCCTTGGAAAAACAAATGTTCATTTAAAACACATAGGGGCCTTGGCATCAAAAATCAGTGTGGTTCAAGTTTCACGGCCAAAATCAGGTTTTCAATTGGATGCATTGGTGGCGCTCATTGAAGATGACTTACTCAAGCGAGGTTTGCTAAGTGTCTGAAAAAAAAGGCATTTATTGGCTGGCTTCGTATCCTAAATCAGGTAATACCTGGTTTAGGGTTTTTTTAGCACATATATTAAATACATCAGGTCAAGCACTGGCTTTAGATAATATCCATACGGGTGCAATTGCAAGTGCTCGTGGTTGGGTGGATGAAGCACTTGGGTTCGATAGTGCGCATTTATCACATGATGAGTTAGATAACTTACGCCCAGCTGTTTATACATGGCATGCTAAAAAAACAGATAAGCCGGCTTATCATAAAATTCATGATGCTTACACTTATTTACCTGATGGGCGGGCTTTAATTCCGACAGAGAGATGTTTGGGGGCCTTATATTTTATTCGAAATCCACTTGATGTCGTTGTGTCACTTGCAAATCATTTAAACTGCTCGATTAATAAAGCCATTCAAGTGATGAGCACATCAGATTATGCTTTTTGTAGTGGCTCTAAAAAGCAACATGAACAAATACGGCAGCGTTTGCTGTCTTGGTCGATGCATGTGGAGAGTTGGCGTCACGCGCAACAGATGAATTGCTTGGTACTGCGTTATGAAGATATGAAATTGAATACTATCGAAACATTTACAAAAGCAGTGCGGTTTTTAAAAATCGAAGCCGATGCTAAAAGCATTCAGTCAGCTCTCGATTATTCTGATATCAAACGATTGCAAGCATTAGAGCAGCAGCATGGATTTAAGGAAAAACCTCAAAAAGCAGCTTCTTTTTTTAGAAAAGGAATTGTGGGAGACTGGAAAAATAGTTTAACGCAAAATCAGGTGAACCAAGTGATAGAGGATCATCATGAGGTGATGACAGCATATAATTATTTATAGGATTAAAATCAATGCATGATATGGATATAAAACGCCCGCTGATGGTTAATAAAGAAGTTGTATATACGCAAGTTGAGTCTGAAATTGTCATGATGGATCCAAATAACGGGAGCTATCATGGCCTAAATCCTGTGGCCGCCGCACTTTGGATGAAACTGGAAGATAATCCCATGAGCATGGAAGACATGGTGACTTATCTAAAAGAAACATACACCCTGAAAGAAGAGACGGCCATGGCTGATGCAAGTGCATTTGTGCAGGCAATGCTTGGGCAATCATTTTTAGTTTTTTCAGATGAAAAACATTAAATTATTAGCTTATTTATTACATGATTTATATTGCTTTAAGCCTACACAATCAATAGTAACGTTTTGCTTGATGTTTGTACGTAGCCTAACGTCAGGATTTGGCTTGTTGCTTATTTTACCTTTATTACAATTGATAGGTTTGTCCGTAGGGCCAAATACAAACAGTGGTTTTATAGGGCATGTACGCACCTTTTTTGAAGTCATGCATTTACCGATGAACTTAGTCAGCATGCTTTGTGTCTATGTGTTTATTAGTATATTCCTAGCTTTAATTGCTTATTTTGAGCAAATATCAAGTATTTCACTTCAGCAAACGTATACGCAGTATTTAAGAGCTAAATTACACAAACAATTATTAAAAACGCCATGGCCTTTTTTTTTAAAGCGAAAAATGTCAGATGTTTTATATGCTTTAACCACTCAAGTACAAGGTGTAGCACTTTGCAATCATCAGTTATTGGCGTTGATTAATCATTTACTGCTTGTCGTTGTGTATACAGGTCTTGCGTGTTTACTATCGTTTAAGATGACATTACTTGCTATCTGTTGTGCTGTGTTACTACTTTGTTTGATGTTGCCTTTGCATCATTTAACATCACAGGCAGGTGGCGCGCATTTAAAGCAAAATCAAACGATTTTTCAGGCCATTAATGAGCAGTTTTCAGCGCTAAAAACAATGAAAGGCTCAGGACTTGAAACGCGTTTTATGAAAGAGCTCGTTGCTGTGAATTCGGGACTTACTTATGAAAACCAGCGCATGGTAACGATAACTGCAAAAAGTAAGTTATGTTATACGAGTGGCTCGGTCATATTATTCAGCGTGTTGTTGTATGTGGCCTTTGGTGTTTTTCATATTGCCTTGGGTAGCTTATTATTATTGTTGATTGTTTTTTCGCGTTTGCTGCCCATGGTTTCAAGCAGTCAACAAATATATCAACGTATTTTGCATCAATTACCAGCGTATCGAGGTATTCAAGCGTTATCTGCCGCGGCATTAGCAGAGCAAGTACATGATATAACGGATGAGGCGATTGTATTTGAATCGAGCATTGAATTTAAACATGTATGCTTTGATTATCCAGAAAAATCAGATGCAAAGTTGATTCATGATTTATCGTTTAAAATTAAAAAAAATAGTACAACAGCTATTGTTGGGCCATCGGGTGCTGGTAAATCAACGGTAGCTGATTTAATCACAGGCTTACTTCAACCTAAATCAGGAGAGGTTTGGATTGATCAGCAATTGTTAGACATAAAAAACAATGCAGCGTGGCGGCAAAATATTGCTTATGTCACACAAGATGTTTTTTTATTCAATGCCTCTATTCGTGAGAATTTAACATGGTTTAGTAAAAGCCAGTCAGATGCATTGTTATGGGAAGCATTAAATCATGCTGCAGCTGATTTTGTATATGATCTAGAGGATGGCTTAGATACTATCTTAGGTGATAGAGGGGTGCGTTTATCCGGTGGTGAACGGCAGCGAATAGCACTGGCAAGGGCATTGCTGATGCGGCCTAAGCTTTTAATTTTAGATGAAAGTACCAATGCATTAGATGCAGACAATCTTCAAGACATTCAAAAAGCACTGAGTATATTACAGGGTACGATGACCATTATTATTATTTCGCATCAGCATGAAATGAGCCGGTTTGCGACTCAAAAAATTATATTAAGTAAAGAAAAAGAGGATATTGTATGTGGAACAGCGTAAAGCATCCACCAGAAGTGATTATGATGCGTATGTGTTGCCGTTATGCTTTAGGGCTCATGCCAGTGTCAGATTGCGTACCTTATGTATCAGATGTATTAGATATTCAGCAATTGATGAAATTATTACATGAAGAGCGGATGTTATTGTTGGTTTACCAAGTGCTTTCGGGCGACTTAAAGGCACATGTATCCCCTGAGTTACTTGAGATTTTATCTCAAAAGGCCAAAGTAATTTCGATGCGTCAACTGGCTTTGATGACAAGTCTACGAGATGTAGAAGTGGCGTTTAAAGCAGAAAAAATATTATACATGCCTTTAAAAGGCCCAAGCTTAAACCAAATGCTTTGGGGGCGAAAAATAATGCGCTACTCGGGTGATTTAGATATGTTAATAGCCCCTAAAGATATACTTAAGGCTAATATAGTATTAAATAAGCTTAATTTTAAGACGGCACTTAGCAATAGACAGTTGTTTGTTTATCAAAATTTTCATCAAATGACGATTAAGAAAGATGCGTTTTATTCGAATGAAGATTTTTCCCAGCATATTGAACTGCACTGGAAAACACATAGCAACGAATTGATTTTTAAAGATAATGATTGCTTGTCAGATGTTGTAGATGATGAAATTTATTTATTATATTTATGCCTGCATGCGGCAAAGCATACGTGGTCTCGTTTGATTTGGTTAATAGACATAGTTGCTTTTTTAAAGCATAAGCAATTAAATCTAGGGCGTTTGCGTGCGCTAGCCAAACAAAAGCATATTACGCCGGTCGTTGATGAAATGATTCTTTTGGCTGACAGGTGGCTTGGTATTCAATTATTGTCAGCTGCTGATTTGGCTCAATTAGATAAGCGCGTTGCTTTGTTAGAAAAACGTATTAGGTGGAAGAAAAAAGTAGGAGAGCAAGCAACGTTTTTTGTGAAGCTGCTGAGGCCTTTTTTTTCAAATACATGGAGTTCAAGCTTCTATATTCAAATGCGATTATGGACACAAGCTTTTTTAGAGGCTGCAATTATACAGATGACCAAGGTGCTGAAAGCAAACCAAGCATAGGATGGTATTGTATATCGGTACGCGATATAAAGCATAGCAAGGCTTGTGATAGAGAGGTTTGTCCAAGTCATATTTAAAAATTTTATTTTTTGAAGCAGTAATATTTGATATAAACCGATAATTAATCCTGCAAAAAAAACAGCACCTAATACATCGAACCAAGTATGGTAGCCCAAATAAACCAAGCCAAAGCCAATGCCTGAAAGTAGGGTAATAATCAGTAGATGTAGTTTATGATGTCTAGTATGTAATCCAAGCCATCCATAAAACACAGTGGCTAATTGCATATGCCCACTTGGAAAGGCAAAACCAGGATGATGGACTGTCGGTAAGAGGGGTATTTGAAAGGTACATTTGAGTGCAACATTGAAGATGATACTGATGCATAAAATACAGGTGGCATGGTAAAATAGCGTACGGTTAATAAAGATGAAACCCATTAATATATAACAAGCAATCCACTGCAGGTTATCAAAAAATAAAAAAAATAGGGGTAATTTGTCGATGATGAGCATGATATTGATTGGGTTATTGAATCAGTAGTTAGTGACTAATGCTTTTTAATTCGCCATCCATGAAGATCAGTTGAAAAGTCGGCTGGTATGGATCTGATGAATAGGTCCATGTAATGGGTTTAGATTTGCTTTTAACCGCGCGATTAATATAAGTATGATTGGTGATAGATGGACTGCCACAGGCTGAAAAAACTTTATTCGGTAGGTCGCCAACGGCAAAAGATTGATTATTGCAAACATTGGATGCATTGGTGTCTGCACCATTAAATCGAATGGCATTAATTTTTCCATCGATGACATCCACTTCTAGATTATTATCTCCTGAGCCAACAGGAAGCGACCATGTGTTATAAATTAATTTATAGCCTCGAAAAACGGGCTCAGGATTTAATGTACTGTAAATAAGTTGTGTTACGGGTACTTGTTCAACAGCAGCACTTTTGGATTTTTCTTTTACAGTGGGGGTGCCACATAATTTTAATACTTCAGCTTCCGTCATTCCCACACGAATATAGCCATGATTTTGAGGGCAATAAAAAGCAGTATCTTCTGCAAAAACAGCTGCACTGAATACAGTCGTTAGGGCAAAAAGCATGTGATGAATTGAAAACATATACATGACCCTGTTGAATAAATTGAATATGAAGCAAAAGCTAGTCTTTTTAGTATAGCTCAGATGCATTAAAAATACCGCGTCCAATACGAATCCATGTGCTGCCTGCATGAATGGCAGGGATAAAGTCATCACTCATGCCCATTGAAAGGGTATCAAGAGAAAGATTGAGTTGTGTGTTGAGTGTATCTTGGGCATGTTTTAAGGTTAAAAAAGTCTGATAGCAGGCATCTAAATCAGGATTTTTTTTAGGAATTGCCATGAGTCCTCGTAAGCTTAAATGAGGATAGTGTACAATCTGCTCTGCAAGTTCTGTTAAGGCATCAAGCGAGCAGCCTGATTTACTGGCTTCGGCATCTAAATTGACTTGGATACATAGATTGAGCTTAGGTTGTGATGGGCAGCGATGCTTGTTTAATAGCTCAGCAATTCCTGCTCGGCAAACACTATGCACCCAAGTGAAGTGCTTAGCAATGTATTTGGCTTTATTGCTTTGGATTGGGCCAATAAAGTGCCATGTAACCGGAAGGTGTTTGAGTAATAATTGTTTGCTTTTGGCTTCTTGCCAATAGCTTTCACCAAAATCACGTATGCCTGCATCAAAAGCGGCTTGTATGGCTTCAGTGCTTTGGTTTTTACTCACAGCTAAAAGCTGGGTGCTTTGGGGTGTGCGATGATATAACTGCTCGGCATGTTGAATCGCATTCAAATAGTTTTGAATGCGATCTTGAATGCGATTGCTCATTTGATGTCTAAAGCTTCTTTTTGATGGGTGATGAGCGTTTTAATGCCGCCTTCTGCGAGTGCAAGTAGGGCATTGAGCTCGTCACGACTAAAACTACTGTCTTCGGCGGTGCCTTGAATTTCAATAAACTGCTCTTGGTCATTCATCACAACATTCATATCAGTTTCAGCGAGTACATCCTCGGCATAATCTAAATCAAGTACTGGATTGCCGCGGTAGATGCCAACAGAAATAGCTGCAATAAATTGAAAGTCAGGCGCTTTTTTTAATTTATTATTTGCGACCAGCGAGCCCAATGCGTCATGCAATGCGACACATGCGCCTGTAATCGCTGCAGTTCGTGTGCCACCATCTGCTTGAATGACATCGCAGTCGAGTGTAATCGTGCGTTCACCAATGGTTTTTAGGTCGACACACATGCGAAGTGAGCGGCCAATTAAACGTTGAATTTCAAGGGTTCGGCCATTTTGCTTGCCTTTGCTTGCTTCACGGTCCGATCTATCATGTGTTGCTCGAGGTAACATGCCATATTCAGCTGTGATCCAGCCTTGATTTTTGCCTTTTAGAAAGCGTGGCACGCTTTCAATAACGGACGCATTACATAAAACACGTGTGCCACCAAACTCAATTAAGACAGATCCTTCTGCATGTTCGGTATATTTTCGTGTTATTTTAATGGTTCTTGGCTGATTTGGTTCACGGTTGCTCGGTCGCATGGTAAAATCCTAAAAAATTAGTTTGTGATGGTTGCAAAGTATAAACGTTTCAAGAGGTGGAGGCCATTGTGGCAGAGCAAAATATGGGTCGTCTTTTTATTGTAGCAGCGCCATCAGGCGGTGGTAAGACGAGCTTGGTTAAAAAGTTAATTGATCATTTGGATAATATTTTAGTATCTATTTCACATACAACGCGAGATAAGCGTTCAGGTGAAGTGGATGGAGAAGATTATTTTTTTACAGAAGAAAGCGCTTTTTTAAACATGGCGTCGGCAGGTGAATTTATTGAGCATGCGCGTGTGTTTGATTGCTGGTATGGCACCTCTAAGCATGAAATTAAGAAGCAACTGACAGCCGGGCTAGATATTGTTTTAGATATTGATTGGCAAGGGGCGGCTCAAATTAAAACGCTTTTTCCTGATGCGGTGACTATTTTTATTCTTCCGCCATCGCTTGATATTTTAAAGAAGCGTTTAATGAAAAGGCAGCGCGATAATGCAGCTGTGATTGAAGATAGAATGCAGCGTGCATGCGATGAATTAAGTCATTATGATGCGTTTGATTATTTAATTGTAAATGATAACTTTAGTCAGGCAGCCGCAGAATTGCGCGCTATTGTGGTTGCAAATCGCTTGCTTGCGG
>JAALKW010000038.1:12449-14065 GCA_011087865.1 Legionellaceae bacterium
AAAAAACAAAACCCACACCACCCGCTGGGGGGGCGGCAAATCGCTTGCTTGCGGTACGCCAAAGACAAAAGCAACACAAGTTGCTTTCATTTTTGTTGTCCGCGCAGTAAAATGGTTTGTTTATTGTTTTTAAAAAGAGGTGAAATATGGCTCGTGTAACAGTTGAAGATTGTTTGGAAAATGTTGAAAATAGATTTGAATTGGTCATGGTTGCAGCAAAACGTGCGCGACAAATTGCAATTCATGGTGCACAACCTAAAGTTGAATGGGAAAATGATAAGCCGACAGTGGTTGCTTTACGTGAAGTGGCTGAGGCATTTATTGGCCCTGATATTCTACAACAAGATGATTAAGCAAGAGAGACAATGTGTTTTGAGTAGTAGTTTTGCATGATATTTTTATGACTTAGGGAGGGTTTGATGTGGAGCACTTTAAGGAACTGCACAAAGAGTTGATGTGCTACCTTGAGCCCAAACATGTCGAACAATGTCAGCAAGCCTATGAACTGGCCGAACAAGGACATTCAGGTCAAATGCGCCGTTCAGGTGAGCCATATATTACGCATCCTGTTGCTGCAGCGTTAATTCTTGCAAAAATGCGTTTAGATTATCAAACCATCATGGCGACATTGTTGCATGATGTGATTGAAGATACTTCGGTCAGTCATGAAGCTGTTGTACGTGCTTTTGGAGAAGAAATTGCGGCATTAGTCGATGGCGTGACCAAACTGACAAAAATTAAATTTGAGTCACGGGCAGAAGCACAAGCTGAAAATTTCCGAAAAATGATTTTGGCCATGGTCAAAGATATTCGTGTTATTTTAGTGAAGCTTGCGGATAGATTACATAATATGCAAACTTTGGGTGTGATGCCAACGGCCAAGCGGCATCGTATTGCGATTGAAACACTTGAAATTTATGCGCCCATTGCGAATCGCTTGGGTATGCATGCGATGTATACAGGCCTTGAGGACTTGGGCTTTAAAGCACTCTACCCGATGCGCTATCGGGCCATTAAATCAGCGGTTGAAAAGGCACGTGGCAATCGTCGAGAGTTAACACAACGTATAGAACAAGACTTACAACAGGCGCTAGATTCGTTGTCTATACCGTATGAGCATGTTTTTGGTCGTCAGAAGCATTTATATAGCTTATATCGGAAAATGCGACAAAAAAAAGCGGCTTTTGCTGAAATCGTTGATGTATTTGCCTTTCGAGTGATTACAGAAGATATCGATGCTTGTTATCGTGTGCTGGGCGCGTTACATCGTACTTATAAACCAGTTCCTCAGCGTTTTAAAGATTATATCGGGATACCTAAAGTGAATGGCTATCAGTCATTGCATACGACTTTGTTTGGTCCATTTGGAGTGCCTTTAGAGGTTCAAATTCGAACACAAGAAATGGATAAAGTGGCTGATAATGGGGTGGCTGCACATTGGATTTATAAAGCAAGTGGCACCGAGGTAAATGAGGCGCAATTACGTGCGAGGGAATGGGTGCAGCGCTTACTTGATTTACAGCAAAGTACAGGCAATTCACTAGAGTTTATTGAAAACGTTAAAATCGATTTATTTCCAGATGAAGTCTATGTGTTTACCCCTAAAGGACACATCA
>JAALKW010000039.1 GCA_011087865.1 Legionellaceae bacterium
CACCGGGGGAGCGTTTTGTAAAGTGATGAGTGTCGCGGTGGGTGTTGCTTTTATAGCGCGTGTTTCCAAGGCCATGAAAACCGCCTTGAGCAACCAAGAGCAAAGCACCGTCGGCTTGTATATCGCCTAAGCATTCTTCTGTGTCAGCATCATAAACAACGGTGCCAACAGGTACGTCAACAGTTAAGTCACTGCCTGCTTTACCGGTGCAATTGCTTCCCATACCTTGCTGACCACTTTCAGCTTTGTGACGTCGCTGATGGCGAAAATCAACCAATGTGTTTAAGCTGGTTGAAGCGCGTAAAAAAACGCTGCCCCCATCACCGCCATCTCCACCGTTCGGTCCACCAAAAGGAATATATTTTTCACGACGAAAGCTTAAGCAGCCATCACCGCCACGACCAGCGTTTACATAAATGATGGCTTCGTCTACAAATTTCATGCTTACTCTAAGATTTAAGCTTTTTCAGTTGCTGTTTCTGCAATCGGGTCAACGCAAACAAATTGTCTGTGATGAGGACCTTTCTTGATAAAGCGAACCAAACCTGTTGCTAAGGCAAATAGGGTATGGTCACGTCCAAGGCCAACGCCTGAACCTGCATGAAACTTTGTGCCACGCTGACGAACAAGAATTTCGCCTGCATTAACACGCTGGCCGCCATAGCGTTTCACCCCTAAATACTTAGGGTTCGAATCGCGGCCGTTACGAGTACTACCACCTGCTTTTTTAGTTGCCATGGTTCATCTACCTTTTCTTTGTACTTACGAATTAATTGCTGTAATTTCGACTTCAGTATAATTTTGACGATGTCCCATTTGTTTCATGTGGTGCTTACGTCGACGAAATTTAATAATTTTAATTTTTTTGTGACGGCCCTGTGAAAGGACTTTGGCTTTAACCACTGCTTTTTCAATCAGAGGCGTTCCAACGGTGCTTTTTTCACCGTCTACAACGAGCAACACATCAGAAAAATCAACGTCGCTGCCTGCTTCAGCAGGAAGGGTTTCGATTTTAAGGACATCGCCTTTTTTCACACGGTATTGTTTACCGCCGGTTTTTATGACCGCATACATGGTTCTTCTCCAAGCTTATCTTGCTAGCGTATTTTGACAAAGAGCTGAATTCTATAGAAAAAACGCGATGACTTCAAGTTGAACATGGGAAAGATTTTTGACTTGTTCAAAATATAGGCTATAGTTATAGGTAAGACAGTAGAAATAGCACAGCCAATACCTTTGTGAAGGAAGCTGGGATTTACAGGTGGTGCGCAAGCTTGGGCACATCGTGCAGCCAAGAAGCCTAAAGCCGGTAGCAAGGCCTCCAAGTTAGAAAAATCGGACTGTTGCCATTGTGCTGTCTATTTTTTTGTTTAAAATTTTTATTCTCTAAGCCCCGTGCCTTTTTTAATTAAAAAAGCATTTGCACATAATAATGCAATCAGCATCATACCCATAATGATTAAATCAAGCTTAATACTGACATCAGGCTGATTGAGCATGACTTGTCTTAAGGCATGTACCATATAATAAATAGGGTTAAAATAAGTGATTTTTTGCCATACCTCAGGCAACATGCTGGTCGCATAAAAAACACCACCCAGGTATATCAGCGGTGTAAGTACAAAAGTGGGTACAAAAGCGACATCATCAAATGTACGCGCGAGCATGCCGTTAATAAATCCTGCCAATGAAAAAATGCAAGAAATTAAGAGCAAAACTAAGATGGCGAGCGGTAGGTGTTTAAAAATATCTAATTTAACAAAAAAAGCGGCAGTGCATGTAATTAATAATGCGACAACCAAACCACGCACCACGCCGCCTAGCATATAGCCTAACAGCATAATGCTCCAGTGCATGGGGCTGACCAAGACTTCTTCGATACTCCGCTGAAAACGCATGCTAAAGAGCGAGGTTGAGACGTTTGAGTATGAATTTGTAATAATCCCCATAGCAATTAAGCCTGGGGCAATAAAAGACGTATAGGTATAGCCAGACACAGGACCAATACGATGCCCAATAACCGCGCCAAAAATTAAAAAATAAAGTGTTGTTGTAATCACAGGAGGCAAAAAAGTTTGGCTTGATATACGCAGCATACGGACCATTTCGCGTCGGACGATGGTATAAAGCGCAATAAATTGCTTATTTTGAGTCATGATGAAATAAGATCCATAAATAATTCTTCTAAGCGATTGGTTTTGTTACGTAAGCTTTGGATGCCGAGGCCTTGCTCATCAAGGCGCATGAAGACTTGATTTAATGTATGTTGATTATCAACGCGCAGTTCAAAGGTATGTGCATCGATTTGATTAGCTTCCCAAGGGCTTAGGTCTGGTAAAAAATTAATGGGTTTGTCTGTGCTAAAAACATAAGTTTGATGTTGCAAGGTATTTAATAAAGCTTGTGTTGATGTGTTTTCAACGAGTTTGCCTTTATCGATGATGGCAATATGCTTGCAGAGCTGTTCAGCCTCTTCAAGATAATGCGTGGTTAAAATAATCGTGGTCCCTTCAGCATTGGTGCGTTTTAAAAATTCCCACATGCTATGGCGAATTTCAATATCTACACCTGCTGTCGGTTCATCGAATATCAGTACGCGTGGTTGGTGCATTAAAGCCCGTGCAATCATAAGGCGGCGCTTCATGCCACCGGATAAACGCCGGACGATGGTGTCTTTTTTATGCCATAAACCCAATTGCTTCAGTAATTCATTGGCGCGGTCATGCGCTTTTTTGCGAGGAATCCCGTAATAGCCTGCTTGGTTGAGTAAAATCTGATGGCAGGGTTCAAAAATATTTAAATTAATTTCTTGAGGGACGAGTCCTAAGTATTGCTTGGCTTCGATGGGGTTTTTATCTAAATCGACCCCGCATACTTGAATTGATCCTGATGTTTTGGTTAAAAGTGAGCTGATTAAGCCAATGGTGGTTGATTTTCCTGCGCCATTAGCACCGAGCAAGGCAAAAAAATCACCTGCTTCAATGGTTAAATTAATGCCTTTTAATGCTTCAACGCCACCGGCATAAGTTTTATAGAGTTGTTTGATTTCAATTGCATGCATCAGCGTAGCTTAGATATTTTAAGGAGATATTGCAACTGCCAACTGGACATAACAAGGGTTTGGGTGTACATTAAAATTGCTATATGTATTTTTTTTGGAGTTAAATGTGCCTGAAGATAAAAACCGTCTTGATACGCGAAGCCTAGAAATAGGAAGCCAGCAAAAGGTGTATGGTTTGGTTAAGGAGCTAAAAGATGTAGCATTGCCGCCAACCGCTGAGGCTGACGGAACTGATATTTATTCACAAATGCATGATGCCCTACGAGCACAGAATGATGCGCAGTTTGGTATTTCTTCAAGTGTGGAGACTGTTGATGGTGAAAAGGCATGGCTTCGTGATGCGACGGCTGCCCCTGGAGGGGCTGCTACTCCAGCTCAAGAGCAGCTTATTCAAGCGAACAATATGCGTCTGCGTTGCTTGTCTCGTGTACGTGCAATTGATCATGCGCTTTCTAAAAAATATCCAGGTGATACACGGCTTAGAGAACGAATTAAAACACATTTTTTAAAGTTTACGACTGGGAATGATTTTAGTAAAGGTGCAGAAGCGGCATTTGATACGGGTTTAATTGGTATATTAAACCAGGCTAATTTAACACAAGGAGTTGAAACAAAAGAAGATGCCGAAGCGTTATTGACTTACTATCGTAATTTATCAAGCCTAGTGATGCCTGCAAGACCCATGATTACTTTAAGTTATGACTCTGGGAATGGAGTATTACTACGAGAAACGCAATATCCGGTCACTACGAAAACAGATAAACAGTTAGCTGAGATGGACGCATTATCTGATATGACGCTTTATCCATTGGCTAAAGATAAAACGGCACATACGCTCGGTAATCTTGCCAGTCAAGAAGCGGATAAATTATTTGTTGATTTAATGAAAGATAATACCCGAATGCTAGCAGCGCAAGCACGGAAAACACATCTGGTTGGTACAAAAAATGCTTTTATTGTTAAAACAGAACTTGTTTTTGATGTTTCAGAGGATAATTTAAATCAGAAAAAAAAAGCGAAAGGCGAGGGCGATAATGTCATGTGGTGTGCCCGAACTGGCTCACCTACTTATTTAGGCAAAGAGCAAAAAGGAGAGGATGGATTTGAAAGGAGAAAGACGCATACAAAAGAGAATTTAGAGCAAATCAGAATGGCGGCGAAAGAGAGAACGGGAGAAAAATTATCGCTACATATGACGATTTTGAATACAGACATGCCGCATGAGGGTCAAGATTTAATCTATCGGGTTGTAAGGTCTGCAACAGAGAATAGCTCACATCAAATCACTTCTATGCCAACCAATCTTCCGGGGACATTTTATTCACCTCAGGTTGCACCTGCGTTTCAGGATCAAGTCCAGACGGGAGGAAGCACACCATTGAATCAACTGCGCCGTGTTGACTTAGCTTCTAAGGTTGCAAGAAAGGCGGCTCAGGGTAAAGACTATTTGAGTGTTATTTTTTGCGCAAGCGGGCAGGATAGAACGGGTACGGCTGTGGAAAAAATGAAAAAAGATTGGATGGCCGAGCGGTATGAAACTGAGCAGGTAAAGGGAAGCGAAGAGGATAGAGCAAGATCAATTGCCAGCTTATGTGACAAAGGCTTTAATGCGGGCGAAATGACGACTCATGCTGTACCGACAGCGGCTAAAATGAAACTTGATTCTCAGCCTAAAAAGTTTGGCTTTAGTGATCCAGAGATGACGGCGGAGCAATCTGGAAAACTATATGGAGTAGATGCAAAATTAAACAAAAAAAATCCAGTTTCGGGTAAGCTTCTTTACTTAACAAATCCAAGCAAACTTCAGGTAAGTGAGTATGAGGCTCAATATGAGAGATGTAAGGCTCTTGTGTTGGATAAAGAGGGGCAGTATAACGAACAACTAAAAAAACAACTTCAGGGTATATTGGCTCAAGCTCATTCTCTGTATCAGCGCGGGTCGATGAATTCCAAATCTCTGAGTGAGCTGAGCGAAGTACTGACATGTTGTGAATGCGCAATGAAACATGAAGCTCAGGCAAGGACAGATGAAGGTCCGGCAATGAAAGATGAAGCTTCAGAGCTTCAAAAAAAGAAGGTTCAAAAAAACCTTGACAGAATGGCAGGTGTATCAGCAAAACTGTCAAGTAGAGAACCAAACTCTGCTTGGAAAAGACTGGGAGAAGCCCTCCAAAGTTTTGTTAATACGATAGCTTCTATTTTCCAGATAAATGTAACACTTGATTTTTCTCTAGTTCGTGATGCAGAGGCTCCCGTTGTTCCAGAAGAGACAAAAGGTGTCTCTAGCTCAACACTGGCAAGTGAAGTGGAGAAATTTAAGCAAGTGTTAGAATCGATAGAGAATGATAAAAAGAAGGATGGAGTACCCGATAAGAATGCTCAATCATTTCATAGTGCACAGGGTTTAGTATCCGATGATGATGATGATGCTCAATCATTTTATAGTGCAGAGGGTAGTGAGGAGGATAGGAAGGATAATTCATTGACTAATGGCTAATAAGAGCTCAGGTGAAGGATAGTTAATTTTAAGCCATAAAAAAAACCCCTAAAATAGGGGCTTTTTTAGGGCTTAGATGAATCTTATTTTTTTTGTGGTAATTTTTCACGAATACGTGCAGCACGACCAGACAATTCACGCAAATAGTAAAGTTTTGCACGACGAACGTCACCACGGCGTTTCACAGTAATGCTATCCACCAAAGCGCTATACAAAGGAAAAACACGCTCAACCCCTACGTTATGAGAGATTTTACGTACTGTAAAAGCAGAGTTAACACCACGATTCCGTCTTGCAATCACAACCCCTTCGAAGGCTTGGAGGCGTTCACGGGTGCCTTCTTTTACTTTTACTTGCACAACAACGGTGTCGCCTGAGTTAAACTCAGGGATTTTTTTGCTTTGCATTTGTTCTGCATTAATTTCATCAATCAAAAGACTCATGATTTATTCCTCCAACGGGCAGTCTGGTTTAAAAGAGCTGCCATACTCATGTTTAAAGTCGATAAGCAATTGCTTATCGGCATGTGTTAATGAACCCTGCGAGAGTAAATCTGGTCGCTTTAACCAGGTTTGACCCAACGCCTGTTTTCTTCGCCATTTTTCAATCGCGCCATGATCCCCTTGTAATAAAACATCGGGGACCTTGTGGCCATCCACACAAGGCGGACGGGTATACTGTGGGTGGTCTAAGCAGGCTTCTGCAAAAGAATCTGCTTCGGCCGATTGAGGATGCCCCAAACTGCCAGGAAGTAAACGGGCTAAGGCATCGATATATACCATAGCTGCTAACTCGCCACCACTTAATACAAAGTCACCGAGTGACCACTCTTCATCAATATAATTGATGAGTATTCTTTCGTCTATTCCTTCGTAGCGACCTGCCACAAAAAGAATAGGCTGTTTTGTATCCGCTAATTGTTTTAAATTAGCTTGTTTTATTGTTTTGCCTTGCGGGCTTAAATAAACCGTTTTGCAAGACGGGCCTAATGCTTGCTTTGCTTTCGTAATAGCTGCATGCAAGGGCTCATAACGCATCACCATGCCAGGGCCGCCGCCATAAGGTTTATCATCAACCTGGCGATGGGGCAAACATGCTTCATCGCGTGGATTCCAGTGCGTCACTTGAATCCGCTTTTCAGTCAGTGCGCGTCCTGTTACGCCGTACTGAAGTGCGGCAAACATGTCGGGCATGATGCTGATGATGCCAAAATTCAGCATGGCTAAAAATCCAAATCCCAGCATACCGTAATTTCACGGCTTTTTTTATCTATTTGTTGAATCACATCATCTAAAAGATAAGGAATCAATCTTCTTTTTGTTTCATGTTTATTATCAGCATCTACCACAACCAATACATCATTGGCTCCGGTTTCTAGTATTGAATCGACAGTTCCCATTAAGACACCGGTGTGGTGCATAACGCGCATGCCAATCAGTTCATGCCAATAGTGCTCTTCTGCATCTAAAACAGGCAGTACTTCACCTGGTACAGCTATCTCTGTATTTGTGAGCAGAGAGACAGCTTCCCGAGAAGTGTATCCATCTATTTCGGCTAAAATGTGCTGAGGGGTCATGCGTTCATCAAGACGCTTGACCGGCTGCCATGTTGAGCCCTGCTTTGGGATAAACCAATCGGGATATTGCAGTATATTATCAGATGGTGCGGTGAATGAGATCACGCGAATCAAGCCTTTAATCCCTTGCGGGCGACCAAATTTACCAACGATAACCCACTCAGGTGTGCATACATCCATTTTATTTATGCTGCTTTATCTTCTTTTTTTGTTGTTTTCTTAGCTGTTTCTTTAGCAGCAGGCTTAGCAGTTGCTTCAGCTGTTGGTGCTTTAAAGTTTTTAGCTAAAAATTTCACGCGGTCAGACAGCTGTGCACCAACACCTTGCCAATGCTGAAGGCGTTCTGTTTTTAGGTGCAGACGAACTTCTTGCCCACGTGCAACCGGATTAAAGTATCCTATGCTTTCAATATAATTACTGTCACGACGTCTACGACTGTCTGTAACAACAATGTGATAAAAGGGGCGTTTTTTTGCGCCAGCCCGTGATAAACGAATAACGACCATGGTTTTCCTCTGTAAATTAATCGTGATGACTTAAAAATGGAGGTCATTGTACGAAAATTAACGGAATAAAGAAAGGGGTTTCTAAATAAATGTCGAAACGATTTTGGCTAGCAGCCTAGATTGAATTACATTTAATCTATTTGTATTTAATTTATTTAAAATACATTGCAGGGGATAAAGCGCTATGCTAGAACAACGTTTAGTTTTTTATAACCGCATGATATTATTTGTTTTTTCAGAAACAACGTCAGAATAAAATCATGAAGCGAATAGGCCCATTTTCAAGTGAAGCAGAACTAGCAGAAAGGTTAGCAAACGAACAAGAATCTGCCTTAAGAGCAGAGGCTGATGGCGGGCTATTTGCGCCTTTACCGGCAGAGCTTTTAGGCACGCCGGCTGAAAATGAGAGGGCAGCCGCGATTGAAGAATATGTGACCCATCAAATGCTATTTTTTAAAGCAGAATCTGCTAAAAAACAAGTGGTTTCAGTAGAGAAAGCAGCATCGGTCGACGAGACAAATACAGAAAGCCATACAGAAGCCCTAAGCATTGAAACCAATAGCCCAAGACCCGCAACGTTACCCAAAGTCGCCTGGAAATGATCCGCCCATATTAGGCATGCCGCCTAATCCACGCATCATTTGCTTCATGGCGCCGGGCTTGTTCATTTTTTTCATCATTTTTTGCATTTGTTCAAATTGCTTCAGTAGGCGATTTACATCTTGAATTTGTGTACCAGAGCCCATAGCAATACGTTTTTTACGCGATCCAATAATAATTTTAGGAATGCGACGTTCTTTAGGGGTCATGGAGTTAATAATGGCAACCGTTTGAGCCATACTTTTTTCAGCGACTTGAGAGCTTGATGCATCTGGCATTTTCATGCCAGGTAATTTAGACATCATACCCGAAATGCCGCCCATTTGGTTCATTTGAAGCAATTGTTGTTTAAAATCATTGAGGTCAAACCCACGGCCTTTTTTGAGTTTTTTGGTGAGCTTGTCTTGTGTTTTTTTATCAGCTTTTAGCTCGACTTCTTCGAGGAGGCTTAGCATATCCCCCATGCCGATAATGCGGGAGGCAACCCGCTCAGGATGAAACGCTTCTAAGGCATCTACTTTTTCACCTGAGCCCATGAATTTAATCGGCTGACCGATAATGTTCCGCATGGAGAGTGCAACACCGCCGCGAGCATCGCCATCTGTTTTGGTTAAAATAATACCGGTGAGAGGGAGTGCCGCATGAAAGGCCTCGGCTGTGTTGACGGCATCTTGTCCTGTCATACTGTCCACAACAAATAAGGTTTCAGTCGGTGAGGTGGTTTTATGGAGTGATTTAATTTCATCCATCATTGTGTTATCAATATGTAGACGGCCTGCTGTATCAATAATTAAGACTTCTATAAATTGTTTCTTAGCCTGAGCCAGTGCTTTTTTTGCGATTTTAATCGGGGCTTCTTTCGGATCAGCATCAAAAAAATCAATCTCTAATGATTTAGCCAGTACAGCAAGTTGTTGGATGGCGGCAGGGCGATATACGTCCACACTGACGAGCATAACTTTTTTCTTTTCAATTTCTTTGAGGTGTTTTGCAAGTTTAGCGGCAGAGGTTGTTTTTCCTGAGCCTTGTAAGCCTGCCATTAAAAAAACTGCAGGTGGTTCGGTTTTAAAATTTAGCTCGGAGCGCTCGCTGCCCATCAGCTCAACCAGTTCATCATGAACAATTTTAATTAAGGCTTGTTCAGGCTTTAGGTGAGACTCAACCACTTGACCGACTGCTTTTTCTCGAATTTTTTCAGAAAAATCTTTGACAACAGGCAATGCAACATCAGCTTCTAATAAAGCAAGACGGACTTCTTTTAAAACAGGTTTCATGCTGTCTTCTGTGAAGCGTCGTTGCCCGCCTAAATATTTGATTGATTCAGTCAAATGTTTCGTTAAATTCTCAAACATCATTGTCCTCGGTTGTCTTGATGGATCAAAAAGGTTTCATACTATACCATGAATCAAAAGTGTTATAGAAGGAAACGCCCTATGTCTGCACCGCTTTCTACTTTGGTGATTATTTTAATTTTATTGATTCTTCTTGCTGCTTTTTTTTCAGCAGCAGAAATTGGCTTAATGTCAATCAATCGCTATCGATTACGATATTTGGTTAAAAACAATGATAAGCGAGCCAAACGTGTTAGTCGATTGCTTGCGCACCCAGATAGATTATTATGGGTTGGTTTAAGCGGCAGTACTTTCTCGAATGTTGTTGCGTCTATGGTCAGTACGTTAATTGGTGCGCGTGTGTATGGCAACCTAGGCGTCGGGATTGCAACGGGTTTATTAACCCTTGTTATCTTGGTATTTGCTGAAATGACACCGAAAACATTGGCGGCTTTATATACAGAGCGCGTTGCTTTTGCTTGCGCATGGCCTTTAATTTTTTTACAAAAAATATTATCCCCTTTGGTGTATTTGATTGGTTGGATAGCGAATACGATATTAAGATGCTTTGGCATTAAACTAAATTACACGCAAAAAGAAGCGCTATCGAGTGATGAGCTGCGTTCGGTTGTGCATGAAGCAGGAGGGTTACTTCCGATAGAGCATCGAAGCATGTTAATTAGTTTATTAGACTTAGAGCAAGCGCGTGTTGAAGATATTATGGTCCCAAGAAGTGAAATTATTGGGATAGATTTAGACTTGCCTTGGCAAGCGGTACTTGAGTCGTTAGAAACGGCACAGCATACAAGGCTTCCTGTATATCGAGGGCATATTGATAATTTACTGGGCATCATACATCTTCGCCGTATTTTAAACTGTGTGCTTGAAGCGTCGCTCGATGAAGCCGTGTTATTAGATGTGGTGGAAGCCCCTTATTTTATTCCAGAAGCAACGCCTTTGAACCTTCAACTCTTAAACTTTCAAAAAATGAAGCGCCGTAGCGGGTTTGTCGTGGATGAATATGGTGATTTACAAGGCCTTGTCACGATGGAAGATATTTTAGAAGAAGTGGTCGGGGAGTTTACAACTGACATTGCAGCACTCAGTAAAGATATTTTTCCACAAATAGACGGCTCTAATATAATTGATGCGAGTATGACGTTGCGTCATTTGAATCGAGCACTCGGCTGGCAGTTGCCTGTGGGGGGACCAAGGACATTAAGCGGTCTAATTATTGAGCATCTAGGATATATACCACCGTCAGAATGTTGCTTAATGATTGATTCATATCAAATCGAAGTACTTCAGGTGAGTGCGCATAAAGTTAAGAGTGTTCGGGTGATTCAGTCAACGAAGCGACGTGGTTTGGCATCTGCTTTCGATTAAATAAAGCACGGTTGATGGTATGACCATCGAGATATTCAAGTTCACCGCCAACAGGAATACCATGTGCAGGCTGGCTGATTGTAATCTCATAAGGCTTGAGTAGCGCTTGAATAAAATGAATGGTGGTTTGACCTTCAACGGTTGGGCTTAAAGCCAAAATGACCTCAGTAATATTGCCAGAAGCGACGCGATTTTTTAGGCCATCTAATGCAATATCTTCTGGCCCAATGCCATCAAGCGGTGAAATTTTACCCATGAGAATATAATATTGCCCCGTATGCGCATGACTTTGTTCAATAGCAAAGACATCGGCTGGGCTTTCAACGACACATAAAGTATGTTGCTCGCGCGCGGTATTTTGACACAGCTGACATAAAGCATGATCGGTATAATTATTACACTGGGAACAATGACGAACGGTTTGCATGGCAGCTTCTAAGCTACTTGCCAAGTGCAGTCCTCTGGGGCGTTGATGTTGCAATAAGTGAAATGCCATGCGTTGGGCCGATTTGGGCCCAACACCTGGAAGGCACCGCAGTGCATCGATAAGACGAGACAGGGTATCCATCAAGAATAAATTATGATTTGCCGTCGTCTTTTTGATCTTCTTGCATTTTCTTCATGAGGTCGGTTGGCAGATTTAAGCCTTCGGTTAGATTTGTAATTTTTCGTTTGGATGCTCCTTCAACTTTTTTAAGCGCGTCGTTGTAAGCGGCAATCACGAGCTCACTTAAAAACTCAGCATCTTCATCAAGAGCAGCAGGTTTAATCTTTAAGTCTAAAATTTGATGACGTCCATTTAATGTGAGTGTCACCATATCGCCACCTGAGCGGCCATCTACTTTCAATTCGCCTAACTCTTGTTGCGCTGCTTGCATACGTTGTTGCATTTTTTGCGCTTCTTTGACTAAGTCGCCAATATTTTCGCCAATAGACATGATGTTTCCCCTGATTAAATAATAAAGTTAAAAATTTTTTTATTCGTTTTTAATATTATAGAACATCATGCAAATAATTACACAATTATTTTAAAGCCTAATGGAAGGTTTTTTTCAAGGCTTGGAAGGCAGGATCAGCATCCAGTGTGGCTTGGTGTTTACTTTGCGTTTCTTTTTGTTGAATGCGCTGTTTTTCAGCGGGAGAGTTTGGGGTTTGGTCACCACTTTTTAAATTAAGTTTGATGGGTTTATTGTAATGGGCTGAAAGTTGCTGTTCTATTTTGTTGACCACACCTGGGGTAAATAAAGAGCGGTGGTTTTTATCAAACTGTAGATGTGCGGCTCCATTATCTTCTAGTATTAAATCAGCTTGTTTTGCTGCATTTAAAGCAAGACCTGTGAGATTGAGCTCAGGAATTAAAGTGGCCCATGTGGTGTTTGTTTTTTTAGGGGCTGCTTTGGGTGTTGCTGTTTCTTTTGCTTTTGGCATTGCTTTTGGTGTTGCTTGTTGAACTTTAGGCCTCTCAGATTTTTGCTGAGGCGATGTTTCATAAGCCAATGGCGGTGGCGCTGCTATATGTGCGGGTTTAAACGTATGCATACGCAGCAAAGTCATTTCAAAGCCCATGGCACGTGTCGGCGACAACAGTAATTCTTCTTGGCCTTTTTGTGCAATCTGGTACAGTAGCTGTGTGTCTTCTGGTGTTAAGCTTTGAGTGAGTGGTAAGAGCGTTGTTTCTTTAGGAAGAATATGCAACAAGCTGATTTGGTGTAAAGCGCTTAATATTTGTTCTAACACATACGCATATTGTCCGCCTTCAGTTGCAACGGCTTGACTGATAGTCAGTAATTTTTGAGGCTCGTTGTGTGCCAGTGCGGTTAGAATATCGAGTGCATAATCATGCTTGGTATAACCGAGGATTTTTTTAACTTCGTCTGGTGTGATCGTGTTATCTGAGAGGGCGATGATTTGATCTAGTAAACTTAATGCATCACGGACACTGCCATCAGCTGCTTTTGCAATCAGGGATAGCGCCTCAGTATCAAAAGCTATTTTTTCTTGTGTCAAAATGTGGTCGAGTTGCTTTTGAATCATCTCTACTGGCAGGGCATTCAGATGAAACTGTAAGCAGCGCGATAGAACCGTCATGGGAAGTTTTTGTGTTTCGGTGGTTGCAAGTAAAAATATTACGTGCTCTGGTGGTTCTTCTAGTGTTTTAAGCAAGGCATTAAAACTATGCGTTGAGAGCATATGCACTTCATCGATGAGATAGACTTTAAAGCGGCCTTGGGTGGGTGAGTACATTACGTTATCTAATAATTCACGTGTGTCTTCAACGCGTGTTTTAGAGGCCGCGTCTATTTCTATTAAATCAATATAACGTGCTTGCTCAATAGCAACACAGGTGTCACAAGCAAGGCATGGTGTGGCTGTGATACCCGTTTCACAATTGAGTGCTTTAGCAAACAGACGGGCAACACTGGTTTTACCGACCCCTCGGGTGCCTGTAAATAAATAGGCATGATGTAAGCGATTTCGAGTCAGCGAATTACGCAATGCTTGTGTAACATGGTCTTGGCCGATAAGCTCAGAAAAGGTTCTGGGGCGGTATTTTCGTGCAAGTGCAATATTATTCATCAGCACACATTTTATTTATTATTAATTAAGAGAGATGGGCGGCAGTCTGAAGCGCCGTACCTCGGCACTCGAATCGACCGTTACCGCTGCTTCCTTCCGGATCTGACGGGATTCACGGTGTATCGATGCGAGGAGACCCTAAAGACCACCATCGTGAGCGGTGTATCTTATCAGAAGTGTTTTAAAACTACTAGAGCATGCTTGTATTTATATGTGCAGGATAATAAGTATAAGTAAATATTCGCGTTATTTTTAATTTATATAATGATATATATAGATATTGCTGTGATATTTAATCAATAATTTAAAAAATAAGCATTGACAGGAGCGAATAAATCCGTAAAATGCACTCCACGCTTTAGGCGAAGTTCATTGGAAATTG
>JAALKW010000040.1:0-13214 GCA_011087865.1 Legionellaceae bacterium
GGCAAATCAAAACTAGTCACAAAAACATCTCTCGCGTCAATAGGCGATGCACCAGGCGCTAGAAAGTCCGTTGCCCTCGTAGACGCACGAACGGCTTCCTGAAGATCAAGCGCCAACTGAGGAAAGGATAAGCGTGTAAAAGCTGGCATATAAAACCTTGAACATCACGTCAAAAATAAACTCAACCAAAGAACAAACTGCTCTTATTTTGCGTAATATATCATATTTTTAAATCCATTGGTAGTCCGAAAGCATCACTATGTGTTATTTTTAGCTTTGCTCCAGGGTGCCAACAATGCCGTTTCAATGCCTACTAAATCTAAAACACGCCCAACTGCTTCATCAACAATTTCTGAAATACTAGCCGGCTTTTGATAAAAAGCAGGCACTGGCGGATAAATAATGCCACCCATTTCTGTTACAGCTGCCATATTTCTTAAGTGCGCCAAATGCAATGGCGCTTCACGTGGCATGAGCACCAGTCGCCGTCGTTCTTTTAATACCACATCTGCGGCACGTGTTAATAGCTGATTAGAAACCCCATGCGCGATTTCAGCCAATGTATTCATAGAACATGGTGCCACAATCATACCGAGTGTTTTAAATGATCCACTCGCAATAGAAGCCGCAATATCATGTGATGGATGATAAACATCTGCTAATTTTTTTAAGGCCTGAAGACTGACATCAGTCTCATAACCACGTGCCAACTGGCCCGCTTTTGTCACAACCAAATGGGTTTCAATCGATAAAGGCTTTAACACTTCAAGCAGTCGAATGCCGTAAATTGTCCCAGATGCGCCGGTAATACCAATAATTAAACGGGGTGTTGTCATGTGAAAATACCTCCATGATGACTATTTTAAAAGCTATTATCGCACTAAATAAAGCAATCCGCATTAGAATCAGATACAATCCCCTCTCAATCCACTTGATAAACCTATATTAACTCATGACAACACCTCGCCAAATGCTGGTTACCAGCGCATTGCCCTATGCTAATGGTCCTTTACATCTCGGTCATTTACTGGAACATATTCAAACCAATATTTGGGTCAATACGCAAAAAATGCTCGGACACACCTGTATCAGCATCTGTGGCGAAGATGCACATGGCACACCTATTATGTTAAAAGCCGAGCAGCTCGGCATCACCCCCGAGGCATTAATTGAAAAAATCAAAGAGAGCCACGAACAAGATTTTAAAGCTTTTGGCATTAATTATGATTGCTATCACACCACACATTCTGAAGAAAATCGCCTGCTCGCCGAAGAGACTTATACACAGCTAGAAGCAAATGGCGACATCATCAAAAAAACAATTCAGCAGGCGTTTGACCCCATTAAAAATATGTTTTTGCCGGACCGTTATATTAAAGGCAACTGCCCACGCTGTGATGCCCCTGACCAATATGGCGATAACTGCGAAGCCTGTGGCGCCACTTACACCCCCACCGAACTTAAACATCCTATTTCAGCCCTTTCAGGTACAGCGCCCATTGAAAAAGAGTCTGAGCATTATTTTTTTGATTTACCTAAGTACGAAGCTTTTCTTAAAAATTGGACACAAAGTGATGCCCTGCAAACAGAAGTATCTAATAAATTAGCTGAGTGGTTCGAGGCCGGCTTAAGGCCTTGGGATATTTCGCGAGACACACCTTATTTTGGGTTTAATATTCCAGGCACAACCGATAAATATTTTTATGTATGGCTCGATGCACCGATTGGCTACATGGCAAGTTTTAAAAAATATTGTGCGCTCAACCAGCTTAATTTTGATGACTTCTGGGGAAGCAATGCAACACCTGAGCTTTATCACTTTATTGGCAAAGACATCATGTATTTCCATACGCTTTTTTGGCCCGCTATGCTAAAAGGCAGTGACAAACGCCTACCAACCGCCGTGTTCGCACACGGCTTTCTCACCGTCAATGGCGAAAAAATGTCTAAATCACGCGGTACTTTTATTGAGGCCAGCCACTATTTAGCGCATCTTAATCCTGAATGCTTACGCTACTTTTTTGCAGCCAAACTCAATCACCGTGTTGATGATTTAGATTTTAATTTAGATGAGTTCATGAACCGCATTAACGCTGATTTAGTCGGAAAAATTGTCAACATCGCGAGCCGATGCGCAGGCTTTATTCATAAGCGCTTTGACAGTTTGCTTTCAGAAACACTTGATAATCCCGAATTATTCAATACGGTATTAAACGCACGAGAAAGCATTATAGAGGCTTATCTTGCACGTGATTATGCGCGCGCTATTCGACATATTCTTGAAGCTGCCACACATGTTAATCAATATATAGACGCAGAAAAACCTTGGGTACTTGCAAAAGATCCTGAGCAGCTCCCTCGCGTACAAGCCGTTTGCAGTTTGGGCTTAAACCTTTTCAGGCTTCTTATCACCTATTTAAAGCCCGTTTTGCCGAAGATGGCAGCAGATTCGGAATATTTTCTAAATTGCGAGCCACTCAACTGGCAGAATATTGACACGCCGCTACTCAACCATACCATCAATACATTTAAACCATTGATGACACGTGTTGAACAGAAGCACTTAGATGCTTTGGTTACCAAAGATGTCTAAAATTACACCCAAAGCAATCGATGCGGTACTACCGCAAACGCAATGCGGCGAATGTGGCTACCCAGGCTGCTTGCCATATGCTGAAGCCTTAGCACACGGGCAAGCAACGATTGATAATTGCCCACCAGGTGGCCTTAAAACTTTAAAAAAACTCGGCGAGTTATTACACATCGATCCCGAGCCTTATTTCAAAAAAGTAGAAGACGCTACACGCCCACCGCAAACAGCAATCATTCGAGAAGCTGAATGCATTGGCTGCACCAAATGCATTCCAGCATGTCCTGTGGATGCCGTTATTGGTAGTGCCAAACAAATGCACTCGGTTCTTTCGCATGACTGCACAGGCTGCGGTTTATGCATTGAGCCCTGTCCCGTAGATTGCATTGACCTGGTCGAAATACCCAAAGAAGTGTACGACCGAGACCGGGCACGCGCGCAATTTCAGACAAAAAAAATTCGAGAACTACGTGATATTCAAACCAAAGAAAAGCTTTATCAAGAAAAACGTAAACTGTCACAAGCAAAGCTTAACCCGGGCAAACAAGATGCTGCGGCCAAACGCGCTTATATTTTAAATGCGATGGCCCGTGTTAAAAAAGATAAATGACCGCTTTATAAATACGTCAGAGGCATAACAGGCTTATCATATTTTTGCTTCGCTTCTCTTAACATACAGTGCACCTACTCTTTTTTTTTAGGGCGCTTCCATCCAGATAGCGTTTTTTGTTGTGACGCTGTCAACGTGAGTTCATCGGCCAAGGCATCACGTCTTAATGTTGTGCCTGCGCCTATCGTTGCATTTTTACCCACTGTTACGGGCGCAACCAATTGTGTGTCTGACCCAATAAATGCCCCATCTTCAATAATCGTTTGGTGCTTATTTACGCCATCGTAATTACACGTAATGGTGCCTGCACCAATATTGACTTGTTTACCAATAGACACATCCCCCAAATAGCTAAGATGACTGGCTTTAGAGCCTTCATCAAACACCGCTTTTTTGGTTTCTACAAAATTTCCTATTTTACAGGCATCGGCTAATATCGTGCCAGGTCTTACACGTGCAAAAGGACCGACATTACAATTTGCACCTATCTCACAATCTTCAAGTACGGAATGTGCTTCAATCACGGTGTTCATGCCAAGTTTTACATTTTTCAAGACACAGTGCGGCCCAATATGTACGCCCTCGGCACATTCAATATGGCCAGAAAAAACAGAGCCAACATCTAAAAACACATCTTGACTACAGGTGATTTCTCCCCGAATGTCCAAACGCTTTTTATCAGCAATCGTCACACCTCGTGTCATTAAATCTTCGGCTTGACGGACTTGCCAAATACGCTCCAAATTTTCTAATTGTAATCGATCATTAACACCTTGAATCATCCATGGTGCTGTTGCATGTATAAATCCAATGGGATGTGATTCACTTGCGGCCATTTCAATAATATCTGTTAAATAATACTCTTCTTGAGCATTACCCGCGCTTAATTTCGGCAGCCACACGCCTAAATCAGCTGCTTTTGCACAACACATCCCACTATAAATTTCATGGATTTTGCGTTCAGTCTCAGTCGCATCTTTTTCTTCAACCAAAGCACGAATATGTCCATCTTTATTACGCAGCACACGGCCAAGCCCGGTTGGATTAGATAATAAGGCAAGCATTAAAACCAGTGCTGTTTTTCCGGTTTGTTCATCCTGTATAGCCCGTGCAATCAGCGCCTCTAACAGGGTATGCTGAATCAACGGCACGTCAGCTGACAACACCAAGACCAAATCATCTGCTGGGATGTGCGGTAGCGCTTGCATCAGTGCATGTCCTGTGCCCAGCTGTTCTTGTTGCCAGACCCAATTCACGTCATAGTTTGTAAAAGCCGCTTGTATCCGTGTGCCTTCATGGCCAATAATCACATGAATCCCCGCAGGCTTTAGTGCCTTTGCCGTGTCTAATACGCGTTGCAGCATGGGCTGCTCTGCTAAAGCATGCAGTACTTTAGGTGTTTTAGAATACATCCGGGTACCTTTGCCTGCAGCTAAAATAACCACTTGTAATGCCATTTTAATCTTTCCTTTTAATTCACTTCATCACTTAGCTCGCCAACAAGAGACTGTTGCATCTCATGCTTGATTTGCTCTGCATCATCATATTTGCTTAATAAATACAGTAATTTACAGTAAATCGCCTCAGGAGTCATATCATATCCACTTAAAAGCCCGACTTGTTTTAAGGCATGCCCCGTTGCATATTGACTCATTTGAACACGCCCATGCACGCACTGGCTACTATTAATAATAATCACCCCTTTTTCAGAAGCTGCTTTTAGCATCTCTAAAAAACGCGCTGTTTGATTCGGCGCATTTCCCGCACCATATGTCTCAAGCACCAACGCTTCTATTGGCATTTGCAGTAAAGCGTCTAGTAAATCAAACGAAATACCTGGCCATAACCTAAAATTAGCAATTGCTGCAACCCGTAAAGGCTGTACCTGAAAAAGTAATTTGGATTCTGGCAATAATAACCTGGTGGCCATATTAATTTCAGTGCCCACTTCGGCCAAATGCGGAAAATTAGGTGAGTCAAACGCATCAAACCGAGTCGAACTCATTTTTTGTGTGCGATTTCCTCGTAATAAACGCTGATTAAAATAAACACACACCTCATGAATCGGTTGATGAGCGCACAACCAAACAGACGTCAGGGCATTTTCGACAGCATCGTTTCGAACTTCTGACAGCGGAATTTGTGAGCCGGTTAAAATCACAGGTTTATTTAAATGTTCCAGCATAAAAGACAGTGCTGATGCAGTATAAGCCATGGTATCTGTGCCATGGAAAATTACAAATCCATCAAATGCATCATAATGCGCTTCGATATCAGCAGCAATACGATTCCAGTCACTACACGTTAAATTAGATGAATCAAGCAAGGGATCATACTCATGCACCTCATATTTTGGCATATCAACATGCGAAAATGCGGGTATTGCTTGCAGTGCTTTTGTGACATGTGCGCTGGCTGGTTGATAACCCGCATCTGTTTTTACAGAGCTAATCGTGCCCCCTGTATTTAAAATTAATATTTTTTTATTCAAGCATTTCTTCCTAAGTAAGACACAAATTAACCTTAATTGTTCCAGCTCTTGCGCTATCCAGCAAGACTCGAGTTGCCAAACCTACATCTTTTGTGAAAAAATCCTAGGGAGATTTCAAGAACGAATGGCTTAAATAACTTGGACTAGACAGCATTATGGTAGTCGATCGCGCTGGATACCGGCTCAATGTGGGCATTATTTTAATCAATGATTCCGGACGCGTCTTTTGGGGAAAACGTCAGGGCCATGATTCATGGCAATTTCCTCAAGGCGGACTTGCCACAGGTGAGACCGCAGAACAAGCCATGATTCGTGAATTACGCGAAGAAGTAGGGCTTGAAGCAAGCGATATCAAAATATTAGGCGTCACTCGCCGTTGGCTTAAATATCGCCTACCAAAACAATATTTGAGACATGGGACAACACCGCTTGTTATCGGCCAAAAACAAAAATGGTTTTTATTGCGCCTGGTTGCCAATGAACAAAAAATTCGTCTCGATTTAAGTGACTCACCTGAATTCGATAGCTGGCGCTGGATAGATTATCACGAACCCAAAGCACACGTTATTTTTTTTAAAAGGCAAGTCTACGCCCAGGCATTAAAAGAACTTGAGCCGTTGATGAAAAAGAAGCTCCCAAAACTCGGCTCAAAACAGCAACGGGGCCATTATGCTCGTTAATTTGAATTAATTATGTTAAAACTACTGAAACGTATTGTACAAGAAGTCACAACGGCCAGTGACTTAACCGATGCTCTGGCCACACTGGTTAATTGTGTCCATGACGCCATTAGCGTTGATGCTGTATCTGCTTTTCTCATTGATCATAAGCGTGCCGAGTATGTCTTAATTGCAACAAAAGGTTTAAATAAAGCAGCTGAATTTAATGCACGTATTCCATTAGAACAAGGCTTGGTTGGTTTGGTCGGTCGACGTGAAGAGCCGTTAAATATTAATCATGCAGCGAAGCATCAAGCTTTTTATCACGACCCCCTTCTAAAAGAAGAGCCTTTTCATGCATTTCTCGGCGTGCCGATTATCCAACATCGAAAATTACACGGTGTGCTCGTTGTGCAACAAGCAGAGAAACGTGAATTTGATGATGCTGAAGAAGCCTTTTTAATTACCCTTGCAGCACAACTGGGTGGCATTATTGCCCATGCTGATGCAACAGGTGAGCTATCGGCTCTCACCCAACCCAAGCATCATGGCCCCACCAAACATGATACAACCCATCTTGCTTTAAATGGTACAGGCTCAGTACCAGGTGTCGCGATTGGCAGTGCTGTTATAGTGTACCCACCGGCTGATATTGATGCCGTACCCAAACAGCGCATTCAAGAAGCTGAAGTCGCGCATGAGGTTTTAATCTTTTACCAAGCACTCGAAGCAGCACGTGACAATATGCGCCGCTTAAGCCGACGTATGCACGCAAGTGTTCCAGAAAGTGAACACACCTTATTTGATGTTTATTTGCAAATTTTAGACAAAGAAAATCTAGGTGCTGAAGTCGAGCGCAGCATTCGCGATGAAAAAATTAGTGCCGAAGCTGCTCTTGCAGCAGTGGTTAAATGGCACGTATTTACTTTTGAAAACATGAAAGATGACTATCTTCGTGAACGTGCCAGTGATTTTCGTGATATCGGGCGACGCGTACTGGCTGAGTTACAATCATCTCAAGCCACTGAAATTATTTATCCTAAACGCACTATTTTGCTCGGTGAGGAAGTCACTGCCGCAGCCCTCGCAGAAGTCCCTGAAGGACAATTGGTCGGCGTGGTGTCTGCCAAAGGGGGCAATAATTCACATGTCGCCATTTTAGCACGCGCACTCGGCATTCCGACTGTTATGGGCGTTCGTGGCTTTAAACTTGAAGGGTTAGCACGTCGCGCAGTGGTTGTGGATGGCTACCACGGCCATGTGTTTATTTCGCCACCCAAAGCATTGCTATCAGAATACAAGCTGCTCGCACAAGAAGAGGATGAGCTAAATCAAAGTTTAGTCAGCTTAAGAGACAAACCCGCCGAAACAACCGATGCACATAGAGTCACACTACAGGTCAACACAGGGCTTGCACTAGATACCAGTTTATCCATGAGTGTTGGTGCCGAAGGGGTTGGTTTATATCGCTCTGAAGTACAATTCAAGAACCGTGACCGCTTTCCCTCTGAAGATGAACAATATGTGATTTATCGACAAATTTTAAAAGCCTTCGCACCCCGTTTTGTGACCATGCGTACGCTTGATATTGGGGGCGATAAAGCCCTGCCTTATTTCCCGATTCAAGAAGAAAATCCTTTTTTAGGATGGCGTGGAATTCGTGTCACGCTTGATCATCCAGACCTATTTTTACTTCAAATACGCGCGATGATGCGAGCCAGTGAAGGTTTAAATAATCTTCGTATTTTACTGCCTATGGTCACAACCTTAACAGAAGTAGACGACGCTATTTATCTCATTGATCAAGCGTATGCTGAACTGATTGAAGAGCAGTACGCCATTGAAAAACCTGCAGTTGGCGTCATGATAGAAGTCCCTGCCGCCGTTTATCAGGCCCGTGAGTTTGCATGTCGCGTCGACTTTATTTCCGTAGGTACAAATGATTTAGCACAGTATATGCTTGCGGTCGATAGCAATAATACGCGCGTTGCAAATCTATACGATGCTTTACACCCAGCCATGCTACAAGTGCTCTTAAAAATAATCGAGGGCGGACATGCAGCAGGCGTCCAAGTGAGCCTCTGTGGCGAAATGGCAAGTGACCCATATGCTGTTATTTTATTGCTTGCGATGGGGTTTGACACGCTTAGCATGAACTCCGCGAGCCTACCGCGTGTTAAATGGATTATTCGAAGCTTTTCTATGGCGAAAGCACGTAAAATTTTGGCCGATGTGCTCACGCTGAACCACCCGTCAGACATTCGATTACACCTTCAAAAAGCTTTAGAACACGAAGGACTGGGTGGATTAATTCGCGCCGGTAAATCTTAAGGAATTACATTTATTATGCTCACTTATCCAAATATAGACCCGATTGCAATTTCTATCGGCCCAATTGCTATTCGTTGGTATGGGTTAATGTATTTATTCGGTTTTGCCGCCGCATTCGGACTGGCCCATTGGCGCGTTAAACGTTATGCACTGGATTGGACTTCGGAACAAATCAGCGATTTAATCTTTTTTGCTGCAGTGGGTGTAATCATCGGTGGGCGCTTAGGCTATCTTTTATTTTATCCAACCCCGATGTATTTTGATTTTCCTTGGTCGATTTTTAAGATTTGGGAAGGCGGCATGTCATTTCATGGCGGTTTAATCGGCGTCGTGATTGCTATGATTTTCTTTGCTTACCGTAGACAAAAATCTGCTTGGGAGGTTATTGATTTTGCAGCCATTATCACCCCCTTTGGTTTAGCCACTGGACGACTTGGAAACTTTATCAATGGCGAACTCTGGGGGCGTGTTACAGATGTCCCTTGGGCCATGATATTTCCTCACGCAGGCCCTAAACCAAGACATCCATCACAGCTTTATGAAATGGGGCTTGAAGGCATTGGCTTACTCATTTTACTCTTGTGGTATGCTAGAAAACCACGGCCGTCTGGTCGTATTGCCGCTGTTTTTATTATGGGCTATGCCATTGCACGCTTTGTGGTAGAATACTTTCGGGAGCCTGATTTACCGCTCGGATTTGTTGCATTGGGATGGCTGACCATGGGCCAACTTTTATCCATCCCCATGTTTTTGATTGGCCTTTTATTATGGTGGACGAGACGTCATGCAAACTTACCTTCAACTCATTGAACGTATTTTAGAACACGGTACATATAAAGAAGATCGCACAGGAACCGGCGTTTTATCTGTTTTTGCTCATCAAATGCGCTTTAATTTAGCCGATGGCTTTCCACTGGTCACCACTAAAAAAGTACATCTAAAAAGTATTATTCACGAACTACTGTGGTTTTTAAACGGCGACACAAATATTGCCTATTTAAATGAAAACGGTGTCTCTATTTGGAATGAATGGGCTGATGAATCAGGTGACTTAGGGCCCGTTTATGGTCACCAGTGGCGCAGCTGGACCACCCGTGAAGGTGAAACGATTGATCAACTTTCTCATCTTATTCATGACATTAAAACCAACCCTAATTCTCGTAGATTATTGGTTTCAGCTTGGAATGTCGGTGACTTGAAACAAATGGCCCTCCCACCTTGCCATCTTTTATTTCAATTTTATGTGGCCAATGGCAAGCTCTCCTGTCAACTCTATCAACGTTCGGCAGACGTCTTTTTAGGGGTACCTTTTAATATTGCCTCTTATGCGTTACTCACACATATGGTGGCACAACAATGTTGCTTGGATGTCGGTGAATTTATTTGGACCGGGGGCGACTGCCATCTCTATAGTAACCACTTAGAGCAAGCGAAAACACAGCTTCAGCGGACACCACTAACACTGCCAAGTCTTGAAATAGCACGCACGCCTGACTCTTTGTTTGATTACTGCTTTGATGATTTCAAAATCGTCAATTATACATCGCACCCAGGCATTAAAGCGCCCATTGCTATTTGAATTTGATTAAAATATACACTTAAAGATAAAATTGTGCTAGTATGAGCTGTCTTAATTTTGATGAGAGGTTTTTTTTATGAAGCACTTTTGCCTTGCTATTGCTTTTTTATTGACTAGCACTGCGGCTATTGCACAGTCCGACATTCAAATCAAAGGACAAATCACACACATCATGCCAAGCAAACGGCCTGCATCCAATTCAAAACATGCCATTTACCCGTCACCGCCTCAAACAATCACCCTATTAAAAATTCAACTTTCAGAAAAGGCGAAGCAAACACTGGCCGAACAGGTACAGGCATCTGCTTCAACCCAGTCAGTGCCATCAACGCAGGTACAATCTCAGCAAACGAATTTTTCATCAACAACCAGAACGCAGCTTGGGATGAACAACGTGCCCGTACTTGACCAAGGTCCATATGGTACCTGTGCAACGTTTGCAGTAACAGCAGCGCTCGATGCAGCACTCCGAAAAGGCGATTACATCAGTCAACTCTGTACACTTCAACTCGGGACAACCCTCGAAAAGAATGGATATCACATGAGTGGCTGGCAGGGTTCTTTTAGCAGCCATGTATTAAATCACCTCGGGACCTTCGGCATTGTTAATAAAACAGTGCAAGGTACAACCGGTTGTGGCGGACTCTCTCAATATCCCAAGACAGGTAAAATACCTAAAAAATCAATGCCTTTACCGAGCTATCATGCCAACAGTGAGTCTTTAACAGACAATAATATCAGTTGGACCTCACTGCTTGACCGTAATGAATTTATACGACAAGAGCGCAATCCTCAAGCAACACTCGAATCAGTTAAACAGGCACTTAGACAACATGACCGCCTGGTCTTTGGCGTCTTCCTATTTGGACTGAATGATGCCCCTGTTGGTGCTTCTGGTCGACACAAACAAGCCAATGATACCTGGGTTGTCACCTCAGCGATTATCGATGAAGTGAATCAAGGAAAAGAACCTGCTGGACACGCGATGATTATTACTGGATTTGATGATTATGCAACAGCCATTGACCAAGACGGGGTCTGGCATCAAGGCCTTTTAACCCTTCGAAATTCTTGGAGCAAAGATGCAGGGGATAACGGTAATTTTTATATGTCTTACGACTACTTTAAACCACTCACCGCGGAGATCATTCGTATTCGTTCGCTCGACAGCGCCTCGTCTTAATTGCAAACAGGGGCACCGTCAACTGAATAAGATATGTTGACGGCGCCAACTGTTTAAAACCGATGTTTTATTTATCAAACCATGCTAAAATTGGGTGTTCTTAATCTTTACCTAATGTGTTGAGCGTGTTTTTTATGAAATATTTTTATATTGCTATTGCTTTTTTCTTGACTCACTCTGTCGCAATGGCCCAACCTGATGTTGAAATCAAAGCCCCTATCACACAAGTCATTCAAAAAAAATCGTCCGCATCACAATCAAAACATGCATTGCAACAAGATGCACCGAAGACTGTCACTTTATTAGGTGTCAAACTCTCAAAAAAAGCTTGGCGTACGCTCTCTAAAGATGCACAGTCTATCCCTGCACCCACCCCACGCCCTCCAGACCCTCCAACTTTTTCCTCACGCACAGAGACACAGCTCGGCATGAACCAAGTGCCCGTGCTTGACCAAGGTCAGCATGGTACCTGTGCAACGTTTGCAGTAACAGCAGCACTCGATGCTGCATTAAACAAAGGGGATTATATTAGCCAGCTTTGTAGTCTTCAACTCGGAGAGTCAATCGCACAATATAGCTACCGCCCAAGTGGCTGGGATGGCTCAACCATTGCCTTTGTGTTAAATCAAGTGGACAGTTTTGGTCTCATCAATAAGACCACACAGCAAAGTACTGGTTGCGGTGGCTTAACAACGTATGCCGAAGCACCCAGCACCCCGGCAACGACCATGACATTACCCGAACATTATGCCATGAGTGAGGTCTTACCTGACGACATCAGTTCAACACAAATACTTGATTATGATCAAAAATTTCAAGACCATTTTAACCCTCAGAAAACACTCGATGCGGTTAAAAATACCCTTCGAAATAATGATCGCCTCGCTTTTGGTGTGTTATTAATCGGACTTGATCAAGGCCAGGTTGGTGCTGTTGGCAGTCATCATGAGACCAATGATACTTGGCTACTCACCCCAGAGGTCTTACTGTCTCTTGCTGCAGAAAAAAATTACGGCGGGCATGCCATGATTAGTACAGGATTTGATGATTTTGCGACTGCGACAGACAGCCATGGACAGGTACACCAAGGCCTTTTAACCATTAGAAACTCTTGGGGCCCTCTTGCAGGAGACCAAGGTAATTTCTACATGACATATAGCTACTTTAAACTGTTAGCTATGGAAGTGGTACGTATTCGTACGCTGAAGCCTTCTTTTTTATAATCTTTTCTCGGCTTTTGCCCTGATATCGCTCTGAATCCAGCGCTTGGCTAAACGCCACGCGCGCATTCACCGATACAGCGGTGTTATGCCTTAACGCTTCAGCTTCAATGGCCTCATAACGTTTCAATAACCCGCAGCGATTGGCAATTTGAATATTAAGCCCAGGCCTTGCATTAAGCTCTAACATCAGCGGTCCTTCAAATTTATCTAAAACAATATCTACACCTAAATATCCTAATCCTGTTAGCTCATAAGCCGCTGCCGCAATATTCAGGATTTTATCCCAATGAGGGACTTGCAAGCCAACCGTGGTATTTAAAGTATCTGGATGATAGGCAATAGGCTCATTATGTAACACGCCACCACAAGTTAAGCCTGTCTGAATATCAATACCAACCCCTATGGCTCCCTGATGCAAATTCGCTTTTCCGTTTGACACACGTGTTGGTAAACGCAACATCGCCATGGCAGGATAGCCAAGTAATGTAATCACCCGCATATCCGGTACCCCTTCGTGGCTAATCGATGCAAAGATGGGGTCAACAATC
>JAALKW010000040.1:13224-13914 GCA_011087865.1 Legionellaceae bacterium
TGATAGGCTAAATCATCTGTGCTCCACATTTCCCCGTTCACCAAACGATAGCGCCCAAATACTTGATGTGTCACAACAACAATACCATCGCCTCCTGCGCCATGTGCCGGTTTAATCACAAAGTCAGAATAAGGCTGCAGTAAGGTCCCCAATGACTTAATTTGATGCTCAGTTTGAATGCTGCCATATAAACGAGGGACGGGCATATTAGACTGAATTGCTAGTGATTTTGTTCTTAATTTATTATCGACCAAGGGATAACGATTTCTGGCATTATAACGCAATGCATAAGCACTATTCCGGCGATTAATCCCGAGCACACCTTGTTTTTTTAAGCGCTGTGCAAACCGCCACATTAAGCAGACTCCACAAAAGCTTTGAACCTCAATAATTCAGATAAACGATAGCCTTGATATTGGCCAAAGATCAGTATTAATGCGAGCAAAACAAAAAGTAATTCAGGGAAAGCAAACATTAAATACTGCAGTGCCTTAAGATTCATCACCGAAAAGGCTAAAACAGCAGCCAATAAACTACCAGCACCGCTTTGAATGGCTTCAAAAGCACCCCGCTCATCCCACGTAATACACATACGTTCAATCGTCATGGTTAAAATAATCATCGGAAACAATGCAACCGACAGCCCCGCCGTTAAATTTAAACTTTGGCTGACCACACTAATAAACAACA
>JAALKW010000041.1:0-10563 GCA_011087865.1 Legionellaceae bacterium
TGTTGGGAATATAGAGCTTGTTCCACGAGACCTACGTTATAGCTACCGGTTTAGGCACCACTCAGCGTATTACCTACCGACATGCAGCCCCAGCCTACAGCAGTATTGTGTGTACCAGTCGTATTAAGGCTCAGTGCAGTATTTCCAACAGCAAGATTATAGTTACCACTGGTGTTATTCTCTAGGGTATTATTACCTATAGCCAGGTTGTTACTAGCGTCAGTGTTGTTATACAAAGCATCAGTTCCAAAGGCCAAATTGTTAGTCCCTCCGCTATTAGTATATAGGGCATTATACCCAAAGGCCAAATTGTCAGTCCCCACATTATTCCCCAGGGCGCCGTTGCCGACACCAATGGATTGGAGCGTATCGCTGGCGGTGCAGTCGGCGAGGTCGTCCAGATATGGAGTTCCAGTTATTGTGGGGTTATACTCGGTCCAGTCACATTGATTGTTCTTGTAAGTAAGCATTTGATTATTGGGAGTTGTATCTGTAATGTAAGGTAGTATAGGCACTCTATATGAGGGTCTAGACATTTATATAATAAATATATACATTATATAAATTTAATTTGAACAAGGACAAAAACATGCAGAAATCATTCCGAATTTTACATTCTTACCACCAGTTGTAATACTAGGATTATTTTGCATAGTGTCATAATTCGGCACTCTAGGATCTGATAAACAATTCGGATTTGCGCTAGATTGTGCTCGCAAAGGACCTGCTCCTTTCTTTCTTGCTAGATAACGCGCATATGAACCATGCTTAACGTCTACACCTGTTCCCGGTGCATTTGTTGCGCCGGGTCGCGCAGCAGTTTTGGTAAATTTTGTAGAGTTAGAACCTCTGTATGTTCCCATACCTCGTTGGACTACTGAACGTTGACGTCTATCACTCAATGTTTGATGATCGCCTCCGTATGGCAGATTATTTGCCCAACCAGTAGGTTTTCGTTGAAAAACATTAAATGCAGCTAAATTCATAGAAAATAATGAACTAGGTGCCCTAACAACACCTTGAATAATTTTCTGCGTTTGATCTAATTTATGTTGTTTATGACTTTGAATGCATCCAGGTATCACATCACCGTTTTCATCATAACACGAATAACAGCCTTTGGATGAACAAACATGTGGGGCATCATAACCTTCACAATCACATGGAATACCACCTACAGTAGGCACTAATATTGGAGCGCTCATTTATAATAACATTATATTAAAATTTGTTATTATAAAATGAAAAAATTGAAAAAATATAATAAAATAATTATATATTCAATGTTACAACAAGATCAAATTTTCAAATATAAATGTATGTGTGGAAAATTATTTAAATCGGAAAAAAGGTTCAATTCGCATAGTGCACTATGTAGTTTGAAATTATTCTCGCAAACTAAATTAGAACGCGACGATGAGGAAGCCGAAATTAATGAGATACCGTCGCAACTGGAAATGTATAAATTAATAATATCACAACAACGAGAAATAGAAAGTTTGAAAAAAATTGTTCAGAATTTGGAGAAAAATGGAATATCTACAACAAAGAAAAAAACCGATATAATTAGTTACTTAAATTCCAAATATAAACCAGAGCAAGATATAAATGATTGGTTAAAAACATTTAATTATGATGATGAACATTATGAAATACTTTGTAGCACCAGTTATCTAGATAGTATAATCGCAGCTTTTCAAGATAATATGACACACAAGGGGAGTAGTGTTCTACCATTACAGGGATTTACGCAAAAACAAGGAATTTTGTTCAAATATGAAAACAAAAGCTGGAGTGCTGTGACTATAAGTGATTTTAAAAAAATAATGGAGGTATTATTTCCAATTGTTCTGAAACGTCACAAGGTTTGGGAAAAATCAACAATTACTGATATTACAAACGAAAAACAACAAGAACAAATAATGGATAGGTTAAATCGTATATTTTGCCTAGATGCGTATAATGTCACCAATAGAGATGCAAAAATAAAAACAGCGATATATAATTTTATCAAAAAAAAATTACAGATAGAATCAAATATTACATTAAGTTATGATGTTTAATTATTCAGTGTGAATACTCTTGAAATCATCCAATTCATAAATTGGAATATTCATTTTTCTTGCTTCATCGGCCTTGCCAGTAGTTTCATCCATATCTTTTACAATAACATAGTCTGTATTTTTACTGATGGATGTTCCGATATTTGCTCCCTGGCTTTCAAGATGTTTGGCAAAATCCTTATCTCTCACGCCAGTGAAAACCACCGTCTTTCCATAGAGTGGACCTGTTGTGTTAACAGTTGTCACGGTAGGCGTATCCTTCAATTTATTTTCAAGATCTGCCTTTCGCATAAACTCTGCAAACTTGGGCAATTTATCAACGAACGCCTTTGCTGTTTTCGCAGCAATTCCAGGGACTGCAGTAACCATTTTCATTTTATCCTCCAAAGATGCTTCCGACGTGATGATATCAGGATACAATTCTAGCACAGCCTGAATGCGCTTAATGCCAATTGTGCGACCAAACACATTGGAAGCCACCATAATCTGAGGAAGAGAAGCTCCCTGAATTTTTTCTTGAACACTCTTGTAGCTCTTTTCTGATTTTTTCTGTTTAAATCCGTCAACTGTAAGGTAATCACCAATTGACATACTGAGAATTTTCGGAACAGTATCAAATCCGGCAGCAACCATCTTTGAAATATTTCCAGGACCAAGACCCTCTACCTCAAGAGTCTTGAAGAATGTCATGATATTTTTCTCTTGAACAATTTTGTCATCATCAATATTTTCAAGGATCACGTCTACATGACTTTCATTCCACACGTATGGTTGATCCGGCATCTTTGCCTTTGATGCTGGGGTAATTACTGCCATGATATGTGGGATCACATCACCGCTTCGCACCAGTTGCACAATTGCACCGATTCCCAATTTATTGTCCGCAACGAATGCAGCATTAAATGCTGTGGCATATTCAATTTTGGCTCCACCAAGCACAACAGGCTGAATCCTAATGCGTGGTTTTAGGTAGCCATCTTTGCTTGCTGTCCAGATAACATCCACAACATGTGCTTCAGCCACCTGATCTGAAAGAACCATTTTGAATGCAAATGCATGTTCAGGATTCCCTGCCTTCCTGGGATACACTTTATCATCAACAGCAATAACACCGTCAATTTCATATGTATATGCCTGACGCCACTGCACCAAAAGCTCGGAAAGTTCTTCGTTTGACAAGTCATCAGAGAACTGATGCAGAACAACCTCAACATTCTCAAGACTGAGGAATTTCATCTGGTCAGACGGAATCATCACAGGAGACATCACCTCGTATGCGACGCAGTGCAGATCGGCAAGTTTTTCAGGCTCAATCTTTTTCTGGTTCACAATGCCAGCAACCATGTTTCTAGCGTTGGAGAATGTATCGGAATATTTTTGCTGAAATGTGTCTTTTGGCACAACAAATTCCAAACGAATCGTGATATTTGGAGTTGATGGCAGCTTCAAGAAAGGAATCAGGTGACTGATATCTTGTCCCACCTTCCCGTCTCCACGCGTGTAGAGCTTAGCCTCACCATTTTCCGTAGAATACAGTCCACTGACGCCATCCAGCTTTGCAGACAAGACATAAGGACCTGTATATTTCTTTTGCCATTTTTCCAAATATCCTGTGTCAGGCTTAATCTTGTCCATAGAGGGCATTGGATAAGGCAGTGAGACCTTGTTTTTTGTCACAGGTGCTCCGACGCTTGTGGAAGCTTTGGATTTCGGATACCGAGTCTGAATTGTGTCCTTGATGATATCATACTCGGCATCGGTCATCAGAGGCGCGCTTTTTTCTCCATGATATGCATTATCAGCAGCAAGAACCATCTCTTCCAATTCCTTTTGGTTCAGTGCATGCAATGCATCAATTCCCTTCATTTGAAATTCATTTATGTTTTGCTGAGGAGCAGGCAGAGCCTTTTTCTTGAGAGTTTTTTTCATGCGCTTCATTTTCTCCTTTTGTTCTGTTGTAAGCGTAACAGGCTTTTTCACAACAGGCTGTTCGTGTGAACGCACAACAACATCAACCTTTTCAATTGAACGAATTCCCTTGCGTTCTTCAGGAGTTTTGAATTTAAGTCCCAAGAAGTCAAAGATAGATTTTTCGGTCGTAAACTCTCCTTCCAGTTTTTGGGATTTTGTCCCTTTGACAAGTTTTGTAAAGCCATGTTCATTGAGAGAATATCCCTGCTTGACAGCCTCCTCTCTCATTGCCACATTGAAATACTTGCTTCCAGTGAAGTAGAGAATTGCGAAGGCAGCCTCGTTTGGCGGAGACCACATGAAATCCACGCGACGCGCAATATCACCCGGGAGCTGAGCAATCGTAAGACTTTTTACATTTCCTTCAGAAAGGAAGACCTTGATGATATCTTTTTCTTTGAGTGCCTTCAGGAAATTTTTGTATGCCAATTTGTCACCATTGTCGTTTGTGATGATGATGTCAATGTCACCAGAAGTGCGAGCTTCACGACGATAACTACCAACAATTTGCATAGCAGAACCAGGAGGAACTACCTCATTGAAGACGCTTTGAAATGCGCTTTCATATTGTTCAATGGTATTCCTGGGAATCCTCTGTTCAATATCGTCGTAGTATTCAAGTCCAAGACGCTGCTTGTCATTGAGAAGACTGGGATCGGCTGCTTTCAGGTCAGCAACACTGGTAATACCTTTAGCGATTAGTTCCTTCGCTTTTGCAGGTCCAATGCCGTAAACGTTAGTAAGCGCAGTGACCGGATCAGCTTTGACTTTTTCAAGAGCATTCACTTTCCCAGTATCCATGAACTCTTGGAATTTGTCAGTAATCGCCTTTCCAACGCCCTTCATGCCCTTGATCTGGTCCACAGAGTTGAGGTCTTCATCAATAAGCATCAATTTTTCTGCTGCATTTTTGTAAGCGAGAGCGCGCATTGCCTCACCCTTTTTGGTCATAAGGGCGCTTAGCTGCTCTAGCACATCAATAAATTGCTCGTTAAAACGAGTTGTTGGTTGTGAAGTTGTGGCGGACGCCATTGGTTGTTGTATCTTTATCTTTGTAAATGGTTTTTGTTTCAATTTTGTTGAAAAAGTTTCTGAAATAGGTAAACTTTCTTCTGGTTCAAAAGTTTTAATACTTAAAGTGGCCCCTTTTTCAGACTTATGTTCTGGATTTTCTACATAAATTTCATCATCTTGAGGCACTAAACCTACACTTTCTTCTGAAATTAAATCAGCTTTATCCAATAATGCTTCTGATATTGCTTCTGATATTGCTTCTGATATTGCTTCTGGTAATGCTTCTGGTAATGCTTCTGGTAATGATGGTTCCATATCTCTCAATATTTCTGATTTCTTTTTAATTTTTATTTTTGAAGGATGTGCTTTTTTAACATTTTTAATTACTATTCTAGAATGGGGTGTTTTTCTTCTTCTTGTAATAGCCCCTGATTTTTTGGGACTCTGAGAGATTGATTTAGCTTTTTTTGCATTTATATCCAATAATTGTATTCCTGTAGATGGAGGGCTTCCTGGTTCTTGTCTTTTAATTTTAATTCTTTTAGGATGCTTTTTCTTTTTTTGTGTCATTATGTATATTTTTTACATTATTTATTTAAAGTAATTTTCTAGAAAAGACTTTGCATAATATTCATCTAAATGTTTTTTAGTTGTTATATTTTTTGATTTAATAGCTTTTGGAATGCTTTGTTTTTTAATATTTTGAGGAGGCAGAGTTTTTAAATCTATACTTTTTACCATTATAAATAAAATAATAAAATATAAAATTAATATAAATATAATGCCAATCTTATACAGCAAAAATATGAGTTCTACCTTTTCAAATAACGGAAAAATAAATCATAATGCTATTTCATATAATTATGATGGTAGTGATTTGAATATAGAAACTGATAATAATGGAAATATAAATAATTATGAATTAAATAATAACGAATTAATGGACCTTCTTGCTATTAGGCCTTCAAGAGATACATTAAGTAATAGAATTAAAGGTTTAATGCCTGTCGCATCTGGGCCTAAAAAAAGAAAAAGAACAAGAAGAGGTAAAAAAAAATATAAGAAGATGACTAAACGTAGACGTTAATTTAAATGCGACATTGATTAAGATGTTTTTATTTTTTCTTCAATTTTTTAACTTCCTCAGCAAGACTATTCACAGAGGCAATAAGTTGACGACAGCACCTTGGAATCTTAGTTTTTTTTTCTTTGTCAAGACATTTAATGCCATCTGCTGCTTGTTGTAATAATTCTTGAATTTGACTTAATGTAAGATCCGGTTTAATCTCTCGTGTATGTTGTGGAACAACTGATATTGATGTGGGAACAACAGGCATAGTAGCCTGAGCAGTAGGAGATGGGCGTAACACAGTTTTGTTTTTAGGAGAAACAGCAGTTGATTCTGAAACAGTTTTACGTTTTGCGGCAGGAGCAGGCGCAGGAGCAGCATCAGCAGCAGTAGCTGCAGGAGGAGGAGCAGGAGCAGGAGCAGGAGCAGGCGCAGGAGCAGGAGTAGGAGCAGGCGCAGGAGCAGGAGCAGTCACCACATATGGGTCAACGATTTTACTCTTCCATCCTAAATATGTTGGTTTATCCTTGCCCCATGACGAACTGCGACCAGAATTTTTTTTGAATGTTAGTGCGGCTTTAATATCATCATCTGGAAACCATTCACAAGTTTCGCTCGTATAGCCTTTGTTATCAATTATTTCATTCTTAATATTGCGATTAATAATACATTCTGCACATTTAAATTGGCCAGATGGAAGTGGGGATTTAACCCTGTCATCTACTAAGAAACCATGATTTTTATCGCCCCATTTTCGCTTCCACAAACCAAGAATTTTCAAAGCTATTTTGTCACAGATACATTTCATCAGGGTGCTCGGTTCGGTACAATCAGGACTACTTTTATGACCATTAATACCAAAATCACCTAGAAGGGCTCTCTCTGATTCCTCTGGAATGTATATTGCGTTACGATAATTGATCGGGACTGGAACATTAAATCCAGTATTTCTATTGCCGAAGCGCGAGGGAAGTTTAATATTCGCAATTCCAAAGAAACCATCCTTTGTCTGTATAGCAGGTCGTTGAAGCGATACATCGTCTTCAATAGGAAGATCTTTTTTTTGTTTTTCTTTGATACAGTTGCTTACCAGAGTTGAACGATGCTCAAATGGATGCAACTTACCTCCATTAGCTTTGCTTTTACTAGTCCAGTTATCTGGCGTGATATCTTTGTTTTGGAGTTCAACAAAAGTATCATCGTCATCAATTACAAGTTTAAATATTTCATTATTCCAATTACAAAACACAACCTGACGGTTATCATCAACATAACATGGAATGTTGACACGTTCTTGATTGCTATCGCCATAAAGATCTATATCACTGCGTGAAAATGAAACGAAATCTTTATTATACCAATGGCCTTGTTCCAGATTGTAATTACGATAATACTGACTAGCGCTAAAATAGTTAGCAAGATCAGTCTTATTGAATGGACAAACATCATCATTATCCCAACGATAGGCGAATATCGTTCCAGATCTCTGACGATCTGCAATAAAACTATTAATAAACGTGCCTAATTCATCAAGCTCCATAAAAGGTCTTAGTAGATCTTGGATATGTTCATTTGTTATGGGTTCATCAGATGAACCCTGAATAAAAGGACCATGAATCGTTTTTGATGGTCCGTTTAGGATTTCATTTGTTATTGTATCACCATCTTTGCTTTCGACATCAAATCCCTTTTTAGAGTTCTCCATCATCTTGGTAACACGAAATTTTAGAAGCATAAGTTCACCTGTTTCTGACGATCGTGAAAATATACCCATTATAGTTGGTCGTCTTGACAAAATCGTTTTTAAACCACCGTTATTAAATTTACCAATCATGCCAAGTTTTTTCTGTTTGACCTTGCTCGAGTCTATAAACTTTAAAGGATCATCCATTCCACATCCATCATCCGCACAAATATAACTTACCCTCCTACGCACAGTTCCTTCATTAGCTTCTGCAGCTTCTGCAGCTTCTGTAATGTCTAGAGCAGTGTATACACGAGTTGCGCCTGCATCATAAGCATTATCACGTTCTTCATTGCATTGAGAGTCGAATTCAATATTAGTATGATTTTTAATCTTGTTGGCGAGTGAATCGCTTCCTGTTTGTGATGGCATGTTCTTATGTGAATGGATTTAACTTTTTAAGTTTTTCAATTTTGTTCAAAATTTAATTAAATAACTTATTCTATACCACCGCCCATCCAACCAGAAGAAAGAGTAGGTAATTTAAATGCGACATACGTATGATGTTTTTAAATTAAAAAAATATAAGAAGATGACTAAACGTAGACGTTAATTTAAAACCCGGAATTCGTATGATATTTTTTCAATTAGAGTAAGAAAAATCTACAGTTATTATATATGAAAACTAGGAAAAGATTTCCAAAAAGACGTCAGAAAAAGAGGAAGACGTTAGCAAGATCTAAAAAACATAGAAAAAATCGTCAGCGAACTAAGAATAAGAAAAGAAATGGGTATGGACGTGGAGCTATGTTCTCAATGATGGCAAACGATGACTATGATGAAGCATGGGATATGAATATACCTCCCCCGCCGCTGCCGCCCGCGCCGCCTGCCCCTCCTCCTCCTCCTCCTCTACCACCTATTGTTGATCCACCGATGCGGTTCTATTTTTATCGAGGGAAGAGCAGGAAGAGAAGATGAGTTAGATAATTTACATGAACATACGTATTTTCATATACAATAATTAAATATCTATTATTATTGTATATGAAAACCAGAAAAAGAGTTCCAAAAATACGTTATATAAAGAAGACGTCAGAAAGAGCTAGAAAATATAAAAAAAGTCGGCACCGGGCTAAGAATAAGAGAGGGCTTGCTGGAGCACCAGGTGCTGAACATGCGGCTCCTTTCCAACCTATTTTTCATGGTGATGATAGTGTAGGTCGGGACTCACTTCATAGACATGAGAAGGAGGATGCTCAGATACATATAGATTATTTAGAAGAGTTGTTGACTGGGCTGGAGAGACATGGGTTGGATGACAGAGAAGCCGGACGAAGAACAAAGGCCGCCTTAGAACGGCTCATATTAGAGCACAAAATGAAGCTCATTGGTGCTAATGCACCGGCTGCGGGAGGGCGTTATTAAGTATACCTTTCTATGTCTGCAAACGATCAGAAAAACACAAAAAAAGACGGTTTCGCCGCCATTTTTTTGTGTTTTTTACTTTTTACTGTTTTTGCGCTATTTTACAATTTACATGTCAGTGGCCCGGCTCTCGGCCCACATTGTGTCTTCGTCTTCATCCCAGTCGGCCCACCTTGTGGATGCTGTCGGCTTTGCGAAGTTGATCGTCGTCTGGGGCTTCGGTGCGGAAGTGTCTTTCCACGCATCGGAAGAGCTGAGGGAAGCGGCTTTGGCGGCCCAACCGCTAAGGACAGGCTTTGCGGCGTCTGCAGGAGTCGGGGCTGTCAGTTTCATCTTTGGGAGGGCCGCAAACTTGCTGTGGCGTCCGATGGGAATGTGTGTCTCAGCAGCGGCTTGCGCCTGGGCTTTGGAAGCCCGCTTCTTGCCACTGACTGTTGAAAAGCCATCGGCGTCGGTGGTGCTTAGCTTGGAATCCTTGAGGTCGTCGCGTCTTTTCTGCTTGTTTCCCGCCAGAACCTGGCAGTGCTTGATGGTGTGGCCCTTCTGCTTGCAGTAACCGCAGGTGAAGTTGGCGCAAGTAGGGCACTCTGGTCCTGGGCCCTTGCACTTGTCGCCGCCTGGAGTGTTGTTCTTGATACAGAGGTAGCATGAGTATGAGGTGAGTCCGCGTGGCATGTTTGTTTGATTGTGTTGACCATAATCTCAGGAAAAATCATTTCAATTTTCTGAAATAATTACCGAAAAGTCATTTATCTTGCAAATACACCATTAACTGATTATTTCAGAAAATTGAAATCGTTTTTTTCAAATCAGTAAATTCAATGACGCTTCTACTATCTGTTGCTCTGCCGGCACTTGCCGCTATCGAGACTTTCGGAACACTTAGCTTTGGCGAGAAATGGCTGGTTATTTGTCTGATTGCAATGATAGTTGAAGTCTGTTGGATGATGGGATGGCACACAGGAATTTTGAACTAAGATGAGAAACCAGTGATTTACTTACAAAATTGAAGTGATGACTGCAAAAATGATCATAAATTACCAGAAAAGGGTGACTTTTGGGTTATTTTTGTTATAAACCACTTTTTTTATTTTTAGAAAAAATTGAAAGCGTTTTTTCTTCTCTCCGCCAACCACACACATCAACAATCATGTCAATCGCCAATTTTGAGCATTATCTCCGCACAGCTGGACTTGAGGCCAAGCCTCATCAGCGGGAGGCGGTGGAGTGGGCGCTTGAAAGGGAGCTTGACCAATCGCCGCCGAATGGCGTGCGCGGCGGACTTTTGGCCGACGAAATGGGACTCGGAAAGACAATTGTCATGATGGGTATCA
>JAALKW010000041.1:10639-13725 GCA_011087865.1 Legionellaceae bacterium
TTGTCAACCGAACTCTCGTTGTGTTGCCGTTGGCCCTGCTTGAACAGTGGGGGCGCGAAATTCAGCGAACAATGCGGCACAAGCCACTCATTTACCATGGCAAGGCCAAGGAAGACATCAGCGATGAAATGCTGGAAAAAGCTCCTATTGTGATCACCACATATGGACACATTTCGGTAAATCCCAAATATCCCATCACGAACAAAATCCACAAGTTGAAGTGGGGACGTGTTGTTTTTGACGAAGCTCACCACATGAGAAATGCTTACACTGGCAATCACTACGGTGCAATGCAACTCAAAGCTGGGTCAAGATGGTTGATTACGGGAACACCGATTCAGAACCGCAAGCAGGACTTTTACAGTTTGTGCGCGGTGATGGGACTTACGTCTACGTTCTACACTGACCCAAAAAATCTTCCGATAATTGCAAAGGTTTTCCTGATGAAAAGGACAAAAACCGACGTGGGCATTGAGTTGCCAGAATTGGAGGACACAACAATTGTCGTGAAATGGAAAAATGCCGATGAACGAGCGCTAGCCGAAGATATTCACGGAATTTTGAGCTTCAGCAACATCACGCCAAAGCAAGCTGACAATCTAATTGCCGGTTTGGATAACAGCATGTTGTCAACTCTGGTGAAAGCACGTCAATCATGTGTTTACCCCAAGTTGATTGAGAAGCAAGTTCAAGAATTCATTGAACAGGGTTTGCTCACAGACGCGGCTGCATTCAGAAGAGCGACGTCACATTCGTCCAAACTTGATGCGGTGACTGGACACATTTTGAGACGTCAAAACGGACGGTCAAAATTGGTCTTTTGTCATTATCGCGGAGAAATTGACGAATTATCACGGCGTTTGAAGGAGGCTGGCCTGGGTGTGAAAACACTTGATGGTCGGACTTCGCAAAATGCGAGAGAAGAAATTCTACTCAACAAGACAGATGTTCTCATTTTGCAGATTCAAACCGGATGCGAAGGCTTGAATTTGCAACAGTTCAAAGAGGTCTATTTCGTCAGTCCACACTGGAATCCGGCAGTTGAGGATCAAGCAGTTGCAAGGTGCCACCGGATTGGCCAAACAGAGAAAGTGCAGGTTTTCAGATTTCAAATGGAAGGGTTTGACGAAGACGACAACACACAAACATTGGATTCATATTGCTTTGATGTTCAATTGGCGAAGAGGAAGGCGATGGGGTTCATTACAGCAAAAAACATGGAAAATTACGAGGAAAGCGATGACGAAGACGAGCTTGCGGGTATAGATAAACGTTATAAAACTAAAGAGGGATATTTGCGTGATGGGTTCGTTCAATAAAATTTTTTATGTATCATTGCTATCCTCCCCATAATAGAGTTTTCCCCATCCCCAATCCTGTCCATGTCCACCGCCGTAGCGGAATCTAGTTTGACCTACACATGATTGATTTCCTTTGGTTTTACCTTGATTTCTTAAACCTCTAGTGCATTCTTCTGACCATCTTAAATTTTTTGCACCAACGCCTTCAATTACTTTACTTTTTGTTTGTAAATTAAAAAATACAATGCCTACGCACAACACACCAATACATAAAATAGTCATTGCGGAAAATTTATTTTTTTTAGCCATATATCATAGATTTAGATTTTTATTATCTAAAGAAATTATATATATATTATGGAAGATGATCCAAAAAGCGACCCTCCGCAAGTGGAGGAAGGATCTCAGCGAAGACCAAAAACCAGTTTCATAAACATTATGAATTTGAACAATATAAAAAAAACCAACCGGAGCGCAGCCAAAGCGGCCGAGGATGAAGCAAAATATTACGATGAAGATGGATCTACAGCAGAAGCAGCAGCAGCTAAATCGAAGGCAACGGAGTATACGGCTGCTGCCGCCGCAGCTCACAATGAGTTAAAAAATATATATGAAGGCATCAACCGTGATCACAGTGCAGCCGTAGCAGAGTTGCAAAATAGTCATGAAAATTATCTTAAGAAGGCGGATATGCATGCTTCATCGCGCGGCATGTTCCAGTCCAAAGACATACCGCAGGCCGTGAAGAAAGCTGTCGAGGCCTCGTTCCAGCATGTGCCAGGCGAGGGTTGGACCATAAAAGCTAATCCTGGTACCCTGCCTGACCACAAAACTTACGAGGATGCTATCAAGAAAGAAATTCAAGGTCCGGGTCGCTTTGGAGACGGGTCCACCACTCGGCAAGCCAGGGATAAGGCTCTAAGGAGTGTGCAAGATACCCATGATGCGGCTCGTCATTTACAGCGTCTCAAGAATGAAGTGGGAAGAACAATTAAAGACGGCAAAGTTAGCAATGCAATTATACAAGGAGCAGCAGCAGAAAGAAGAGAAGCGCAAAAACATTTTTTTATCGCAAATGCTCCGGCTCCGGCTGCGGTGAATCATATTGAAACCAACAAAAACTACGTAGGAAGAAACGATGCAACCAAAACACACGGGGGGCGCAGGGACACCAGGAGCAAGAGGAAGAGTAGCAAGAGGAAGAGTAGCAAGACCAAGCGTGGTAAGACCAAGCGCGTGAAGAAAAGACGTGAATCTCGCAAGAGGCACTCCACAAAAAGACGTATTAGAGCGAGAAAATCTCGACGCCATTAATTACAATTAAAAACGGCTTAAAGAGAAACCATGATTATCATATGGAATCAAACAGCGATCAAATTTTTAAAATTGCATTTATTAGATTCCAGCACAAATTAAAAGGTATAATGCGCAGAAATACCGGAGAATCATAAGACGCCTTGAGGAACCACTGGAACACCCACAGATGAATACCGGTTAACATAAAGCCCGGAAGTTCCTGTGAAGAGTTGTATTTTGTGGATGCCCAAGATGATTCTCTAATCAAGTAGGGTTGGATTAGGACAATTAAGTAAACTGAGCTTAAGTGCTTTGGTTTAGGGGATAGATGCTGCAGCATCTAAATGTATATTAGTTTGTAGTTGTATGTTTATACGTCGGTAACGCTAATAAAGCGTTTTTTTCTAGCATTTAAAAAAAAATAAAAATAAAAAAGAGTCGGTATTATTAACTCTATAAAGTAAAGAGTATAAAAGTAAAGAGAAAAAA
>JAALKW010000042.1 GCA_011087865.1 Legionellaceae bacterium
GCTTTCCAAATGTTTACTATATATCTCTGAGAGTGATGTAAATGGCTTCAGTCTCAAAAGTGCATATCTTATCCAGAGCATATACCCTACCAGACTATATTTATGATAAACCATAATCTTGGCTTCAGCGCCTTTTTTTAGCACACGGTACACTTCCGAAACAGCTTTAGGTGTATTCGGTGAATGGTGCAAAACACCCCAAGCATAAACCAAGTCAAAAGTCTCATTGTCATAAAGCAATTTCTCCGCATCTGCTACTTTTAATTTGGATTTTAAATTAAATAATGCCAGCCTCTTTTCTGTATGTGAAACCGCCCGTTCCGTTAAATCAATACCATGCAAGTCTGCGCCTGCTGCTGCAAATTGATAATGTTCCGCCCCCAAGCCCACCCCGATCTCCAAGACTTTTTTTTCTTTATATAAATCAAATGCTGCAAAATTTTTAATTTCCGGTTCAAGTTCATAGCGTTTTTTTGCATGCGCTAAATAAGATTCTCTTGTTTCTCCTTTTAAATATAATTCTTCCCCACACGAAGCATTATTCCAAAAATCACGCACTTGTTTTTTTATACTCTCCATCCCATAATTTCCTTTTCGACAATAATGAATGACATGATCCCAATGCAGCCTAGATACCACACGTAAGATTTAGTTGTAATACACCTATTTAGCTTTATCAAATGCATGTTTCATTTCTTTTACTTTACATTCTTGTATAAAAAAAACACTTACCCATAACTTTGCACTCGTATATCCAATTGACCCAGATTTCCATAACCCCCTCCAGATCCAAAAATAAAAAAATAAAAATTTATAACGAAAGGGAATATTAAAAATATTTTTTTTAATCCACATCCTTCTCTGTAATGCTGTTCCAAACAAACGGGGGACATCTGAAAGTGTACTATTCGAGCAGCGACTAACGGCTTCTAAAGTACTATATCGATTCTGTTTTTCAATCCAATGTTCTAAATCGGGACTATCCAAATGCTCCAATACACCGGCAACACGTTGAATATTACCAGAAACAACCGGATGTTCATTAACTGAAACATCGGTGAAACGACATGAACCTGTTCGCCAAATCCTGAGTATCTTATCTGAAATAGATAAAGGTCGACCCATTAGCCATCTACGACGCTCAATCTCAATGCCTTCACACGTATTTTCCTGGATAACCTTCAGAATATTTTCTTTTAGTTCATCTGATAAACGTTCGTCAGGATCAAGCTTCATTGTCCATGATGTTTGTATCGGCAGTTTCTGCAATGCAAAGTTCCATTGATCTCCAAAACCTTTAAATTTTCGTTGGACAACCTGAACTCCATATTTCAAAGCAATATCTAGCGTTTCATCCTGACTAAAGCTATCAACCAAAAAAACCTCTTTCGCCCATCCAGAAAGATTTTGACAAACAGCCTCCATGTTATGCGCTTCATTGAGAGAAAGCATAACAACAGAAATTGACGCTGAACCAGGCACCCAATTTTTTTCTTTATGCTGTTTCATCATATGCTCTCTAATTCTTTATTTTCTAAAATAACCGCTTCTTTTCTTTTCTTCAGCCAACCTGTAAATTCAAGACCAATTTCTGTATGCTGCTCAGCAAGAGCAACTGATGCCTGCAAATAACCTAATTTTGATCCACAATCATAACGACGCCCTTCAAATCGATAAGCTAAAACTTTTTCAGTTTTTATTAAATCAGAAATCGCATCTGTCAACTGAATTTCTCCCCCTGTACCACATGATTGATTCGCTATTGCCTTAAAAATAGATGGCCTGAAAATATAACGACCAACCACCGCCAACGTTGAGGGCGCCACATGAGGCTTTGGTTTTTCTACGATTTGCCTAATATCAATTAAATTTTCATCCTGCTTTACTCCTCCAATGACACCATAACGTTGTGTATGTAATCTTGTCACTTCTTCAATAGCAAGAATAGAAGTCTTCTGTTCAGAAAATTGTTTAATCATCTGGGTTAAAACTGACGCAGTACTTACCATTAAATCATCCGCAAGCAAAACGGCAAACGGTTCGTTACCAATCAATTTTTCCGCACATAATACTGCATGGCCAAGCCCTAATGCTCGATGTTGGCGCACATAAACACATTGCATGTCATCTGGCTTTATCGAACGAAGCAAGCTCAATAAATCATACTTTGCGGCCACTTCAAGCTCTGACTCCAACTCAAATGCCGTATCAAAGTGGTCTTCAATCGATCTTTTAGTACGACCCGTCACAAAAATCATTTGACGCACACCTGCCGCATAAGCTTCTTCAACAGCATATTGAATCAATGGCTTATCAACGACAGGAATCATTTCTTTTGGTGATGCTTTTGTTGCTGGTAAAAAACGGGTTCCTAAACCTGCGATGGGGAAAACGGCTTTTCGAATCAATGAAATGCTCCCTTACGTTCCAACAAACCCCAGGTGCTCTTAAGCACGTTTTTTAAGCTCTTGGTAAACTTCAAAAGAAAGAAATTCACCGAGTGCTTGATGAGGCCTTTCATGATTATAATTCTGAATGTAATCAACAATCAAATCTTCCAACTCATGAATATCATTCAACTCGCTTAACTTAAATCTTCTCATAACGATTAAATCATTGGGAGCATTTCATTTCGCGCACCTAAACCTAATTTATTTGTATGCCAACTCATTTAAAAATCCTTTTAATGTAATTTAACCCATTGAGGTACAGATAAAGACTTATCAAAAAGCCAATGATACGTCTGTAACATTCTCATTGTAACTAGCTCCCATGAAAAATCTTTTTTCATCCACTCTCGACCCAGGTCGCCTTTTTTAGCAAGCTCGATCGGAGATTTAGACATCGCACTTCTTAAGCAACAAACCAAAGCATCCAAATGGATATCTATCCACCATCCAGCCCCATTCCCATCCAGCCCCTGCCATGGCGCACCCTTTGTAACAACAACAGGAGTGCCTGCAGCTAAACTTTCTGCAACTGTCATTGCAAAATTTTCTGAATAAGAAGGTAATACAAATAATTCTGCATCAGCATACGCTTTAATTTTGTCCTCTCCATAAAGAGAGGAATGAAATTCAATTCGTTCTAATGCAAGTTGTTTTGCCTGCTCTTTACATGCTTGCAAATATCCCGTGGAAGCATAATATATATCATCATTACCGACAATTTTTAAATCCCACTCCGTAAAATCTTTCTGCAACGCTTGCCAAGCAGGCAATAACATGTCCAGCCCTTTAACTGGATGTATACGACCCAAGAATAATAATGTGCGCGAACGCTTAATCGCTCTATGTTTTTTTTCAGGAATCGTTATACCATTGGGAATAATTGCAACCGGCTGCTTAAAACCTAATCGCCGAATATCCTGATATTCGGCTTCAGCTGTCGCATGAAAACAAGCCACCCGTTGCAATGCTGGCAGCTGAAAGCATTTCCAAAAAAATGGTTTCCATTTTGACCCCGAATGCATTGCCCACGCGCTAAAAGCCCCTCGAGGTGATTGAATCAATTTGGCATGCTTGCCTTTCTTTATTGCCCAAGCAGGATAAATCGTGCTCATCATCCACATGCCATGATTATGAATAATATCTACTTTTTTGGTTTTACATTGCCGATATAGCCAATGTTTCATAGGTGGGGAACGGCCTAAACGACGCGGTCCTTTTGCCAATGGAAAAGTTTTTAAATATGGTGGTAACGCTGTTATTGAAGCCCGATCAAGTGCCACAATTGAGGACGAATAACCAGATGAATTTAAATATTTACATAAACTTTTTACAGAATAAGTCGGACCACTGACTTCTTCAGCTATTGAGGGAATAGTATGAATAATATTCACCATCACCTCTCAATTGTATTTTTATAAAAAAACACACAACAATTAGATCGTCCTACTATATCATCCGATAACATATTATATCCCTGCTTTTTTTAGCCATTGTTCCAATGCGACCATTAACCAAATTTGGCTCCAGCCCTTATCATCATCGTTTTTTTGATAGTCCTGCCAAAGTGTATTCACTTGAACAATATCAAATAAATCCCTTTTACCTACTGCCGTCAAGCTATCACTGCAAAAAGCGTTTAACTCATTCTTAATCCAACTCCCCCAAGGAAAAGAAAAACCCATTTTTTTTCTATCAACAATCGTATCAGGAAGTAAACCGCTAAGCGAGTCGACCAGAAGCTGTTTGGGTCTTTTTCCATCTTTAAATTCATCAGGAACCGATAACATATATTCAACTAATTTATGATCAAGGAATGGTACTCTGATTTCTAACGAATTTGCCATAGACATATTATCAGCATCCTTAAGCAAGACGTTTTGCGTATAATTTAAAAACTCCAGCATTGAAAATTGGCTTAAGTGGGGGGACAAAAAAAATGACCCTAGATCAAGTTGATTCAAATTAAATCTAACAGACGTCTGAACATCCAATGCCTCCGCCATCATTTTTCCTGCATCATGTTTTAAAAAATGTCCTCTTGTCAGCTCATAAAAACCAATTGCATCATGTTGCTTTAAAGCCATCAAAATGGGTAGTTTTTCAAGATTAATCGAAGGCTGTAAATGCTTAATTAAAAAGATCAATATTTTTTTGAAAAAAAATGGTAATTTCCAAAAATAACCATGCGTCATAAATCGTTTATACCAATTAAAGGATTGATATCCTGCAAATAATTCATCTCCTCCTACTCCGCTCAAAGCGACCTTTAATCCGGCTTTTTTTGCTGCCTTAGAAATAATAAAAACATTCAAACCATCTCCGCTCGGCGCATCAACACAATTAAAATACTCCTCCAAATTATCCAACAAATCCTGGGGCTTAAGTCCAATTACTGTATGATTTGTTTTAAAACGCTTAGCAACAACTGATGCATAATAACTTTCATCAAATTTTTTTTCATCAAAAGTAATCGATAGTGTATTAATTGTTTCCTCTGACCGCTCAGCCATTAATGCAACAAGTGCTGATGAATCAATCCCTCCCGATAAAAAAACACCCAGCGGGACATCACTAATCAATTGCCCATCGATTGCACTATCAAGTCGTTCTTTAATATCCTTACAGGTTGTCTTATAATCCAATTTCTCTTTCTTAGCGTTTGATGGCAACAGACTCCAATATCGTTTAAATATAACCTCATCACTAGAAACCCAACCAAAATGAGCTGCCGGCAACTGATAAATTCCTTCAATAATTGTCTTGGGCGCTTGTACAGATGCATTCAGTAAGTAATCAAAAACACCTTCTCGTAGCGTTTGCTTAGCCACAAACTCAGAGAGCAATAAGGCTCTCAGTTCAGAAGCAAATATAAAGATTGTATCATTTTGATAATAATAGAATGGCTTTTCCCCAAGTCTATCTCGGGCAATAAACAATTTTTTTTCTTTTTTATCCCATAAGGCAAATGCAAACGGTCCTGTTAAATAATTTACACACTTTTCCCCCCACTCAATAAATGCAGCCAAGATAACCTCTGTATCAGAATTTGTTTGAAAAGCATACTTTTTGAGCTGAGTTCGTAACTGCCTATAGTTATAGATTTCTCCATTAAAAGTAATCACATACCTACTTTTTTGGTCCTTCATAGGCTGGTTAGCATCTTTGCTTAAATCAATAATTGATAAACGCCGATGCCCCAAAGAAATCAACGGCTCATGATAAAAGCCTTCCGCATCTGGTCCTCGATGTTTTTGAGAAAACATCATCTGCTCCAAAATGGATTCTTTATTTTTCTCTATCGCTTTATGATAAAAAATCCCGCCTATCCCACACATATTATTATCCGTTTAAGTTCACTTGCTTAATTAAATTGAGATACATATTCGAAATAATATCGGTATCGAATCGCTTAACATTCTCAAGCCCTTTTCCAATCAACGTGTCACGATAAGTTTTATCTTCTATCACCTGAGTAATTCCTGAGCGAATCGACTTAATACAAAAAGGGTCAACAAGACAGGCGGCGTCACCCGAAACCCATGGCATAGACGTTACATTTGAGGTAACAACAGGCCGCCCGACGGCTTGTGCCTCAATAATAGGCATGCCAAATCCTTCATAAGTAGAAGGAAACACGAGCATATCGCTCTCAATATATTTTTGTACGACCTCTTTTTCTGTGAGATTATATGCATGAGTAAAATTAATTGAGTGATATTTTAAGAGCGCCTCATTTTCTGCTGATATTTTTCCAATAATTGATAATCTCACAGGTATATCTTTAATTGCTTCAATAATACGTGTTAAGTTTTTATTTTTTGCTTGACCGATTTGAAGTAACACTGGGAGGCTTTGATTAAATGCTTTAGGTGTGTAATAAAAAATACTACTAATACCCACAGGAATAACAATTACTTTATCAGGAGCACATTTCACATGCTCTAAAATAACTTGTTTCGCATGCTCTGAAATCGTAGTCACATATGAGACTCGCCTCACAGGCATTGTTAACCAGATAAATTTCACTAATTTTTTTTTTATGCCGTAAATTTCATTCAAAAAACCACAGTCCGCAATCAATAAAATTGTTTTTCTTTTTTTTAAAAAAGCACTAATATAATGCACATCTCCTGCTATAAAATTCACACCCTTTTGCTTAAAAAAGGCCTCAATGGCATTGAAGATTCGTTTAAATATACCATTACTGTAAAATCTGCATTGACTTACATGTGAGTCAACCTCATCCACCAGTTTCTTTCTCAATGCTGAAAAAATAAACTCTAAACTATAATTTCCTGATAAATAAGGTTTCCTATGAAAAAAAGTAACAACGGGTTTTAGCATTAAACTCATCCTTAATTTATTACTTCATTTCCTGGTTAATTAATTTCAGTTCTGATTCAACCATTTCTCGAACCAAGTCTTCAAAAGTTATTTTAGGGGCCCAACCAAGCTGGTTTTTAAGCTTCGTCAGGTTAGCTTGTACCATACGCCCATCAACAGGCCTAAAATATTCGGGTGAAATTGCTATGATTTCTTCTATATTTGAACGTTTTCGAACAGCTATATCAGAAGAGGAAAATGCCTTTTCTTCTATTCCCTGACCTTTCCAGCAAAGAGAGATATCTATTGCCTTGGCCGCTGAGTTGACAAAATCTTTAACGCTGCGCAGAACACCAGAAGCAATCACATAATCCTCAGGCTTATCTTGTTGAAGCATTTGCCATTCAACCTCAACATAATCTGCTGCATGCCCCCAATCACACTGTATATCTACATTACCCAGATAAAGGCATTTTTCTAAACCCAACTTAATTCGCACTAAAGTTTGCGTAATTTTCCGAGTCACAAAGGTAGTCGGTCTTAAAGGCGACTCATGATTAAATAAAATACCTGTACATGCAAATAATCCATATGAATCTCTGTAATTTTTTACTAGCCAGGTGGCCGAAGCTTTAGCTACTGCGTATGGATTAAGAGGTTTAAACGCCGTTTCCTCATCAACTAATATATCTTCACATCCTCCAAAAACGTCACTTGAACCTGCATTAAAAAATCGAATATTAGAATCAATCAAACGAATGGCTTCTAATATATTTAAAGTTCCTATTACAATGCTTTGCGTTGTTTCAACTGGCTCAGTAAAAGAAAGTCCAACCGAAGATTGTCCCATCAAATTATAAATTTCATGAGGCTGAATTTCTTTTATGATGCGCTGAATATTAGACTCATCCGTTGATGAAATGGCTTCTAAATGAATCGCGTCCTCTATACCAAGTACATGTAAATTTGAAAATGACGTTATTTTTAAGTCTCGAGATGTGCCCCAAACCTGATACCCTTTTGAAAGTAAAAATCGAGCAAGATATGATCCACTCTGACCCGAAACACCAAAAATCAATGCCCGCTTTAGTATCACCGGTTTATTCACAATAAGCCTTCGTTATGTGCCCATAAGCCTGTAAAAAACCTTCCCGCTCAGCTAATTTCAAATCTTTTATTGCCATTTCTTCAACAAGCTCAGCAAATGAAATTTTTGGAGCCCAACCAAGCTGTTGTTTCGCTTTACTTGCGTCACCCAGTAAAGTTTCAACTTCCGCCGCACGAAAATAATTAGGATCAACAGCAATAATTGGTTTTTTCCAAGTGGCACTTTTAACACCTCGAACTTGAGATGGGTGATTAACCCAATACCCTTTCGCATCAACACCAGAACCTTCCCATTCTATTTCAATATCTAACGCCTTACCTGCCATATTAACAAAGTCATAAACACTATGTTGCACTCCTGAAGCAATAACATAATCATCCGGCTTGTTTTGCTGTAACATCAACCATTGCATTTCAACATAATCCTTCGCATGACCCCAATCACGCTTAGCGTCTAAATTACCAAGATATAAGCAATCTTGCAGGCCAAGCTTAATTCGCGCCAGAGCTCGAGTAATTTTTCGTGTAACAAACGTTTCTCCCCGAAGATTACTTTCATGGTTAAAAAGAATCCCATTACAAGCATAAATTCCATGCGCTTCTCTGTAATTAACAGTCGTCCAATAAGCATATAATTTGGAAATGGCATAAGGACTTCGAGGATAAAAAGGTGTTGCTTCTTTCTGAGGAATTTCTTTAACTAAGCCATATAACTCGGAGGTGCTTGCCTGATAAAAACGTGTTTTATCTTTTAAGCCCAATTGTCGAATCGCTTCCAGTAAATGCAATACACCAAGCGCATTGGTATTTGTCGTATGTTCAGGCTCTTCAAAACTCACAGCAACATGTGACTGGGCAGCTAAATTATAGACCTCATCAGGCTCAACACGTTGCAATATTCGTCTCAGACTATGACTATCTGTCATATCGCCATAATGCAAAAACAAACGTGATCCGTCCGTATGTGGATCGAGATAGAGATGTTCGATTCGGGCTGTATTAAATATTGAGGAGCGACGTCGAATCCCGTGCACCTCATATCCTTTATTCAGCAATAACTCTGCTAAATAAGCCCCATCTTGCCCTGTAATTCCTGTTATCAATGCTTTTTTCATAAAATCCTTTTAATCCTTCTCAACTTTACAGCAATTCTTGCTTCAATATTGATACAATTTCCGCAGCGCGCGCATGAGTTGAATACGCAGGTACTGCTTTATGATGAGCCAACTCCGTTATTTTTTTTCTTTCATCATCTCGTGTTAAATAATATTTTGTAATATCCGCTAATTCTGCAGCAGAATCAAACAAAGGTAAACCAACCCCTTGATATAATTGCTCTACAAATTCTGTTCTACGATGTATAAAAAAACAATTTGCAGCTGCCAACTCATAAGTACGCGTTGTATCAACATCACCCAATCGTTTTTCCGATTGATGCTCATGTAGTGGTGCAATACATATTTTAGCCGAGCGAAGTAACGACACGTACTCATGGCCTGAAACAGCTCCCGTCAAATGCCAATGCTGAGGAAGCTCTTTCCGAATGGCATCCCATCCATAACCTCCTATTGTCACAGAAATCTCTCTATCATTTATTTTTTTTGCAAACTCTATCATCAAATCTCCGTATTGAACTCGAAAAGTTGCAATTAAAACAATATCAACTTTAAAAAAAGAAGGTATATCATTAAAATAATGCAGCGCTGGATCATAGCCCTGCGGAACAAATACACATCGATTTTTGTAACTATACAAGTTATGCCAAAGCGCTGGATGAAAAATTTTCGTTGAAATCACTAAATCATATTGGCCAACCGCTTTTTGATGAGTCACTCCATGACCGCTCGGAGAGCAGTCTGGGTATATATTAACTGTTTTTACACCTAGTTTTTTAATCTCTTGAATCAAATCAGAAGCTACTGTATATCCCTTGTAAACCATAAAAATATCAGGCTTTGTTGATCGTATTTTATGTAATATGGATCGGTTAAATTCCCTTCTATAAAGTGGCTTAAATAATCTATGAATTAACTTTAAAAACAAATTTTGCGTAAATTTGTAACAACTCTCTTCAGATACTTCATCTATGTAAATTTTATTTTGATCAATAAGCGCCTCTTTTATACTTCTTGCACATGAACCGCGCCATGACTCACCAACAAACAAAATCCTCATTATGGCCATCCTAAATGTAACTTTTTTATAAAGAAGCTTACTGAAAAAATATAATCATATATTTTAAGATCTTGGGCTAAACGCAAACTAGTACTTGCTCTGCAAAATTTTTAGCCCTTTAAATGTAAGCATCGCAATCAAAAAAAACAAAATTACTCCCGCATATGAATATATTATGCTATTTTCATCAAGACGAATTGCCGCGTAACATAACATCAAATTGAATGAGTATTGACCAAAAAACGAGAGGTGTGAAAACGACATAATTTGTAGCCTGGCTACCAAATAGCCATACAGTATAATACCTAAAACTAGGGCTATAAGACCACCGCCCAAATAATATTCAGTAAAAAAGCCAGCCGCTGTTGCTGTCCTAATCTCGCTCAAACTTATATTGCTGTTCAAAATGCGACGCGTATGCTCTGCACCGGGTTGAAAGGCGGGCTTTTCTGGCCATAAAATACGAGGGATAAAAATCAAAGGAATTGAAGCAAAAACTTCGATTGGTTTCACCCCATCCCTCTCTTTAATTGCGACCGTAAAGGCATGTGTGAGTGTTAAATCTATACGAGACAACATACTTTCACTAGAATGCATCAACATAGGTAGCGTTATCCGTTCTCCTGCTCCGGAAAGTAATTCAATTGTAGAATATTCTTTATGACTACCCCAGCTTTCTTCTCGAAGATATTTAACATAAAATTGAGATAAACTCAATATTAAACTTCCACACACAATTAAGAGCAATTTCCATTTGAAGCTATGCCACTTATTCCAAAGAAGATATACCATTGAAATAAGTGGCATTAAAAAAGCCTCTTTCATTCCTGATTTTAATGCCAATATCACCAAAGGAAGCGCTAAAAAAAACGCCTTAATTATTGCTTTAAACTTAACATTGCCAATATTATTATTGATAGAAAAAATATAAATTGAAACTATACCCAAAAAATTTAATGCGCTTACAATTTGAGCCATACCCCCAAAGTCTATGTGTAATATCCGTAATAAAAATTGTGTTATTAATGTTAATATATATAGACTCGATGCTTCATATTTTTTTATCCTAGCCCCCGATTCGATAGATGCTATTTTCCCTATTTTAGATTCCATGGTTATTTTCCATACAGCCACAAGCAATAAAATACCAAAAGTTGTATTAATTTCTCCTGTATAAATAATACGGAGATATGAACCATCTACAGGTATCGTGAGCGGCCATCTTTCAAGCTTAAGGCCATAGATTAATATATTAAGCACTGCTGCCCATCTAAAAAATATTGCAAAACAAAGAACAATCCCTCCAAAGCAGTGATATTTAGCTCCCCCCCAAGGTTCAAGCTTCCCAAATACATATAAAGCAACAATGCTTGCCAGATGGAGCCCCAGTATAGAGAATATTTCTTGAGCCGAATCACTTACCCAAAATTGAATACTTAAGAAAAGTAATATAAAACAATACAAGCCCATTGCAATTGATAAATTTTTGGATACCCTAAAAAAACCCACTCCTAACTTCACCTTATAATCAAGTTTAGAAACGCTTGATAAATTAAGGCTTATCTGCTGCATCGCAATTCCTTTAAAGCAGAAACCATACTTGTAGCCGAGTGCTTTATATCCCATTTTTGAATAATTTCTTTTGCTCGGCTCCCCATTTTTTCTCGCAATATTTTTGAGCTTAACAACGTACCTATCGCTCGACTTAACGCATTCACATCACCACATGGATATACAAAACCACATCCTTTATTCAGAACCAAATCAGGTGCTGCGCCTACTTCATCGCTAACGATAACAGGCAGCCCTGCAGCCATCACTTCATTCAAAATTAAGCCCCATGGCTCCGCTGCTGAAGGAAACACAAAACAATCAGCAGCAGCATAAAGCCTTGCTAATTCAGACTGATTTTGAAAACCCAGGAATAAAACACGACTGAGTTTCATTGACTCGCATGTGCGCCTAAGCAAAGGTTCCTCATAACCAGAACCGGCTATCACGACCCACGCATTAGGATAATTGGAGTATAATTTAAAGAAGGCTTGAATAAGATCTATTGCCCTTTTTTGTTTTATTAATTTGGAAGCAAATAAAATAACAATCGCATCCTTAGGAATACCTATTTTTTTCCGGAAAGATAATCGTTTCTCTGATCGCTCATTAATATTTAATGCAAATGTTGAATTATCTACGCTAAAAGGAGAAAAATAAATACGCTTTTGAGCAACACCAAATGAAAGATAATAGAGTTCATTTAAAGATCCTATAGTTAAAAATCCATCAACAAACTTAAAAATAATGCGCTTAAAGAGTAACTTCCAGAATGCTGATTGCTTATGCCGCTTATCTAATCGAGTGTCACCACGTAATAATACCTGCACTCCCATAAACTTAGCCAAGATAATGGCAAGAACATGTGTTGCACTTGCATAACCATGTACAATCAATGAATCATATTTTTTAAACATTAGTGCTTTGATGATTCTAAAATCCAACTGCAACGCTACAGATTTTTTAGAAAGAAATTGACTGTGATATCCCTCGAGTAAGGAAAGATCCCACTTGATGTTTTTTCCAAAATCAACATCATAGTATGCCTCAACTCCTGCTTTACAATGATAAATTACCCTCAAGTTTATATCATCACGTTGAGAAATCGCTTTATATAAAGGCACAAAGTACTGAATAGGGTGACTCACTAACACGGCAAGCCTAATTTTCTTATTTCCTTCCTTTTGCATTTTTTTCCTTTATAAATCAATTTGTAATAACTATTAGCCAGACATTTTATAATTAACCCAACCTTGTAATCGCTTCATTAAAAGTCCGAACGATGATTTTTTAATTATCCTTATCATCGCTAGATCCATACTTAATTCTTTCCCACAAAATTTCCCCTCTGAAGCGGATGTCGGTGTATAGTATTGATAGGTATTCGTCTCAATTGTACTTGCAAAATAACCATATCGAAAACAAGATTCACGAGGAAGAGCTCCTGGTATTTTTTCTAAAAAATCGGTCAATTCTTGCTTTGAAGCTGGCTCATAAACACAACCCAAACCACTATACAAACTACAAGATAATGAAATTGAGGGAAACCGCCAATAAGTTGCCTCTACTCCCATCGTCGAGCCATAGGTTAAAACTAAATC
>JAALKW010000001.1:0-109474 GCA_011087865.1 Legionellaceae bacterium
GTATTTTATCGGAGGTTTTATTGGGTTCAAATTATATTAGTATTGTGCCAGGTTTTCAGGACGATCCGGCGCACCCATATTTACGTGGCGGCGATCTCATTGAAAAGACGCAAGAAGCCGTAATTTTAGAAAATATTATTGGCCAATTATTATTTAGTGTCAAAGCATCTTGAAGTTTAGACGGAGAAGAAATATGCAAGGATTACGTGTGTTGTTCGGCATGCTTTGTTTGAGTATGACAGTCACTGCATGGTCTGCGGTCTCGCCTGTGCCGATGCTTGAAACAACAGCCGGTAATATGGTTGAAATATTGGATAAAAACAAAGCAAAATTAAAAACCAATCCTAAAATTGTGCGTCAAACCGTGCGTGAATATTTATTGCCACATATTGATGTGAGGGGCATGGCGCGCTCGGTTTTAGGTCGCGCGGCATGGGTTCGGGCGTCAGAAACAGAAAGAGCACGTTTTACAAGTGCGTTTACAGATTTGGTGGTACGCACGTATTCAGCGCCTTTAGCAGAGTATTCGAATGAAAAAATTATGTTTTTACCTGAACGTGCTGCACCCAGTGGGCGCTTTACACGTGTAAATAGTGTTATAATCCGCCCGAGCGGGCAAAAAATTCCATTGAGCTATAGTTTGGTGTTAAAAAAAGGCTCATGGAAAATTTATGATTTTAGTGTAGAAGGCGTTAGTCTTTTGCAAAGTTTTAAAACGCAATTTGGGCAAATATTAAGGGTCTCAGATATGAATACGTTAATTGCTGAGCTTGAAGCGAAAAGCCATGAAAAAAGTTATTCAAAAGAGGCCGCATAATGGCGCATCAACCCGTTCGGTTTTTTCCTGCTGAGTCTTTAGTTTTTGATACAGTTTCAGCCGAATTAAAACGTTTTTTAGTGGTGCTACATGCGCATCCAAAATCGTCTTTTTTGTTTGATTTAAGTCAAGTTTTACAGTGTGATACGGCAGGTCTTGCTTTATTTATTGAAGCAAAACGTTTATGTCGACTTAAAAAAAACAGCTTATTGATGCAAAACATGTCGGATACAATGCTTGATTTAGCAAAATTTTGCGGGATAAGTGATTTGTTTTTAGGGGAATTAAATAATGATTAGCCATGATGAAATTGAAGCGCGTTTGCTTGCCGAAGCAGGGGTGGCTTATGTACATGTATTCGGCGATGGATATCACTATGAATTAACGATTGTATCTAATCATTTTGATGGACTGCGTCCTGTGGCGCGGCAGCAGTGGGTTTATAGTCAATTACAAGATGTGATTACATCGGGCGATTTACATGCACTGACGATGAAAACTTGGACAGAAGCTGAGTGGGAGAAAGAACGTGGATAAATTAGTTATTCGTGGCGGTCAACCACTGCATGGTGACATTGTAATATCAGGGGCTAAAAATGCAGCTTTGCCTATTATGGCGGCAACTTTATTGGCGACAGAGCCTGTCACCATTGCAAATGTGCCTCATCTCAATGATGTCACGACCATGATGGAGTTATTAGGGCAGCTTGGTGCACATCTTGTTGTTGATGAGAAAATGCATGTTTCAGTGAATGCCAATACAGTAGGTGATTTGGTTGCGCCCTATGATTTAGTAAAAACGATGCGGGCATCTATCTTAGTTTTAGGGCCTTTATTGGCTCGTTTTGGACGGGTTGATGTATCTTTGCCGGGTGGATGTGCCATTGGTACGCGTCCCGTTGATTTACATTTAAAAGCACTCACATCCATGGGGGCTGATATTGATGTATCGGGTGGCTATATTCGAGCGCGAACAAAGAAAAAGCGCCTACAAGGCAAGAAATTAGTTTTTGATACAGTGACCGTCACAGGCACAGAGAATATTTTAATGGCAGCAGTGCTTGCTGAAGGTACAAAGCTAATTAAAAATGCAGCAAGAGAGCCTGAAGTCGTTGATTTAGCTAATTTTTTAATCAGTATGGGCGCTAAAATTACAGGTGCTGGGACACACGCAATTGAAGTAGAAGGCGTTGATGCACTAACCGGTGGAAGTTATACCGTATTGCCAGATAGAATCGAAGCGGGAACTTATTTAACAGCAGCAGCGATGACCCGTGGTAAAGTAACAGTTAAACGGGTTTGTCCTGATAATTTTTTATCGATGCTGTGTAAATTTGAAGAGGCAGGTGCATTAATTACTATCGGAGACGACTGGGTGACGTTGGATATGCAAGGTGAGCGTCCGGAGTCAGTTGATATTTCAACAGCACCTTATCCGGGTTTTCCGACCGATATGCAAGCACAATTTATGGCATTAAATACAGTTGCTAAAGGGTCAGCTTCGGTGGTTGAAAATATTTTTGAAAATCGTTTTATGCATGTGCAAGAATTACAACGTATGGGGGCTAAAATCCGTTTGAATGGCAATACCGCAATGATTAAAGGTGTTGAGTATTTAACTGGTGCACCTGTAATGGCAACTGATTTACGTGCATCGGCAAGCCTTGTATTAGCAGGACTTGCTGCTGAAGGTGAAACATTGGTTGAGCGTGTTTATCATGTAGATAGAGGGTATGAGCGGATAGAAGAAAAATTTTCAGTGTTAGGCGCGAATATCAAACGTTGTTTAGGAAGGTAAATAAAATATAATATAATGGAATAAGCATGACGACACGTACGGTACTTTTAGATTATTTAGCGGATTATTTAAAAGTAGATCATTTTAAAGATTATGCGCCTAATGGATTACAAGTTGAAGGGCAAATGGAAATCACCCGGATTCGAACTGCAGTGACGGCATCTCATGCTGTGATTCAACAAGCATGCCAAGATAAAGCTTCGGCACTTTTAGTACATCACGGCTATTTTTGGCGCGGGGAAGCGCCAGAAATATGCGGGATAAAACGGCAACGTATTGGCGATTTGTTGCAGCATAATATCAACTTATTGGCGTATCATTTACCGATTGATTGCCACCCTGAACTGGGTAACAATGCTTGTATGGCAAAACGATTGGCATTATCAGATGTTAAAAGCCATGCAGTTTCCGGTACACCTGATTTATTATGGACTGGGCGTTTATCTGAAGCATTAACAGCTGATGCATTTAGAGCAAAAATTCAAAGCATTTATCAGCGTGAACCACAGTGTGTTTTGGGTGGAAAAAAATCAATTCAGCACCTTGCTTTTTGCACGGGTGCCGCTCAAGATTTAATTGAGCAAGCCAGTGCATTAGGTGTGGATGCATACATCAGTGGTGAAATTTCAGAGCGCACTTATTATCAAGCCAAAGAGCTTGGGTTAGATTATTTTGCATGTGGACATCATGCAACAGAAAGAGATGGCATTAAAGCACTAGGTGAACATTTGGCGCAGCATTTTGGTGTGGAACATGCTTTTATTGACAGCGATAATCCTATTTAAGAATAGATATTATGGAGCAATTACAGGGAGCTGTTGAGCGTGTGACGTTTCATAGCGAAGCCACAGGCTTTTGTGTGCTACGAACCAAAGTCAAGGGCCATCGGGACGTTGTGACGGTGATAGGTTCATCCCCATCGATTACAGCGGGAGAGTATATCGAATGTCGTGGCATATGGATTAATGACAGAAAACATGGCTTACAATTTAAGGCGGATTATTTAAAGGCCGTTCAACCCACCACGCTCGAAGGCATTGAAAAATACTTAGGTTCAGGCATGGTAAAAGGCATTGGTCCACACTTTGCTAAAAAACTAGTCGGGGCTTTTGGTGAGTCTGTATTTGATGTGATTGAAGAAACGCCGGAGCGCTTGTTGACCCTTGCAGGCATTGGTCAAAAAAGAAAAGATAGAGTGCTTTCTGCCTGGGCAGAACAAAAAGCAATTCGCAGTATTATGGTTTTTTTACATGGGCATGGCGTGGGTACTGCGCGTTCGGTTCGTATTTATAAAACATACGGTGATAAAGCGGTTCAAATCGTTGAAGAAAACCCCTATCGTTTGGCACGAGATATTCACGGCATTGGCTTTAAAACAGCTGATAATTTGGCTGAAAAATTAGGCATTGCAAAAGATTCGCTCATGCGCGCACAAGCAGGAGTGACCCATGTATTGCAATCGCTTTGTGATAATGGTCATTGTGCAGCGGAGCGCACGAAATTAATTAAGGCAAGCGTCGAGTTACTCGATATTCCTGAAGCTGTGATTGACCATGCTTTGACAGAAGAAATTAAAGAAGAAATTGTCGTTGAAGATAGCATTCAGGGCATGCCGTGTATTTATCCTATTTCGTTATATACTGCAGAAGTAAAAGCCGCAGAGCAATTAAAGCGACTCAATCAGGGGGTACCACCCTGGGGCGTCATTGACTCAGATAAAGTGATCCCTTGGGTTGAAAAACAAACGGCGCTAGAATTATCAGATTCACAGCGTGAAGCCATAGAAGTGGTTTTGAAATCAAAACTAGCTATCATGACCGGTGGCCCTGGTGTGGGTAAAACAACCATTGTAAAAAGCCTACTTGGTATTATTGAAGCAAAAGCATTAAGAATTGGCCTGTGTGCACCGACAGGTCGCGCTGCCAAGCGTTTGACAGAAACAACGCGATTGGAAGCTAAAACGATTCATCGCTTACTTGATTTTGATATGAAAACCTATGGATTTAAGCATAATCAAAATAATTTATTGCCACTTGATGTTCTGATTATTGATGAAGCTTCGATGATTGATATTGTATTACTTAATCACTTATTAAAGGCCATTGCCTTAGATACGGCTGTAATTTTTGTGGGAGATATTGATCAATTGCCATCCGTTGGTTCAGGGGCGGTTTTATCTGATTTAATTCAATCAAATCAAATTGCAACGGTACGCTTGACTGAAATTTTTAGGCAAGCTGCGCATTCTCATATTATTATTAATGCGCATCGCGTCAATGAAGGACGCATGCCTCTATCGTATGATTCAGCTCAAAGTGACTTTTTTACGCTATACACAGAAACCCCAGAAGAAATTCATGCTAAATTAATCGAAGTGGTGACACGTCGTTTATCCAAGCGCTATGGTTATGATCCGATTCAGGATATTCAAGTATTAACCCCAATGAATCGAGGTGGTTTAGGGGCCAGAAGTTTAAATATTGCATTGCAAGCTGAACTCAATGGTCATGCAACCCCTAAAGTTGAGCGGTTTGGCTCAGTGTATGCCCCGGGCGATAAAGTCATACAAATGCGTAATAATTACGATAAAGATGTGTTTAACGGTGATATAGGCTTGATTGAAAGCATTGATTTAGAAGAAGGGGAGTTAAAAATAAAGTTTGATAATAGCTTAAAGACCTATAGCATCAATGAGTTAGATGAAGTAAATTTGGCTTACGCAATTAGTATTCATAAATCACAAGGCTCTGAGTTTCCGGTGGTTGTGATGCCCTTGGCAACCCAGCATTTTACGTTATTGGCACGTAATTTATTGTATACAGGTATTACACGCGGCAAAAGCAGGGTGGTCTTAATTGGCCAGAAAAAAGCCATTGGGATGGCTGTGCATAATAATAAAGAAGCAAACCGATTAACAAAGCTTGCAGAGCGGCTCGGCGCTATCAATTAGAGCGTTGTGGTATTTTCTAAGGCTTTTTGCAGTCTTGCTTTAAAGCTGCCTGTATCTGAAGGAGGCTAATTTTTTTGAAAGACTAATAAAGCCCATTCATCTTCATACTGTGTATCTTGATGTGTCCAACTCGAATCAGATGCAGAATAGCTTGTCACCAGCTGTTCAGCTTGTGTGGCTAAAATCCCAGAAAGTACGAGTATGCCGCCTGGTTTTAAGAGTGTATCAAAGCGTGATTGAAGCGCCAAAAGTGGGGTTAATAAAATATTAGCCAGTAAGACATCAACGGGTTTTGTTAAGGCTTCGGGTTGTGAAAGTGAGAGTTTATCTTGAGAGATATTATTTTTCTCAGCATTATTTTGCGTTGCGATTAACGCTTGCTCGTCTAAATCTACTGCATATAAATGGCGAGCACCGAGCTTTAAAGCAGCAAGGGCTAAAATGCCGGAGCCACAACCATAATCAATGACTAATTTATCTTTGAGTCTTGTATGAGCAGCATCAAGCCAAGTTAAACAGAGTGAGGTGGTGGGATGTGTTCCGGTGCCAAATGCAAGACCAGGATCAAGCATGATATTAATTGCATTTGGTTCAGGTGGCGTATGATTGGATGGACAAACCCATACGTTTTTTCCAAATAAAAGCGGTTTTATATTATCTAAACAGGCACGCACCCAATCTTGTTCGGGTAAGGCTTGTAGATGGTGTGTGAGCGTTGGGTAATCAAGCAATAAAGCTTGCCAAGCGGCTTCGGCATCTATTGCGTTAGCATAGAGTGCTTCCGCAATAGAATACTGCCAAAGCGGGGTTTCACCCGGGCCTGGCTCAAGAATGGGATCATCTTCTTGGTCCACTAGTACCACAGACAAAGCGCCATTTGACTCGAGATGCTCTGAAATGGCTTCTGCATGGTCTCTATGACAGGGCTTTACGTGGAGCTCGAACATATTAATTCTCTTCTTTTAGCAAGGCTTCTAGATAATGAATATTGGTTTCACCCACCATAAAACCTTTGTCATTGACGAGTTTTCGATGCAAGTCAAGATTGGTTTTAATCCCGTCGATAATAATCTCGTCCAGTGCATTGCGCATGCGTGCAAACGCTTCATCGCGCGTTTTACCATGTGTGATTAATTTACCTATCATTGAGTCATAGTGCGGAGGTACGACATAGCTGCCATAAATATGTGAATCAAAACGAATGCCAGGTCCACCCGGTTGATGTAAGTGCGTTATTTTTCCAGGAGATGGCATAAACGTTTTGGCATCTTCTGCATTAATTCGGCACTCAACCGCATGTCCATTAAAGGTAATCTCTTCTTGCTTTAAATGCAGAGGTAAATCACTTGCCATCCGAATTTGTTCTTTGATGAGATCAACACCTGTAATGCTTTCGGTTACAGGATGCTCAACTTGGATACGTGTATTCATTTCGATAAAATAAAAACAGCCGTCTTGGTATAAAAATTCGAAGGTGCCTGCACCACGATAATGCATTTTACGACAGGCATTCACAACACATTGACCCATGCTGTGACGCATTTCAGGTGTAATGCCTGGGGCTGGCGCCTCTTCAATGACTTTTTGATGGCGGCGCTGCATAGAGCAGTCACGCTCACCTAAATGGATAGCTTCTCCTTTACCATCACCTAAGACTTGAAACTCGATATGGCGTGGATTTTCTAAGAATTTTTCCATATATACCACAGGGTTATTAAATGCAGCTTTGGCTTCACTTTGGGTTAATGCAATGGCATTTAATAAATTAGATTCACTGTGTACAACGCGCATGCCGCGCCCACCGCCACCACCTGCTGCTTTAATAATCACAGGATAGCCAATATCACGACCGAGCGCTAAGTTCTTCGCATCATCACTGCCTAACGGACCGTCTGATCCTGGTACACAGGGTACACCCGCTTCTTTCATGGCATGAATCGCAGATACTTTATCTCCCATTAAGCGAATGGTTTCAGCGCGTGGGCCAATGAAACGGAAACCACTTTGTTCTACAATTTCAGCAAAGTCAGCGTTTTCAGATAAAAAGCCATAGCCTGGGTGAATGGCAACGGCATCGGTTACTTCTGCAGCTGAAATAATGGCTGGAATATTTAAGTAGCTCTTAGGGGATGCAGCAGGTCCAATACAGACTGTTTCATCTGCAAGTCGTACGTGTAGTAAATCTTTATCAACATCCGAATGTACAGCAACGGTTTGCACGCCTAGCTCTTTACAGGCACGTAAAATACGTAGTGCGATTTCGCCTCGATTGGCGATCACTATTTTACTTAACATGTATGTGATCTCCTATTCGATGACAAAAAGTAGTTGGTCATATTCAACCGGATCACCGTTAGATGAAAGAATCGCTTTAACAACACCTGCTTTGTCAGCTTCGATTTCGTTAAACATTTTCATGGCTTCAACAATGCATAAAGTATCACCGACGGCAACGGTTTGGCCTATGGTTACAAAGGGAGGGGTTTCTGGAGAGGAAGCCGAATAATAGGTGCCAACCATAGGAGAATGTACTTTATGTCCATTTGGGATTGAAGCAGTGCTAGCTGCAGCAGGCTCTGTGGAGGTTGCAGCGGGTACTTGTTGTACTGCTGGTGCGGCAACAACATGCTCTGTAACGGTTTGAACTTGGTTTGGGTTTGTTGTATATCGTGTAAGGCGAAGGGATTCTTCCCCTTCTTTAATTTCAATTTCAGAAATACCTGTTTCAGTCAGTAATTCTATTAACTTTTTAATTTTTCGAATGTCCATAGTTTATTGTCTCACTCAATGATATTTAATTGGATATTTAATTGATTAATAATGGCATCTAAGGCTAAGTGATAGCCATAGGTGCCAAAGCCCGTGATGGTCCCGTCTGCTATATCTGAAAAATAAGAGGCATGACGGTAGGTTTCTCTTGAAAATATATGGCTGATATGTACCTCAATAAAAGGCAGCTGAACAGCAAGTAGGGCATCACGTAGGGCAATGCTGGTGTGGGTAAATGCTGCAGGATTAAAAATAAGATAATGCACTTGGTTATCATACGCCTCATGAATTATTCTAATTAAGTCTGATTCAGAATGGCTTTGCTGTGATTCAAATATAAGATCATGCTGTTCGGCTTTGGCAGCAAGCGAAAGGGCTAATTGTTCTAGTGTTTGTGTGCCGTAGTGTTCAGGCTCACGTAACCCGAGGCGATTCAAATTAGGCCCATTAAGCATCAGAATTTTTTTCATGCAATTAGTTACAACCAAAAACAAAAGAGTATTGTGACACAGTTTGCTAACTTTGTCTAGATAGACGAAGTTAGCAGCATGTTTGAGGATATACTAGTTATTTTTGCTGTACTCACCACAGGCAGCTAAGCTATTTGCTTCAGCGGCTTTGAGTAAAGCTGTTTGTGCGTTTGAAATATTTGCTTCGTTACCTGCCCACGCTTGTAAGCAATGCTCTTGAAGGGCACGTCCGTAAGAGAAGCTTAACATCCAGGGTTGCGCACCAAAGTTATTAATGGCGTTGAGATTAATAATAGATTGCTCTGGTGTTTGTCCGCCAGATAAGAAATTAATAGACGGAACAGCTGCCGGTACTTGGTTTCTAAATACACTCAAGGTGTACTCAGCAATGTCCTGAGGTGTACTAAAAGGCGTACTTTCTTTTCCACAGGTAATCATGCTGGGCTTTAATATCATGCACTCCAGTGCCACTTGATGTAAAAATAAAGCATTAAATACTTCATGCAAAATCACTTCGCTTGCTTCTGCCGCATGTTCAATGGTGTGGTTCCCATCGATGAGCACTTCGGGCTCAACAATCGGAACAATGCCTACATTTTGACAAATGGTGGCATAGCGTGCGAGTGTTTCAGCGCCTGCTTTGACGGCAACAAGGCTGGGTGTAAAGTCAGAAATACTGAAGACATTACGCCATTTTGCAAATTTTGCGCCTTGGCTCTTAAAATGCAATAGCCGTTCTTCAAGCCCATCAAGGCCTTGGGTGATTTGTTCGCCCTCAGTGTTAGGTAAATTAATTAGGCCTTTGTCAACTTTAATGCCAGGTAATATGTTTTTGGCTGCAAACAGCTCGGGCACCGAAGTACCGGCTTCGTTTTTGTGATTAAACGTTTCTTCAAATAAAATAACACCGCTGATATATTGTTCTAGATTTTCTGTTGAAGCGAGTAGTAAGCGATAATCTCTGCGGTTATTCTCGGTATTTTCAACACCAATTGCATCAAAGCGTTTTCCGATGGTGTTATTGCTTTCATCGGCAGCTAAAATACCTTTTCCAGGATGAGATAAATGGTCAATTGTTTGAGATAATTCATCATGATATGTCACGGGTGTTGCTCCTTTTGCTACGCGTTATTATCGCGAGATATATTTTTCACGCACAATACGTTGTATGGCGAAACCACGGTCTTTTAGGTCAGAAAAAGACTCGTCTACCATACCAGGATTTCCGCATAAGTAAACCATGTCTTCTTCAGGATTTAAGTCAAGCTCTGGGAAGCTGCTTTGCACATAACCTATGTGCTCATTTGTTTTAAGTGCTTCTGGTTTTTCACGACTTAATTGCGCACGATAGGTTACACGTGGATGTTGTTTTGCAAAGGCTAAAAATTCGTCATGATAGAGCAAATCTGCTTGGGTTTGTACACCTTGTAAAATAACGACATGGAGCTTAGGATTTGCATTCAGTCGTTCGGTGAGCGCGGGTAGCATCGCGCGATAAGGCGTAATGCCCGTACTGGTCGCAATAAAAACATATCGTGTTGGATCTTCTGGCTTAAGGGTCAAACGTCCGAAAGGGCCCGTTGTTTCGAGTGTATCACCAGGTTTTAAATTAAAAAGCAATTGGGTGCCTGGTCCATCTTTCACAAAGCCTGCAGCCAGTTCTAGTTGGTGGCGTGCATTGGGTGGGTTAGCAATGCTATAGCTTCGACGTAAAATTTTATCATCTCGCTGAATATGCATGGTAATAAACTGCCCGGGTACATAGTCTAGCGGTGTTGTAGGAGTAAAAACAAAATGCTTCACTGCGGGAGTTAGCATATATGCCTCTTCCAAGGTCAAGGTAAAGGTGTTAGCCTGCATAATAGTGCAACTTTATAAAGAATAAGAAAGGTTCTAAATATGCGTCTAAAAACGTCAAATTGCAAGTGCAAATAGGGGTTTTATGCCTGATTTAGTCTCTATCTTTATAAATTTGAGTAAATCACTTGCGCCGATACAATCACTTTTATCTGGTTTTGGATATATTATTGGCATTGGCTTTATGCTCATAGCACTTGGAAAATTTCGAAAAATAGGTGATGCACGCGCACAGTCACATGGGCAAGAAAAGCTGTTTGTACCGGTCGCTTATGGCATTATGGGTATGGGGCTTATTTTTTTACCAACAGCCGTCAGTACACTCGCAAACACAGCCTTTGGCAGTGGGAATATTTTAGCTTATTCATCAGATAATGACGATAATTTAACGGCGGCCGTGAAATTATTGATTCAAACAGCGGGCGTACTTTGGTTTGTTCGTGGCTCTGTTTTGTTGGCCCATGCCAGCGAGCCGGGTGTGAAAGAAGGGTCTAAAGGCTTAGCCTTTATTGCTGCTGGAATTTTTGCTTTAAACTTTGATAATACAACCCAAGTGATTGATTATGCACTAAATCACTTATTTTCGCTGATGAGTGCTGCGAAAGGCGGTGCAACAGGGTAAATATTAATCTGGCTCATCTTCATCACAAATTTTCAGTTGGTTTGCTTTTGCAAAATCTAAAATGGATTGATAAATCTAAGGGCTAGATTCTTTTAACTTAGGATCAAGTAAGACGCACTTGTAGCCTTCATGATTTACACTCGGTTGTAATAACGGTGAATAATGAATACGGCTGTTTTTAAAGCTTGCGAGTGCACCGCTCATGCGTTCTGCCCAATCACTTGGACGAAATACTTTGCCTTCTGGGGTGACCCCTTCAATCACAATTTTGGGGTTACGTTTTTTTGTCATAGTGATCACAGGGTAAAATTAAAAAAAGCTTAATATGGTCAGTATAGCACCAAACGCGTTATTTTATCATGGACGACGTGCTTTTCGTAGGGCCTAAATGGCCTTATCAGCAGATATTGTGATAGTATTTGAAAATTATATTCTAATTTGGAATGCACAGTGAAGCAAAAAAACAGGCATAGCGGCATTTATTTGTTACCTAACTTATTTACCACAGCGAGTTTATTTTCTGCTTTTTACTCGATCATTGCATCATTGAAAGGGCAGTATGATATAGCTGTTATTGCTATTTTTGTGGGGATGGTATGGGATGCCTTAGATGGACGTATTGCGCGTATGACCAATACGCAAACTGATTTTGGTGCTGAGTACGATAGTTTGTCTGATATGGTGACTTTTGGCGTTGCGCCGTCCGTATTATTATATAGCTGGGCACTTGAATCGCTGGGTAAATTTGGCTGGCTCGCAGCTTTTATTTATACCGCCTCTGTGGCCTTAAGGCTTGCACGATTTAACACACAATTAGAAACTGCAGACAAACGTTATTTTCAGGGATTGGCTTGTCCTGCTGCGGCAGCGGTGCTTGCTTCTTTTGTTTGGATTTGTCATACAGGACATGGCGCAAATATATTAACCGGCTGGATTGCAGTAGGCTTTCTCTTGTTAGTCGCTGCATTACAAGTGAGTAATATTCGATATTATAGTTTTAAAAAAATTGACCTAAAAGGGAAAGTTCCGTTTATTCAGGTGTTGTTAATTGTTTTATTGTTTGTAACGATTGCGGCTGCACCATCAGTGATGCTGTTTGTTGCGTCATTAGGGTATGCATTATCTGGGCCGTTTCAAACTTTGGTGGGTTTGAAAAAAGCACGTGGAAAACGACGTGGCGCGGTTAAAAAGAAAAATAAAGCAGGTAGAGGTTGTTGATTACTCAGCCTCACCAAAAAAATTATTGACTAAATTCACGAGAGCATCGGTCATGTGTGCTTCGTCTGGCCCATCAATGCTTAAAGTCAGTTCACTATTTTTACTTGCGGCAAGCATCATAATCCCCATGATACTTTTCCCGTTTACTTTTTGTTTGTCTTTGGTGACATCTATTTGACTTTGGAAGCGACCAGCAGTTGACACGAATTTGGCTGAAGCACGAGCGTGCAAGCCTAATTTGTTCATAATGGTAATTCGCGTTTCTATCATGCTAATTAATTTACCATGCTTGATTGAATACTGCAAATTGAAAAGTATGTTTAATTGATAATCAGGAAAAAACGATTACACTAATAAATAAAGGCTTTGTTTTTAAGTGTTAAATTAAGGAGTAGGTGTATGCAGATTGAATTCACAGGGCATCAAGTAGAGATAACCGATGCATTAAAAGCATTTTCTGAAGAAAAGCTAGGTAAGCTATCTAGGCATTTTGATAGAATTACGGCTATTCATATTACTTTTAATGTGGAAAAGTTAAGACAAATGGCTGAAGCGACGATACTCGTTCCTAAAAGTGAACTACATGCCAGTGCGGAGGCTGAAAATATGTATACAGCGATTGATGAACTCGTTGATAAGTTAGATAGGCAATTGATTAAATATAAAGAAAAAATAGAAAATCATCGGGAGTAAGCATTATAAAATTCCAAACAAAAAAGCGCGTGATAAACGCGCTTTTTTTTGGATTCAAAAGTTAAAAATTTAATAATTAAATTATTTCACTTTTTTCTCTTTAAATAATACATGTTTACGAACCACAGGATCGTACATCATAAGTTCCATTTTTTCAGGGTGATTACGTGGGTTTTTAGTCGTGGTTTTGTAATAACCCGTTCCTGCGGTTGATTCCATTTTTATTTTAACTGTCACAGCGGCCATGGTGGCATTCCTCTTTTTTTAACTGATTAGGTTTAAAATTAAATTTTTTCGCCTTTCGCACGAAGCTTTTTGAGTACAGCTTGGATACCTAGCTTATCGATAATGCGGAGGCCTTTTGTGCTGATTTTCAAAGTAATAAAGCGCGCTTCTTCTTCAACCCAAACACGATGTTTTTGGATGTTTGGAATAAAACGTCTTTTTGTTTTATTGTTGGCATGAGATACCCGGTTTCCGGTGGTAGGTCGTTTGCCTGTAATTTGGCAGATTCGTGACATGCTGTTGCTCCGCAATGTTTAATTCAAATGTGAGTCGCGTTTTATATCAAATAATGCTTTAAGATGCAATAAAAAAATATCAAACTAAGATAAAAATAAGTGACAAGCATACAGCAAGTGGCTACAATACGCCAATTATGATTTACTTTTGGTCATTAAATGAATAATTTAGCACATCGGACAATTAAAAGCTTTACCTTGCGTGCTGGGCGGTTAAGCCCACGTCAGGCACGTGCTTTAGATCAGTGGCTACCAAATTATGTATTACCGATGCAAGAAAAGCATTGGTGTTTTACAGAGATATTTGGACGTACAGCTGACACAATTGTTGAGATTGGATTTGGTATGGGCCAATCATTGGTTCAAATGGCAAAGGCACAACCTGATCTGAATTTTATTGGTGTTGAAGTGCATCGAGCAGGGATTGGTAGTTTGGTTGCAGATGTACATGATGCTAATTTAACGAACGTACGTGTTGCTCCTTATGATGCAGTTCAAGTGTTTGAGCAGTGTATTGCACCCAATGCACTAGCTGGCGTACAAATATTTTTCCCTGATCCATGGCCGAAAGCACGTCATCATAAACGTCGTTTGATTCAAGCGGCTTTTGTGCATAAATTAGCACAGAAAATACGTGCAAATGGTTTTTTACATTGTGCAACCGATTGGGAAAATTATGCAGATCAAATACTAGAAGTGTTGAGCGGTGATAATTTATTGATCAATGCATCTAAATGTGGTACTATTATTAGTAGACCTGATAGACGACCGCTGACTAAATTTGAGGCGAGAGGGCAACGCTTAGGTCACGGTACTTGGGATATCATGTTTAATCGAATTATTTAGCACTGAAGGATGTGCGTTTAGGGCTTAAAGGGAGGGTGTTTACGAGCTGTTGAGAGGTATTATTATGCCAGTAGAACGTTTAGATAGAGTACAAGAAGAGCCCACAGCACCTGGTTTTTTAGAACTCGTTAATGATGGTGTTTTATTTTCTGACCTTGCAGAAGAGCTGAAAGAAGCTTTATTGGATGGGCTTTGCGAGCGCACGGGAGAAGATGCTTTTTTAGCGCCCAAAATAGCGAGAGAAGCAACACATACGAATACGGACGCAAATGCTGGCGATGAGCCTTTATCTGAACGAGAGCGTGCAAAAAAAGCTTATGTAGATACGATTTTTTCTCTTGTGCGCGGGATATCAGAAAAATTAGCAGCGCATCGCTGTACAGCGGATGCTGACTTTCGAGCAGCACTAGGTAGACCCAACACAACAGGCAAGCCCTTTGTCGAACAAGCAACAGATTCACTTCAAGTCTTACAAATCAAACAGTTAATCAATGCCTTATATTATTTTGAGACGGGATTAAAATTAATAGAATCAGATGGAATAGGTCTGTCTAGTTGGCTTTGGAGCACTCGCGCAGGGGGGGTGGTTGAAAGCGCATATAATGCTTCTTCAGCGTATGCAGCCGGTGTGTCCAGTTGGGTTCAGAACACTCGTGCAGGAGGGGCCGTTGCAGGTATGTACAATGCGTCTCCAGCGTGTGTATCAGGTGTGTCCAGTTGGGTTCAGAACACTCGTGCAGGAGGGGCCTTTGCAGGTATGTACAATGCTTCTTCAGCGTATGCAGCCGGCGCGTCTAGTTGGGTTCAGAACACTCGTGCAGGAGGGGCCTTTGCAGGTATGTACAATGCTTCTTCAGCGTATGCAGCCGGCGCGTCTAGTTGGGCTCAGAGCACTCAGGTAGGGGCTGCAGTGTCGCAGATAAGGCCTGTAATGGCGTGCAATCTACCTCGAGCAGTAGATCCTTTTTATCAAGCTTTCCAACTGATTACTCATATTGAACCGGATACTTTAGGGGCATTTGAACCTGAATTTAAAAAGATAAAAACACTTTTTTCATCAAAAGTTTTTGCAGACCTATCTAAAAAAGCAAAAAACATGATGGAAAAGTCGAGTGCCACGGCTTATGTACCTGGTTTGTTACTTGACCAATTAAGGCCAGCTAGAAAAGGCGGGGTTGATTACTCGTTGTTGGTACAGTTAACCACAGCTTTAGGTCAGGTGCTTGATGAGAATACAGAAGGGTTACAAGATTTTTTCTCAGACTCAAATAATATATTTGCAAAATTGAGGGAATTTGTTGCCGGTGATGCAGAGGAAACGGCGACATTTGATCGTGTTCAGCGTGCTGTGCAAACTGAGATGGGTACACCAGGCCTCGGTCGTTTAAAGAAAGTGTCTGCCGAATTAAGTGATGCATTGGGTGCCTTGAGAGGTAGTCCGCTAGACGTTTATTATTATTTATTGATTGCTTCAAAAGCATCGACCCTGTTGTCTGAAATTTCAACCAAAGCGACAGAATTAAATAGTGAATCTAAACGCGCGATTCGAGAATTGGTGATTTTGCTTAAAAATCATTGTTTAGTGCAGTTGGCTGGTTTGTCTGACAAGATGGAAGTGGTTTCTTCGAGTGCGCTTGGAAGTTTGACAACACCACTTATAACGAAATTAGATGCTTATTATGGTCAATTGATTGATACACTGGGTGGTGTGGTTGATTTAAGTGATATCAGAGAATTTCAAGACAATGCATTTTTAGAAAAACGACTCGAAATGGCTTGTGCTCATAAGACACTGCAAGAAAGTAAAAAAGAGGACGTCGAGGACGTGCTTCGAATGGCTTTGGCGTATTTAACCCATCCGGCCCCTTCTCTTGTTGAGCGTCGCCGAGTGGCCCGTGCGTATCAAATTTTACAGCCTCATCTTGAAAGGGTTGATTTAGCATTGAGTCAGCAATTGCTTCAAGCACTTAAATTACCGCTGTCATCCAGAACTTATCCTGTGATTGATACACATAAACCTGAGCATCAGGCATGTTTAGATAAGCTTGAAGTGCGCTTTAGACAAATAGAAAGAAATCATGATTTAGCGATAAGACTCAATGATACTTTAATCGCTGATTTACATGCATTGGGTGCAGCAGAGGTTGACGTTGATAATCCTCCTACAGGAGGCATTAATAGAAAACTTGCCGCTGCAATAAAAGCCTTTGAAACAGATGCAACAGTTGAAGCATTGACACGGACCGTTCCATTGGTCGATAGAGTTGAAGAGCAATTAGGACTCGATGCTGTTAGTCAGTCTATTCGTGATCGTATCGATGAAAATGGAGATGATTCATCGCCTCTCAGTTTAAAACATCTTCCTGGTTACTTAAAAGGGTGGACCGATTTTTTCCAAGAAACTCGGAGTTTGAATGATAATGCCTATAAGCCTATGTATTTAAAGTATTCTCTTAATGTCTTTAGTGCATTGGGCTCAGCGTTTATGAATATGCATCCTTATGTAGTGAATGCTTATGGCGTGTATGCGAATGCGAGCCAATCAGGTCAGACGGCCTACCAAACACATATTGCGCCGTATATGCCTCAAGATGGGAGCCTGTATAGCTGGGCTTATTCTGCAATGAATGTTTTACAGGTTGTGCCAAAAGCGATTGGTCAATCAGAATTACTTGAAGAACATCAAGAGGAAGCGAGGGAGAAAGCGAGAGTATTTGCAGAAGCTGTACAACAATTAGAGCAGCATTTTAATATAAACAGTGCTTTCATTCGCTACCCTGTCTTAACTGCTGATGTGTTTAGTAATTTATTTAGAAGTGTTATATGGGGCGATACGGTGCCTCAGGAATTAAATCGTGCGGTTAATGATTGCTTGAGTGCTGTGTATAAAAGCATTATGAAAGAAGGTGGTTTAGATGATTTAAATCGTAATATCATTCGAGAACTACTGTGTGCAGCAGATAAAGCAGAGCAAACACTGACCTTACCACCGGGGAAAATTTCTTTATGGCTTGAAGATGTGATTGATGATGCGATGAAGAAGTTTCTTGAGCCGCTAGATTTATCTTCAGAAAAATATTTTAAATTACGAGTCAACGAAGCGTCGTATAGCGAGCGTGTGACACGTATGTTAGATAGCCCATCCCATATTGCTTTTTTTAAGCAGCGTAAAGCGGAGGGCCGTTGGATTGAAGCACGGGAAACAAGGGCACGAGCAGAAGGTATTGATAGAGCCTTAAATGCCGAATTAGTGCGTATTCAAAAGGACAAGCAATTTGATTTGGAACATGCCGGTGCACTATATACCGATGCATTGAGAAAGACATTGAAGCCTGCCATAGCATCACAAGTGTCTGGGAAAAAGGCATTTGAATCTAAAGTGTTTAATTTGCTTTACAAAAAGCCGATTAATGATTTAGATATATTTGATTTAGAAGATTCAGGCTCTTGTCGTTTAGAGGCTATTTCCAAATATATTTCAGATTTAGAAAATTATTTGGGCCAAAGCTATGATGATATTAGCCATGATTTTTTATTTTATTTGTTTGAAAATGAAGAGACATACAGAACTAAACGCGCCCATGTTCAAGCGCTTCGAGCCTGTCTTGAGGATGCCGATGAAGAGGCAACTGTTCGCTCACAGATTGAAGCGGTACAAGCACGCATGAATGAGCAATTTCAGACAGAGATGTTTGCCAGTACACCAGGGTTTTCGATGGCAGGGATTGGACGTTGCCTGACATGGATATTAAGTTGTTTTGGAATATGTACGTATGAAAACACAGGGATTAAAGCCTTGAATCATTTGAGTCGAACAGTTGATATGGATGTGTCAGAGTTACAAGTGTTTGATGCTCTGCATGCAGAAGATTATCGTCGTTTGGATGCAATGCTTAAAGAAATTTCAGCACTCGAAAAATATTTAAAACCTAAATATGACTCATCTTACACAGGTCGTTCTAAATTATTTGAAAATAAAGAAACGCGTGATTTAAAGCATGCTTGGTTAAAGCAGTTACGTGATATTGCCGAAGACGAAACACAAAAGCCAGAAGATCGTTTGCAGGAAATGCGTCGGGTGATGTCTCTGGATGCTTTTAAAGAAGAAATGCTGACCTACAGTGCTACCGATAATTACACATGGTTTAAATCATTTAAGCGAGGTGTGTTGTGGTTATTATCTTGTGTGGGGCTGTATACGCTACCTTGTGTGAGTGAATATAAAGCCATGATGCATGCGACAGACCCTGAAGCTTCTTATTCAGACAGTGCATTGGTGAATGTTGGTTTATTTCGTGAAAGTCAGCCATCAACAGAGCGAAATTATACAGCTGAATCAGCATTGAAAACACTTAGTTCTGATAAAACCCCTAAATAAACTTGCGTCTATTCAGGAACCCCCCTAAAATCCTACTTTTCTTATGGAAACATTGGGGAGTAGGTTATGGGATGGGATGGGCCTGATAAAGGCAAAACACCATGGGGTTCGAAAGATCAGCCACCTGATTTAGATGAAGCGTTGAAACGCTTTCACCGTCAGTTTAAAAAAATGTTTTTAAATGCTGGAAAGTCAGGCGGTTCTAAATCACCTTTTGATCGTACATCAGGCAATCATACTGAGCAGTCTGATAATGGTGGGCCTTTTCTTATTGTTTTTTTGATGATTGCGGCTGTTATTTTATGGGCTTTGTCGGGCATTTTTATTGTTGATCCTGCTGAGGAAGCGGCTGTACTTCGTTTTGGACGTTATGTAAAAACGGTGGGCCCGGGTCCGCATTGGATTCCTCGAATTATAGAATCAAAAATAAAAGTCAATGTTGATAGAGTCTCTGATTATTCTTATACCGCACAAATGCTGACGCGTGATGAGAATTTGGTGTCGGTTGCTTTGGTGGTTCAATACCGTATTGGTGATTTAGAAGCTTATTTATTTAATGTTTCAGATCCAATTGAGAGCTTACAACAAGCAACTTCAAGTGCTTTGCGACAGGTGATTGGTACAACAAAACTAGATGAAATCATTACCGAAGGTCGTGAATTATGGGGTAGTAATGTTCAGGAGTCTTTAATTGCCATTTTAAAAAGTTATAAAACAGGCATTAAAGTTGTGAACGTTTCGCCGCAGCCTGCAAGAGCGCCTGAAAATGTGCAAGATGCATTTGATGATGCCATTAAAGCACAAGAGGATGAAAAGCGTTTTAAAGAGCAAGCGCGAGCATATGAAGCCAGTGTGGTTCCAATTGCTGAAGGAAACGCGAAGCGTATTACGGCAGAATCAAAAGCGACGGCCGAGCAAGTGGTTTTACGTGCAAAAGGTTCTGTTGCTGAGTTTTTAGCGGTATTGCCTGAATATTTGCGATCGCCTGCTGTAACGGGAGAGCGTTTGTATTTAGAAACAATGCAGCGTGTATTAAGTCGGAGCAATACCATTGTTGTCGATGGAAAGGCAGGTAATTTGTTATATTTGCCATTAGATAAGTTATCAGGTGCTCATACAAATCACCCGGTTGCAGCTGAAGACCCTTTGGTATTAAGCCAAAATAATCTAGCTAATAATGCGAACAACCCAACAGGTGTGGGGGTTTTAGATGGCCGGCAAACCACAAGGCCGACAGAACGTTTAGGGAGGAGCCGGTCATGAAGGCAACAAAAATTTTATTGATGGGGGTTGCTCTCTTTGTATTGATGGTTTTATTGGGTTGTTTTTTTACCGTGACGCAGGGTGAGAAAGGTATTTTGCTTCGACTCGGTCGATTGGTTCAAGACGCACAAACACATGAAATCAAAGTATTAAAGCCAGGGCTGCATGTAAAACTTCCTTTTGTTGAAACAGCACGTCTTTTTGATACACGAATTCAAACGTTAGATATTAAGTCTTCACGTATAGTGACCAAAGAAAAGAAAGATGTTTTGGTTGATTATTATGTAAAATGGCGTATTGTAGATTTGTCGCATTATTTTAAGACAACAAGTGGTAATCGCTTTAAAGCGGAAACATTGCTTGAGCAGCAACTCAATACATCATTAAGAGCACAATTTGGTAAACGCACGATTTCAGATGTTGTTTCAGGTGGCCGTGATGATGTGATGGAAGTGCTGCGAGCGGGCGCTGAAAAAGGTGCAAGCAAATTAGGGATTCATGTTGTTGATGTGCGTATTAAAGGCATTGAGTTACCTGCGAATACGAGCAATGCGATTTATCAACGGATGCGTGCTGATATGCAGAAAATTGCAAATAAGCATCGTGCTGATGGTCAGGCAGAAGCTGAATCGATTCGTGCGGATGCTGATGCAAAGGTCACGGTTACGTTGGCAAAAGCGCGTAGTGATGGTGAGCGAATTAAAGCACTCGGGCAAGCTGATGCTGCAAAAATTTACGCAGAAGCTTTTAATAAGAATCAGGCATTTTTTGAATTCTATCGTAGTCTAAGTGCATATGAAGGCAGTTTTAGTGATAAAGGCAGTATGTTGGTGCTTGATCAAAGCAGTGCTTTTTTTGATTATTTCAAACAAGGTTTAACACGTAAAAAAAGTGGAGTAAGTACACATGGCGGGTAAACGCGTTGTTGTTTTAGGGACGCATTGGGGTGATGAAGGAAAGGGTAAAGTGGTTGACTGGCTAACGCAGCATGCGCAAGCGGTGGTGCGTTATCAAGGTGGTCATAATGCAGGGCATACCTTAAAAATAAAAGGTGAACAAACGATTTTACGCTTGATTCCATCTGGTATTTTACATGCGGGTGTGCGTTGTTATATTGGCAATGGTGTGGTGTTGTCACCAGACGCTTTACTGTCAGAAGTCACCGAGCTTGAAACCAAGGGCGTTGATGTGCGTGCACGACTTTTTGTGAGTCCGGCATGTGCTTTAATTTTGCCTTCTCATATTGCTTTAGATAAGGCGCGTGAAGCACAAAGTGCGGGTAAGGCCATTGGTACTACAGGGCGAGGTATTGGTCCGACCTATGAAGATAAAATTGCACGACGTGGGCTTCGTGTTAGTGATTTGTTGCATCCGGAGCGTTTTACTGAAAAACTTGCGAAACTTTTGAAATATCATAATTTTTTATTAACTGAGTACTATCATGCCGCACCCATTGCGCTTGAAGATGTTCTCACAGCATCCAGTGCTTGGGTCGATTTATTAACCCCGATGGTGCGTGACGTTGCTTGTGAAGTTCAGCAACATGCACGTGCTGGTGATTCCATGTTGTTTGAGGGCGCGCAAGGTGTGTTTCTTGATATAGACCATGGTACTTATCCATTTGTGACGTCATCCAATACTTGTGCGGGTGGTGTGAGCACGGGTTCAGGGATTGGCCCTCGGCAAATAGATTATATTTTAGGGGTAACAAAAGCCTATACGACACGCGTGGGTGGTGGGCCTTTTCCAACAGAGTTGCAAGATGATATTGGGCAAGGTTTAGCGAGTCGAGGTCATGAGTTTGGTGCGGTAACGGGGCGTCCTCGGCGTTGTGGTTGGTTTGATGCGGTGCTTTTGCGACGTGCTATTGAGTTAAATAGTTTGTCAGGCATTTGTTTAACAAAACTAGATGTTTTGGATGGCATGCAAACCGTTAAAATTGCAGTCCAATATCAAAATAAAGCAGGCGATATTTTAGACTACCCACCGCAGGCGGCAGAAGATTATGAAGATTTAGTGCCTATTTATGAAGACATGCCAGGTTGGTCTGAATCGACAGAAAATTGTACTGCACTAGCGGATTTACCGGATAATGCATTGGCTTATGTCCGACGCATTGAAGGTTTACTTGGCGTGCCGATTGTATTAATTTCTACAGGTCCTGAGCGTGATGCAATGTTCGTGATTAAAGACCCATTTAAGCAGTATTAATCAAAAATTAATAATAAACAGATGGATTTTGAAATTGTATGTGTGGTATTGCGGGTATATTTGATACAAAAAAAAGAAAAATAGAAGGCCTTCATCAAAAACTTTCAGTCATGGGAGATTTGATTGCGCATCGAGGTCCAGATGCGCATGGCCTTTGGTCGAACGATACACGAAATATTGGATTTGCACATCGTCGATTAAGTATTTTGGATTTATCAGCAGAAGCTGATCAGCCGATGCAGGCAGCCACAGGTGATGTGATTGTTTTTAATGGCGAGATTTATAATTATCTTGAACTTAAAGAAGCATTGCGTCCGCATTGGTCTTTTCAGACAGACTCAGATACAGAAGTTATTTTAGCTGCTTATCGCGTGTATGGCGTTGATTGCGTCAAGCATTTTAAAGGCATGTTTGCTTTTGCACTTTGGGATGGTGAAAAATTATTTTGTGCGCGTGATCATTTTGGCATCAAGCCTTTTTATTATACGAGACAAAGTGATGTATTGTATTTTGCATCAGAAAGTAAAGCGTTATTGCCTTTTTTACCCGCTTTAACAACTAATCGACAAGCTTTTGTTGAGTATGTGACGTTTCAGTACCCCATGGGAGAGCAAACATTATTTGAGCATGTACACCAGCTCGAGCCTGCGCATGCGATGCTTATTATGCCAGAAGGCATGAAAACTTGGCGTTATTGGGATGTGCATTATCAAATTGATTATTCTCGCGAAGAAGCTTATTTTTCAAATCGTCTAGAAGAATTGCTGTCTGAATCGGTGGCGTTACATTTGCGGGCAGATGTAAATGTTGGCGCTTATGTCAGTGGAGGGGTGGATTCGAGTTTAATTGGCTTGTTGGCGTCAGAAGAGAAAAAGTCAGCCTTGCCTTTTTTTCATGGACGCTTTCTTGAAGGCGCGCAATATGATGAAAGCGCGTATGCTAAACATGTTGCTAATCAATCAAATTCAACATTACATATTTGCGATATGACAGCAAATGATTTTGAACAGACATTACAGCGTGTGATGTATCACTTAGATTTTCCTGTTGCAGGGCCTGGTGTTTTTCCGCAATACATGGTGTCTGAAATGGCGGCAAAACATGTCAAGGTTGTTTTAGGTGGCCAAGGCGGTGATGAAATATTTGGAGGATATGCACGGTATGTCATTGCTTATTTTGAACAATGTATTAAAGCCGCAATAGAAGGCAGTTACAAAACAGGTCGTTTTGTTGTAACGGCAGAATCAATTATTCCGAATTTAGAAGTCCTCAAAGCTTATAGACCCCTGTTGAAACGTTTTTGGAGTCAAGGTTTATTTGAGTCGCTTGAAAAACGTTATTTTTCTTTGGTTAATCGTGCACCTGATTTAGCAGATGAAGTCAATTTAAATGCTTTAGAGCAAGAATATGTATATCATCAGTTTTTAGATGTATTTAGCGCTGCAAAGTTTGAAAAGGCAGAGTCTTATTTTGATAGCATGACGCATTTTGATTTTAAATGCCTATTGCCAGGTCTTTTACATGTAGAAGATCGCATGAGCATGGCGCATGGGCTTGAAGCACGAGTGCCTTTTCTTTATCATCCGTTGATTGAATTTATGGCGACGATTCCTGCGAATATTAAATTTAAAGATGGGCGTATGAAGCATTTGCTTAAGCAGACTTTTTCGCGTATTTTACCTTCGCAAGTACTGAGTCGAAAGGATAAAATGGGTTTTCCTGTTCCGCTGACGGAGTGGATGCAAGGCGGCACAAAAGCATATTTTTTGGATATATTAAGTTCGGGTGTTCGGCGTCAAAATGGTTTTATTGACTATCGACATGTTATGGCAGATTTTGAAAAATCCGAGCAATTTAGCCGAAAGCAATGGGGTTTTTTGTGCTATGAAGTATGGCAACAGCAGTTTCATGATCAAGCAGCAAGCTATAGGCATTTATTAAAAAATTCGGTTGCTGTGTGCGAATAAAAATTAGAAACATATAACAAACAGGAGAGTTTAGTCATGCGCGTATTGATTACAGGGGGAGCAGGTTTTGTCGGCTCACATTTAGCAGATAGGTTATTAGCCAAAGGTGATACCGTACTTGCTATTGATAATTTTGAGACAGGTCGACGTGATAATTTGGTGTCCCATGCCAATTTAACATTGGTTGAAGAAAGTATTGCAAACACAGAAGCAATGATGGATTTGTTTCAAGAATTTAAACCAGACGTTGTGGTTCATACAGCGGCTTCATATAAAGATCCAGATAATTGGGTTGAAGATTGTAAAACCAATGTGCTTGGAACGGTCAATGTTGTTGCTGCGGCTAAAGCGGCTCATTGCAATCGCATTGTTTATTTTCAAACAGCACTTTGTTATGGATTAAAGCCAGAAGAGCAGCCTGTTACATTGGATCACCATATTAATTCACGTGGCAGTAGCTATGCGATTAGCAAAACAGCTGCTGAGCATTATATTGAATTATCAGGTGTGAATTTTGTTTCGTTTCGTTTAGCGAATGCTTATGGCCCACGTAATATTAGCGGTCCACTGCCTACTTTTTATCATCGTTTGACGGCTGAAAAACCTTGTTTTGTGATGGATACGCGACGTGACTTTGTTTACATTCAAGATTTAATTGATTGTGTTGAGAAAGCAGTAACAGGTACGGGTCAAGGCTACTATCATATTTCTTCTGGTGGTGATGTATCGATTGAAGCATTATTTAATGCAACACTTAAAGCATTAGATATGAGCTTAGATAAGCCTGTTGAGGTGCGCCCACGTAATCCAGACGATGCCTTTACAATTTTACTGGATCCTTCACGTACAGAAAATGATTTTGCTTGGTCTGTGAGTACACCACTTGAAGCTGGGGTGAAAGCTGCGATTGAGTATTATGCTCAATACGGTATTGAGCAGACATTTACACATTTGCGTGTTGAAGAAAGCGAATCTGCTTAAAAAATAGTAATAAAGATGTGGAGGCGGAAGTGACAGGTTTTTCTGGACAAAAAATATTGGTTGTAGGTGGTGCAGGCTTTGTGGGTAGTAATCTAACGCGAGCCTTACTTCAGGATAATCCAAAACAAGTCATTGTAGTGGATAATTTATTATCAGCTGATATTTCGCAAGTGCCAGAAGATTCCGCCTTGCATTTTGTACATGGCTCTATTACAGAAGATGCTATTTTATATGATTTACCGAAAGATTTAGATTATGTTTTTCACTTAGCAACCTATCATGGCAATCAGTCTTCTATTGAAGATCCACTGAAAGATCATGAAAATAATACATTAACGAGCTTAAAATTATTTGATTGTTTAAGTCGCTTTAAATCACTCAAAAAAGTGGTTTATGCTGCAGCAGGTTGTACTATCGCGAAAAAAACATTTGATCATGCAGAAGCAACGGTTGAACAAGAGGAAGTGTCTCTTTATTTAGATAGTCCGTATCAAATGTCAAAAATATTTGGTGAGTTTTACGGTAATTATTATTTTATGCGATATAACATGCCATTTGTGAAGGCACGTTTTCAAAATGTTTATGGTCCTGGTGAGGTACTGGGTGCGGGTGAGTGGCGTGGTAATGCAAATACGGTTTGGCGGAATGTAACGCCCACTTTTATTTTTAAGGCGTTACATCAAGAAGCATTGCCTGTTGAAAATGGCGGTATCGCAACGCGTGATTTTATTCATGTAGATGATGTTGCACGTGGTTTAATGGCATGTGCACTCAAAGGGGATGCAGGGGGGGTCTATAATATTGCCTCAGGCGTTGAAACCTCGATTGGTGAACTTGCGAGTATTATCAATGAATTAACACATAATACAACACAAGTTGGAGAAGAACCGGCACGTCCTTGGGACCGTTCAGGAAAGCGCCATGGCGATCCAACCAAGTCAATGCGAGAATTAGGGTTTGAAGCACAAATAAATTTACCTGATGGCTTGAATCAAACCATTGAGTGGACAAAAAATAATGATGATTTAATTAAGCAATGTATGGCAAAACATCAGCGGTATTTACCAGCTCTACAGGCTTATTTAAAGCAGGAGAACACATGATGCAGTTTATTGATTTAAAAACACAGTTATCGCATATTGAAGAAAATATTTTAGCGCGTATCAAAACGGTTTTAGCGCACGGGGCATATATTATGGGCCCTGAGGTGCGAGAGCTTGAAGCAGCTTTGGCTGAATTTACTGGGGTTCAGCATGCTATTGGTGTATCGAGTGGAACAGATGCGTTGTTGATTGCTTTGATGGCGCTTGATGTTGAAGCTGGCGATGAAGTGATTACAACGCCCTTTAGTTTTTTTGCAACAGCTGAAGTGATAGCACTTTTAGGGGCTAAACCTGTTTTTGTTGATATAGACAGAAAGACTTATAATTTAGATGCTAATTTACTGGAAGCGGCTATTACGGATAAAACAAAGGCAATTATGCCAGTGAGCATGTATGGTCAGTGTGCAGACTATGATGCGATTAATCGTATTGCTTTGCGTCATCATCTTCCGGTGATTGAAGATGGCGCCCAAAGTTTTGGAGCCACTTATCAGGGCAAGCGTTCGTGTGGGTTAACAACGATTGGGTGTACGAGTTTCTTCCCCTCAAAGCCGTTAGGTGCTTATGGTGATGCGGGTGCTTGTTTTACGAATGATGCAGCTTTGGCAGAGCGAATGCAGTCGATTCGTGTACATGGCCAAGCGCGCCGTTACGAACATATTCGTTTGGGATTGAATGGACGTTTAGATACAATACAGGCAGCGATTTTACTTGAAAAATTGGCTTTATTTTCTGATGAAGTCACACTGCGCCAAGCTGTTGCTGCGCGTTATACAAAAGCATTATCAGATATTGCCAATACACCTGAAATTAAAGCAGAAAATAGCAGTGTATTTGCGCAGTATACAATTGAGGTATCAGCGCGAGACGAAGTACAAGCCGCTTTAAAAGCGCAAGATATTCCAACAGCCGTGCACTACCCTGTAGCGCTGCATAAACAGCCGGTGTTTAAAGCGCTTTATCCTGAGACTTTAAGTTTTCCAAATGCAGAAGCGGCAGCACATCGTGTGCTGAGCTTGCCAATGCACCCATATTTAACAAAAACAGATCAAGATCAGGTGATTGATGCCTTACAAACAGTATTGGTGAAAGAAGCAATCAATATTTAAGTGTATTCAGGAAGCAAATATCACGAATAAAAATAATAGGGAATGGATGAGTTATGCCTCAAGATTTAATAGAAAAATTAAACAACCAAGAAGCAGTGATTGGTATTGTCGGTCTTGGATATGTGGGGCTTCCCTTGATGCTTCGATTTGCATCCGTGGGTTATCGGGTGCTTGGTATTGATATTGATGCCTCTAAAAATGCTTTGCTTAATGCAGGCAAGTCATATATTCAGCATATTGCATCGGATGCCATTCAGGCTGTTCAAAGTCGTATTCATGCAACAGATGATTTTTCATCTGCAAGTGAGGTAGATGCGTTAATTTTATGTGTTCCAACGCCACTGAATAAGTATCGAGAACCTGATTTAAGTTATATCTTAATGACGCTAGATGCATTGTTGCCTTATTTACATCAGGGGCAAATTGTTTCACTTGAAAGTACGACCTATCCTGGAACAACCACCGAAGAGCTGAAAACACGGATTGAACATAAGGGTTTTGAAGTTGGAAAAGATATATTTTTGGTGTATTCACCTGAGCGAGAGGATCCAGGTAACACTGATTTCTCAACAGCGAGTATTCCAAAAGTATGTGGAGGCGATACACCGAACTGTGTTGAAGCAGGGCTTGCTTTATATCATTCGGTGATTGAAAAAGTGGTGCCTGTGTCGTCAACACGCGTGGCTGAAATGACGAAGCTTTTAGAAAATATTCATCGTTCTGTCAATATTGGTTTGATGAACGAAATGAAAGTGCTTGCGGATAAAATGGATATTGATATTCATGAGGTGATTGATGCTGCAGCGACAAAGCCTTTTGGTTTTGTGCCTTATTATCCTGGGCCTGGTATTGGTGGACATTGTATTCCGATTGACCCTTTTTATTTAACCTGGAAAGCACGTGAATATGGTATGCACACGCGTTTTATTGAGCTTGCCGGTGAAATAAACAGTAAAATGCCGCACTGGGTGATTCATAAGTTAACAGATGCTTTAAATGCGCGGGAGCAGGCAGTAAAAAACAGTAAAATTTTAGTGTTGGGTATTGCTTATAAACGTGATGTAGATGATATGCGAGAGTCTCCGTCTATTGAGCTTTTAGAGTTGCTTCGAGATAAAGGGGCTGAGGTGGCTTATAGTGATCCGCATGTGCCTGTTTTTCCTGCGATGCGTGCACATCACTTTGATTTACACAGTGTGCCGCTGACATCCGATATGATTTCGCAGTATGATTGTGTCTTGCTTGCAACAGCACATCAAGCCTTTGATTATGATTTGATTGCGCGTCATGCCAAATTAATTATTGATACACGTGGAGGGTTTCGTGCCTATCCTTGTGATAATATTGTGAGTGCCTAAATTGATGATAACGAAAGCACCGTGGGTGATTCTAGATAGAAAAATTAATATCGCATTGGTTGGTTGTGGCCGTATTGCTAAAAATCATTTGGATGCTATCACAAAGCATCAAGATAAATTAAGCCTTACGGCAGTTTGTGATCGTGATGAAGAAGCGGCTCAACGTGTTGCGAAAGCACATCAAGCGCTTGCATATACATCGCTTGACACAATGCTTACTGAATCTAAATCTGAAATTGATTTGGTTGTTTTATGTACACCTAGTGGTTTACATCCAAGACAGACTGTTCAAGTCGCTGAGGCAGGTAAACATGTATTGACAGAAAAACCAATGGCGACCCGTTGGAAAGACGGGCTTGAAATGGTTAAAGCGTGTGATAAAGCGGATGTGCGGTTATTTGTGGTCAAACAAAATCGTTTGAATCCACCCATTCAAGCGTTAAAACGTGCGATTGAGGCCGGTCGGTTTGGAAAGATTTACTTGGCCAATGTCAATGTTTTTTGGACGAGACCACAAGACTACTATGACCAGGGCGGTTGGAGAGGCTCATGGGAGTGGGATGGTGGTGCATTCATGAATCAAGCCAGTCATTATGTTGATTTAATTCAGTGGCTACTGGGTCCTGTTGAGTCGGTGCAGGCGATGATGGGCACTTTGGGACGAAGAATCGAAGCAGAAGATACAGGGGTTTTAAATATTCGTTGGCGACAGGGCACAATGGGCTCTGTGAATGTCACGATGCTGACTTATCCTAAAAATTATGAAGGGTCCATTACGATTTTAGGCGAAAAAGGGACTGTGCGTATTGGAGGGCTTGCAGTGAATCAGATTAAGCATTGGGAGTTTGATGAAAAGCAGCCAGAAGATGAAGCCATTCTTGCTGAAAATTACGAAACCCAATCGGTTTATGGTTTTGGACATGTGCCTTATTATGCCAATGTTATTGATTGTTTGCATGGTCAGCCTGCTGATATTACAGATGGTCGCTCAGGACTGTCAGCTTTAGAATTATTGGTTGCAGCCTATCGTTCTGCTCGGGACGATAAAACAGTGCATTTGCCTTTGGAGTTGTAATGACAGAAGCCGTTATTCATAAGACCGCGATTGTTGATAGTGGTGCGCAGTTAGGTGCAGGGACCCGTGTGTGGCATTGGGTGCATGTCAGTGCAAAGGCTGTGATTGGTGAGCGATGTAGTTTAGGCCAAAATGTATTTATAGGCAATCGTGTTTGCATTGGAAATAACGTTAAAATACAAAACAATGTGTCTGTGTATGATAACGTTATTTTAGAGGATGATGTCTTTTGTGGCCCAAGCATGGTGTTTACCAATGTTTATAATCCTCGCTCTGCGGTGACACGGAAGCACGAGTATCGCGATACGCTCATTAAAAAAGGTGTGACATTAGGTGCGAATTGCACCATCGTTTGTGGTGTAACCGTTGGAGAATATGCTTTTGTTGCAGCGGGTGCTGTTATTAATCGCGATGTAAAGCCGTATGCACTGATGGCAGGTGTGCCTGCGCGTCAAATTGGTTGGATGAGTCGTTTTGGCGAACAACTTGATTTTAAAGTGCTAGATGCTGATGCTGGTCTTTCTCGTGCTATTTGTGAACATACAGGTGATATTTACGAAGCGCGTGATGGAGAGGTTGTTGTGTTATGAAGGCTTTAAAAATTTGTACTATTATTGGTGCGCGCCCCCAGTTTGTAAAAGCGGCTGTTGTTTCACGTGCTATTAAGCTCCGTGCGGGCATTGATGAAGTGATTATTCATACGGGACAGCATTATGATGCAAATATGTCAGCGCAATTTTTTGATGAGCTTGATATTCCTAAGCCGACTTATCACTTAAATATCGGTTCAGGCACACATGGTCAGCAAACGGGTGAAATGCTCGCGCATATTGAGACGGTTTTGTTAAAAGAAAAACCAGACTGGGTGCTTGTCTATGGTGATACCAATTCAACCCTTGCTGGTGCACTTGCGGCTGCCAAATTACATATTCCCGTTGCACATGTTGAAGCGGGTGTTCGTTCGTTTAATCGTAAAATGCCAGAAGAAATTAATCGTATTACAACGGACCATATCAGTGATTTGTTATTTGTACCGACCATAACAGCAAAGCAGCAGTTATTAAAAGAAGGTTTAGATGAAAAGCAAGTGATTCATGTGGGTGATGTGATGTATGATGCAACGCTTTATTATAACGAGCAAAATACGAACCGAGACACATTGCTTGATGCTTTAAAGCTATCACCTAAGCAGTATAGTTTAATCACGTTACATCGTGCTGAGAATACGGATAATCCGAAACGCATGCAACATATTGTCGATGCGTTGCTTGAACTTGCAAAACAGCAAACCCTTGTGTTGCCACTGCATCCAAGAACGCGTCATACGTTAACCGAATTGCATTTACTCGATGCACTGAGCGCAAATCTCATGTTGCTTGAGCCGATTGGTTTTTTAGATATGCTTGCATTAGAGCAACATGCAGCCTGTATTATTACTGATTCAGGTGGGGTTCAAAAAGAAGCGTATTTTAATCGTGTGCCCTGTATTACTTTGCGCGATGAAACGGAATGGGTTGAACTGGTTGAGTCTGGCTGGAATCAGCTTTGTTCGCCAGATGCACCATTTTCTTTATTAGAGATAAGCCATAAAGTGCCAGAGCATTACGTAGCGTCACTATATGGTGATGGCGATGCATCTAATAAAGTTATTGATATTTTAAATGGATAGCATGAAGCATGTCATTGAATATTTTATTTTTATGTAATAAGCCGCCGGTTGGTTTGAGTGCAAATACAATCGTCGATCATATTGAAGCGTTTGAAAATTATTCAAAACATCATATTTGGTTATATTCTAATTTGGGTGATTTTTCAAACAAATTAGATTTAAATAAATTTGATGTCATTATTGTTCATTATTCATTGTTTATTTTAAGTCGGCGTTATTTGACGGATGCAGCCAAGAAAAAATTGCGTGATTATACGGGCCTTAAAGTTATTTTTATTCAAGATGAATATCGTCAAATTAATACGATGGTTGATACGCTGGCTTATCTTAAAATGGATGTTTTGTTTACGTGCTTTCCTGAGTCTGAGTTTGAGGCTATTTATCCCTCTAAAAAATTACCTAAGCTTACGAAATATAATAATTTAACAGGGTATGTACCGAAGCGCTTGACAGAATATACACATCAGCCCCCGATTGCTGAACGCTCACTGCATGTTGGATATCGTGGCAGACAGCTGCCTTATTGGTATGGTGCATTGGGTTATGAAAAATATCAGATTGTTGAAAAATGGCATCAGCACGTTTCTCGGCAATGCTTAAACACAGATATTTCTGCTCGAGAAACTGATAGAATCTATGGTGAACACTGGATTGATTTTCTGTCATCTTGCAAAACGACATTAGGTGTCGAGAGTGGCGCAAGTGTGATGGATTTTACCGGTAAACTAGAAAAGAAAGTTGATTTTTATCAATTGCTCCATCCAAATGCTTCGTTTGAGGATGTTCAAGAAAAATATTTTATTCATCAAGAAAATAAACATCAACTGAATCAGATTTCACCGCGTTGTTTTGAGGCGATTGCTTTAAAAACAGTGTTAGTGCTTTATGAAGGAGAATATTCTGGTATTTTAATGCCTGGTCGTCATTATATTGCTTTAAAAAAAGATTTTAGCAATATTTCAGATGTATTAGCTTGTATCAAAGATGATGCGTTTTTACAAAATATGGCAGATATTACATATCAAGAAATTGCCTTGAATCCTGAATATAGTGAGCAAGTATTCATTCAAAAAGTAGATGCGATTATTCAGAAAGAATTTACAGCACGCGATAAAATAGCGATATCTTCCTCTTATCAACCTGATTTATTTCAAGCGCATACTCAGAGTAAAACGCTGTACAATCGTGTTTTAAGAAAAATGATTTTATCCTATCAACGCTTACCTTTTAGAATACGTCAGTTCATTCGAGGGGTATTACTGCCTCAGCAAGCATTAAAACAGATACTCAAAGGGTTTGTTTTTTTTATGGACTTTTTTCGTAGAAAAACAGAGTGATGACTGTGAAGCCTAATATACTTTTATTAGCCGATACAACACATCAAGCAGGTGCCGTGCGTGATCATATTCATGCTGTGACGGCGTCTTCTGACTCTTTTAATTGGCATGTGCTGAATCCATTAAATTTTAAAACATTGGATAAGCTTGATTTATCTTTATTTGATGGCATAGCTGTACATTTTTCAATTAAACTGCATGGTTCTTATTATTTATCATCGGCTTTAAAGCGAAAAATAAAGCAATATACAGGCCCTAAATTTGTTTTTTTGCAAGATGAGTATCAAAAAGTTAACCATACCCAGGTCTTGTTATATGCGCTGGGATTTGATGTGTTATTTACATTGGTACAACCGGAACTGATGCGTCAGGCCTATCCTGATAAGCGTCTAGAGCGGCTTAAAAAAGTTTATGTACTCACGGGGTATGTCCATCCATCCATGCATGAGATTAAAGCGCCCGATATTGCCTCACGAACACTGGATATATCGTACCGTACACGTCGATGTGATTATCGTTTAGGTCAGCTTGCACAAGAAAAGACAAAAATTGCGTCTGAATTTATCATAAGAGGCGCAGGTATGCCGCTTCAATTTGATATCAGTATCGAAGAGTCAGACCGGGTATATGGTGATGCGTGGTTTGATTTATTGATGCGCTCAAAAGTGGTGTTGGGTACTGAAAGTGGTGCCAGTATTTGGGATGTTGATGGGAAAATATCGAAAAAAGTTAGCCAATATTTAAGAAAAAACCGGGGGGCTTCATTTGATGCAGTATTTGAAGCGGTACTAAAACCCTATGAAGGTAATCTTTATTATAGTGCCATTTCACCACGTGTTTTTGAGGCGGCGGCAACAAAAACAGCGATGGTGATGTTTGTAGGTGATTACAGTGGGGTATGTCAACGCGATGTACACTATATTGGACTAGAAAAAGATTTTTCAAATATTGAAGCAGTGCTTGAAAAAATACAAGATAATGCTTATTTACAGTCAATAGCGGATAGGGCATATGCCGATTTAATCGCCTCAGGCGATTACGCACAGTCCGCGTTATCAGCGTTAGTTGTGAAAGAGCTCAATTTATTCATTAAAAATAAGCAGCCCATGGCTTCTGAGGCAGTGATTAAGGCACAGTGTGAGATAATTTCAGGTAAACACAAACGCTTAAATCAAGTAAGATGCATGGGGGCAGAATTTAAATTCGTGATATCTAACTTTTTTAAATTATTATTTTGTGAGCCTAGCGAAACATGGTTATCTAAAGTACGCTTGTTAGGTGCAGGAGCTAAGCGATACATTGCTTATTTGAGTCCGCGCATGAAATTATAAAACCAACAGGATTCGGTCAATATGGATATTGATACAGATATAAACAGAGAAGTAGAAAACAAAACAAAATCAAGTTGTTGGCATGCACTGGAAATGCATGCACAAGCACCAGGAAAAGCCTTAAAACAGCAAGAAAAAAACTTCATGCTGACCGCATGTCATTTAACACTGAACTATAACTATCAAACAGTGACAGATACAACATTAAGTTTGCTGATTTCACTTGCAAATGCTTGTCAATTAAGAGAAAAAACAAAGGCTTTGATGACAGGTGAAATCATCAATACCACCGAAAGCCGACCAGCCTTACATACAGCACTTCGTGCATCAGATAACAGCGCTATTGATGTTGACGGTCAAAACATTATGCCGCTTGTTATTAAAGTGCGAAATCAAATTAAACAAATTGCTGATCAAATTCGGGCAAAAGAATGGCTAGGTTATTCTGGAAAGCCAATTACAGATATTGTCAATATTGGTATAGGTGGATCAGACTTAGGACCGCGCTTTTGTTTGGACGCGTTAAAAAAACAAGCCTCAGATGATTTAAATTATCATTTTGTTTCAGATATTGATCCGTATAGTTTAGAAGCTATATTACCGAAGATAAAACCAGAAACAACCTTGTTTATTATCGCTTCAAAATCATTTACTACCCAAGAAACGTTATATAATGCTAAAAGAGCTAAAGCTTGGTTTGAAAATAATCCGATAGAACAGCATTTTATCGCGGTGACTGCAAAATTAGATAAGGCGTATGGACTAGGAATACAAACAGTATTACCCATATGGGATTGGGTTGGCGGGCGGTTTTCTTTATGTTCGGCCATTAATTTAATCACAGCCATTGCAATAGGATATGACAGCTTTAAGCAAATGCTCTCGGGTGCAGAGGCAATGGATAAACATTTTTTAAATACAGATTTTCAATTGAATATGCCGGTTATTTTGGGATTAATCGGTATTTGGAATAATAATTTTTTGCATATTGAGAATTTATTGATATTAACTTATGCGAGAAAACTGGAGCAATTTACAGCACTTATCCAGCAATTAGATATGGAAAGTAATGGAAAATCTGTTGATAGACAAGGCCATCAAGTACAACATGCAACAGGGCCTATTGTATGGGGGGGGTTGGGTAATCAAGCCCAGCACAGTTATTATCAGTTATTATGTCAAGGCACACATCGTGTCACGGCAGACTTGATTAGTGTTGATAGCGAAGATAAAGCATTAATAAATACAATGTGTAAACGTAAGTTGCATGTATTAACGCAGGGTATCCAAGATGCTCATAATCCTTATGCATGTATTGAGGGTAATATGCCACTGAACCATATACATATGCATGATGATTCGCCGTTTACGGTGGGTGCGATGGTTGCATTATACGAGCATAAAATATTCACACAAAGTGTCATCTGGAATATTAATCCGTTTGATCAACCCGGCGTTGAAAGTGCTAAAAAAATGCATAAATTTGTTTCTGGATAATTTTTAGGTTAAATCAAAAATAAATCCAGCAACCACCTGTCGGTGCTCGCTGAGTAAAATATTAAATGTACGACAAGCAGCATCTAATGTCATGCATTCAACACCAATTTGCTTTTCACATAGTTGTTGTATGAGTGTTTGAATGCTTTCTAATCGACGTAATTTATCAGGTGTGTGTGTTCCTAAAATAATTACCTCAGGGTTTAAATCTAAAAGCTGCGTTGAAGTCTGAGAGGTTTCTTGTATTATCCACGGGGTAATCAGCGTGTGACGACTGAGAATTAAGTTACTGTGATATAGAATATGGTTAATTTTAATTTCAGTATCACTATAAGCTTGAATTGTATGTGTTTCATGTGCTTCTAATTGAATTTGCATATCTGTATGATGCTGTAAATTTAAGGTGTAATTTAGCATCATCTTAGCATAAATAGGAGTCGTAGTGGACTTGATTACGAGCACGTCAGAATCCAATGATGCGGTTGTGTGTTTATTAAAAGCTTTTGGGTATACGAATCATACGCTTCCTGTTGCGGCGTTGCTTGCAAAGTATCATCAATTATCAGGTGTTTGGATGGTTTTATCTCCGATATATTGGGAGGCAACACATAATGATGCGGTGATGATGCAGGCTGATGCTGCGACGCGTGAAACGTTTGATGCTTTCCAAATATTTGTTGCTGAAGCAGGCATGCGCTTACATTATCATGATGCTTATACTTGGTTATTGCAATGCGATGCCGAGGCGTTACCTGAAACCAAGCCGTTACACCTGGTCTTAAATCAGAGTATGCGGCCCATGTTAAAAGCCTTAGAAACCGAACCCTTTTGGTTGCGTTTTTTAACCGAGGCACAAATGTTTCTAAGTCGCTCTCAAAGTAAAATAAATGGCGTATGGTTTTGGGGCGCAGGTGCTTGTCATGCAAGAGAAGATAAGCCACTGATTATTTATGGCGATAAAGCTTGGTGTGCTGCGGGTGAGTTGCTGTCTAAGCAGGTTAGTATGTATCACGATGACATGATTTTTTCAAAACATAGTGTGTGTTTTGTTCCTGAATATATGGGCGATCAATTAGATAAATTAAAGGCCAAATTTGAGCAGCAAAAGCCTAAAAGTTTTTGGAAAAGGCTCTGGAGTCAAAAAAAATGAAAATTAAACGCCGTACTGTGCCTGATATTTCAGATGAACTAGCTGATTTCTCTCCTATATTACAACGTATTTATGCCGCTCGAGGCGTGACTCAAAAAACGGAATTGGATAAGCAATTACAAGATTTATTGCCTTTTACGGATTTACTTGGAATAGAGGCTGCGAGTATGCGTTTGGTTAAGGCCTTGCGTCAGCAAGAACGTATTTTAATCATTGGTGATTTTGATGCCGATGGTGCCACTTCGAGTGCACTCGCAGTATCAGCGCTCCGGGTACTGGGTGCAAAAGAGGTTTCGTTTTTAGTACCGAATAGATTTCAATTTGGCTACGGATTAACGCCTGGTATTATTGGACTTGCAGAAAAAAGGCAGCCAAACTTAATTATTACCGTTGATAATGGTATTGCGAGTTTTGAAGGTGTGCTCGCTGCGAATCAAGCAGGTATTGATGTTTTAGTCACAGACCATCATTTAGCTGGTGATAGTTTGCCTGAAGCTTGTGCTATTGTGAATCCAAATCAACCCGGTGATAAGTTTTTAAGTAAGTCTATTGCTGGGGTTGGCGTGATTTTTTATGTGATGCTTGCTTTAAGAAAACAGTTAAGAGACATCGCATGGTTTGAAACCCAAAATATCGCTGAGCCTAATATGGCGCAGTTTCTAGATTTAGTCGCATTAGGCACTGTGGCCGATGTGGTACGTTTGGATCAAAATAATCGTATTTTGGTTGAACAAGGTTTAAAGCGTATTCGAAGTGGGGCATGTCGACCTGGAATTCAAGCACTCATCGACATTGCAAAGCGTGAAGCTAAATATTTACGTGAAGGTGATTTAGGTTTTGCTGTAGCACCAAGATTGAATGCGGCAGGACGTCTTGATGACATGTCGCTGGGTATTGATTGTTTGCTTGCTGAAACAGATGCGGCTGCAAGAACATTTGCGCGAGAATTAGATGAATTAAACCTTGAGCGACGCAATATTGAAGGTGAGATGCAAGCACAAGCTTTAAAAGCTTTAGAGAAACTCACATCGCTAGGTACCGCAAAAGATTTGCCCGCTGTTTTGTGCTTATTAGATAAAACATGGCATCAAGGGGTCATTGGTATTTTAGCAGGGCGTTTAAAAGAGCGCTATCATCGGCCTGTGATTGCTTTTGCAAAAACAGCTGAAAATGAAATAAAAGGCTCTGCACGTTCTATTCAGCAAATTAATATTCGCGATGTATTGGCTGCAATTGATGTGAAACATCCAGGATTAATTACTAAATTTGGAGGGCATGCGATGGCTGCAGGGTTAAGCTTGCCGCCTGAAAATTTTGAGTTATTTCGAGCGCATCTTACGGATGCGATTGAGACCGAGTTAAAAGATGTCTTGTTAGAAGGTGTGGTGTTAAGTGATGGCTCGCTTAGCCCTCGTGACTTTAGTGTAAACTTTACAAAAGCATTACAACAAGCAGGTCCCTGGGGGCAGCAATTTGAAGCCCCTTTATTTGATGATGTGTTTGAGATTTTAGATCAGCGTTTGGTGGGAAAAAATCACTTAAAACTTATGTTAAGACATGAAGCTGGGGGTGAGGCATTGGATGCTATTGCATTTAATATTGATTTAGAGACCTGGCCTAATCAGCGCGCGAGACGTCTACATGCCGCTTATCAACTCGATATGAATGTGTATCGAGGCCGTGAACGACTACAACTGGTGATTGCCTCGATGTCTGTCCTACACTAAGCTATATTAATATATAAATATGCTTAAAAAGGGACGATTAGAAATGGGTATCTTTATGCATGATCCCGTTAAAGTTTTAGTTGTTGCCAATAAAGATGACAATTTAACGATATTAGATGCTTTATTTAAAGATTTAAATTGTGAGGTGATTAAAGCATTTTCAGGGAATGAAGCCCTAAAAATGTGTTTAAAATATGACTTTGCTTGTGTTTTTTCAGTGTTAAATTTATTGGATATGAGCGGATTTGAAGCAACAAAAACACTTTGCTCCCATGAAAGAACTTCCAATGTGCCAGTTGTATTGCTTTCAGACTCAGTCGATGATGAATCGGTTCCTCTCAAAGCTTATGAAGTGGGAGCGGTTGATTTTATTTTGATGCCTGTCAAACCCTATGCACTGACTCCAAAAGTGAAGTTATTTATTAAGCTGTACCAACAACGCCAAACACTTCAGCAGCAAATTGATCAATTGGATAAAGTCGTGCACTTTGATCCTTTAACGCATCTTTATAATCGACGCCAATTTAAAGGTGTATTAGAAAAAACACATGTGATAGCCATGCGTTATCAGCGTCGTTATGCCTTGTTATTGATTAATATTGATGATTTTAAAAAACTAAATGATACGATGGGGCATGCGTTTGGGGATAAAGTGTTAGCAGTGGTTGGGAAACGCCTCAGAGAAAATACAAGAAGCTCTGATTGTGTAGCCGGTATGGGAGGGGATAACTTTGCTGTATTGACCCCTGAAATTAAGCATATGCGAGATGCTGGAAAATTGGCGAGTATCTTATTGGATAAGTTTAAAAAGCCATTTAAAGTTGACGGGTCTGAGGTAACTTTGACCGCCAGTATAGGGGTTGTTTGCTTTCCTGAGGGTGATAACAATGTGGATGATTTATTAAAAAAATCAGACATTGCACTGCATAAAGCAAAAAAGAAAGGTAAAAATAAGTTTCAATTTTTTACAGAGAAATTAAACGAAGCATATATAGAGCATGTAAAAATGTGTTCAGCTTTAGACAGTGCCATTCAAAAAAATGAAATGTTTTTATGTTATCAGCCACAAATAAATTTAAAATCTGGCAAAGTGGTTGGTCTTGAAGTCTTAGCGCGTTGGTATAACTCAGAACTTGGAGATATTCCACCCAATGTATTTATTCCACTTGCTGAAGAGACAGGTTTTATTGAAAGCTTTGGATTTTGGGTGCTTAAAGAAGCTTGTGATCAATATGCAACCTGGAAAAAGTCAGCATTGATAGCAGAAAGTTTCTTATTATCCATTAATGTTTCTCCTGCTCAGCTGAAATCAACTCATTTTTTAAAAGAGTTATTAGCGGTTGTAGCAGCACATAAAATACCTTTAGATAATATTGATTTTGAATTAACAGAGTCTGATTTTTCGGGAGAGTTGGAACATTTAGAGAATATTTTAGATGTATTAAACGAGCACAGAATTACTTTTTCAATTGATGATTTTGGTACAAGTGCTTCTTCTTTATCACGACTTTCAAAAATGCCCGTTGGCACTTTAAAAATTGATCAGTCATTTGTTCAAAATATTGGAAAAAATAAATTGGATGAAGTTACAATTGTATCTATTGTTACGCTGGCTAACAGCTTAAAACTGCGCGTACTTGCTGAAGGTGTTGAGACAGAAGAGCAGCTCCAATTTTTAATGACTCATGGGTGTGCTTATGCCCAAGGTTATTATTTTTCTAAGCCATTGTCGTCTGATGATATGACGGCTTATCTCAGTAAGCAGTAAGCTTGATGCTATGGATTAATCAGCTTCATCTTGGTATTGCATTGATAGCGACGCTTTTTTTAGTCTTATTTCATTATTTAAGTCCTTGGTTTGCTAATCATTTACCAGGTAGGGGGCGTGCATTTGTTTCTTTTTCAGGTGGCGTTGCAGTAGCATATGTTTTTTTACATATGTTACCGGATTTAGTGGAATATAATAAACCGATTGGAAAATATTTATTAAGCCACGCATGGTTAACACCTTTCACAGAGTTATTTATTTATATGATTGCTTTGTTAGGCTTTTTAATTTACTACGGATTTGATGTATTAGCGGAGCGTTATTGTGAGACCGAACGTGATGATAGTTGGATCTATGGATTACATTTAGCTATGTTTTGCTTGTACAATTTCTTAATTACATACACCATGTCACTGCGTGCACTGTCAAGCATTATAGCAACGATTGTATTTACTTTTGCGATGGCCTTACATTTTGTGTTAACTGATCGTAAATTCTGTCGTTTTTATGCGATAAAATTTAATCATCTCGGTCGTTTCTTATTAATCTGTGCTTTACTGATTGGCTGGCTATGTTCCGTTATTTTTGACCCGGTTAACGTGTTAGTTTCAGCTTTAATGCTTGCCTTTTTATCCGGATCGGTGTTGTTGAATGTCTTTAGAGAAGAGCTACCCAGAGCCGGCTTAGCAAATTATACTTGGTTTAGTTTGGGTGCTGTTTTAGTGATGTTTATTTTATTGTTTCAAACATGGTTAGTTTATGTTTGACTTAAAAATTAAAGATAATTTATTTATTTTGTTGTCAGATGTGCAGTTTATCGCAATTCGAGCACAAGGTGCAGGTGGGCAGCATGTAAATAAAACCTCGACAGCAATCCATCTTCGTTTTAATATTGCAGCTTCCTCGCTGCCGGAAGTGTATAAAACAAGATTATTAAAGCGCAATGATGACCGAATTACATCAGATGGCGTGATTGTTATTAAAGCGCAAAAGTACAAAAATCAAGCGCATAATAAAAAAGATGCGCTGGAACGTTTGATTCGTTTAATTCAAAAAGCAAATGTAACACAAAAAAAACGAACATCAACAAAGCCCTCTAAAAGTGCAGTGAGAAAAAGATTAGATCGGAAAACGAAACATGGACGATTAAAAAAACTTCGGCAATCATTAGAGTAAATTATTGGAATAAATATGTTACACGTTGCATTATATCAACCTGAAATTCCACCTAATACAGGCAATATTATTCGTTTGTGTGCGAATACAGGAGCACAGCTACATTTAATTCATCCACTTGGGTTTGTTCTGGAAGATAAACGCATGCGACGAGCGGGTCTTGATTATCATGAGTTTGCATCGGTGTTGCATTATACAGATATGAAAGACTTTCTTGATAAAAATACGCATCGACGCATTATTTCGTGTTCCACCAAAGCGACTCAAACACACACTGAGCATGCGTATCAGGCGGATGATATTTTATTATTTGGTCCTGAAACACGCGGTTTGCCTATGGATATTATTCGTGCGCACGAAGCGGTTCGTATTCCAATGCGACCAGAAAGCCGTAGTTTAAACTTATCGAATGCAGTTGCAATTATTTTATTCGAAGCCTGGCGGCAACTAGATTTTAATTAAATAAAATTGAATGCGGCTGTAGCAATGCTAATGAGCATTGTAATGGTGAATAATCGTTTAAAAAAGTACTGTTTTGCTGCGTGTATATTTTGGTTTGCCATGGCTTTTAAAATCAGTAAATTTTGCTTTGAATGTAAGAATGGCTTGATGTGCAAACCATAAATCGGTTTATTATTTTTTTTAAACCGTATACTTTTTTTATTTTGAAAATAGATGCCACCATAATCAATTAATAATTGCTCACCTGCAGCAATATCTTGTTGGGCTTGGAATGCGATACAGGTTAAACCCTGTAATTGGTGCCGTGTGCTTTTTAGATTTGCTGAAAGAAATCGATGAGATTTCTTTTTTTGGCTGGGCGCATGATTAACAAAGCGTGTGATATTGCCTGATAGTAAGGCGTGTGTGTAAAATTTAGATGGTTTTTGATTGACGTTACGAGTAATGCTAAAAGAATAATGTAAATTATCTCCTTTTTTATGTGTTTGCGTGCCGCAATACACACCAATAAAATCGCCTTTCTTTATATTTTTTCGGCTGAACACACCAAATCCCATGACACTATCAATATAACGCAATTCATAAGCATCACATGTTTGTGTCTGATGAAATAATGTTAGTAATTGAGGGTTTGGTGGCAGATAAAGTGTGTCGCCATTTATCTCATCAGGTAAGTTTTTTAGTGTGATGGTTTGTTTAACGATAAGATCATTTGAGTATTGAAAGTCTGTGCCATAAAGTGTGCTAATTAAATGATTCAGTTGCTCTACAGTAATTGCTTGTTTTGATTGTTGATGTTTATTGATGGAGAAATATATATTTTCAGGCCGTTTGTTTTTTTGAAAGCTTGCAGATGGTTGTATTTTAAACTCGCATGCATCCGGCTTGTTTGTATTGATGAGTACAGTACAAATAAAGGTTGTAATATACATGGCCTCTATGAGATTATTGTAGTCATATTGAAATTTTAAATCGGTCGTCGGCGTATAAGGCTCATCAAAAATAGGATGCGAAAAAATATTTTTGTTTAAGAGTTCTTGTCGTGTGACATGATGATCATCCTCAAGTTTAAAAAGACGTGTTTCGACATTAAAACAAATGTGTTGATACGGGTAAGCTGTGTTTTTATGATGATTAGTGAGTGTAATATTAACCAATAGTGTGTCCCGTGTTGATAGAATCATGATGCTAGGGGTTTTTAATATACGTGAATAATTTAAGTAAGGAAAATGATTTGTGAGCTTAAGTCCAGAGTTAAAACAAGCATTTAAAATCAGCATGCCGAGTCTTTTTGCTTATTTTCCTTTGGGCATGGTATTTACGATTTTATGGTTAAAAGCAGGGTTTCCTGCGTATTGGGCGCCTATTATGAGTGTTTTTGCATTTGCAGGTGCCGTTCAGCTCGTGGCTTTGTCTATGATGCAAGAACATGCCAGTGTGATTGCAATTTTGCTTGCGGTGAGTTTTATTGCCTCTCGTAATCTTTTTTATGGCTTAAGTCTAATAGAGCGCTATCAAGATAAACCTAAATTAACAAAGGCTTTCTTAATTTTTGGATTGGTTGATGCAACGTACGGTATGTTAATGGTTAATCCAGAAAAGCCCGGACGAGATGATACAGCGTTTTGTTTTTATGTGACGTTATGGCCATATATTTATTGGATGTTAGGTACTTTTTCGGGTTTGTTTTTATTTTCTTTTATGTCGGAGATAAAAGGCCTAGATTTTATGTTAACAAGCTTTTTTATGGTGTTGGTGATTGATTATTATTTGGTTAGTCGTGATAAATTGAGCTTGATAATGCCCGTGGCTTTTGCGTGTTTTAGCTTTTTAATTTTTCCAAAGCAATATTTATTGTTGTCTATTATTTTATCAGCAATATTTATTTATATGAGTGAAACACATCAAGCAAATCAAATAAAAGGTGATGGGCAATGAATGCTTATATTTTGACGATTGTTGTGAGTTTGTTTTGTTTAACCATGCTAACGCGCTCATTTCCTTTTTTATTCTCTGAAAAACTAGCAGGCAATACCATGATGAAGGTTGTGGGTAAGCGGCTCACAGCTTATATCATGATGTTGTTGGTTATTTATGAAATTAATCCTGTATCTTTTAATGCTTATCCCTATGGACTACCTGCCATGTTGAGCTTGCTCCTGGTGATATTAGTCCACTTATTATTACGTAAGCCGTTACTCAGTATGCTGTTCGGTACACTCAGCTTTATCTTGCTTAATTTACACTATACTTAGTAATAACCAGCTGTTTATTGAGGATGACAAGGGGGCTTTATGAAAGCGTCAGCTTTAGAGCAAGAAGTGGCTGCTTTGCGTCAGGAAGTCGAACGATTACGTCAAAAAAAATCAAAGCTTGCTCCTCCCAAAAACGCTAAAACAAAAGCCAAAGCCAAACAAAAATCTGAAACGCAGGTTCCATCAGAAGCTGAAATAAAAAAAATATTAACAGACGCTTTATCGCAAATTAAAAATGATTATGAAAATCTCTCACCTGTGACCGCATTGCTACTATTTGCTCTAGGTGCGCTGCTTGGCAGTTCGCTGACAAAAAATAAAGGAGGGCGGTAATGGATGATAACTTTGAAGCAAAGCTACAGCTTTATCTGCGTAGTGAGCGAGCGATGTTGGATATTTTTATACGTGATAAGTCACGTCAATTATTATTTTTATTCATGAGCTTGATGGCTTTATTAACTGCTTGGATTATGTTTGATATTGCTGTTTTTTTTACATTGGGTGCTTATTTTACAGTAAAAATGACCACTTTTATTTTAGCGGCTGCAAATGTTTTACTTTTTTTAATATTCATATGCTGTTCAAAACGAAGAAAGCATCAAAAAGAAGTGGAGGCCTTACAAGATATTCGAGATTTTGCAAAACATGAAGTAACCAAAGATTTAAAAGTAGTTAAAAATGAAGTGGTAGATATGACGCATTCAGTTGGGGGTGTGGTACGTGATGTTTCTTCTGTTTTAAATGGTGAGTTATTAGGGCTCACGCGTTTAATAACGATGATAAGAGGTTTAATTAAACCATGATGTATAATGTATAATGTTTGGCCTCTATTTCAAACTGAGTTGAGAGGATGGTTGGGTTTCATAAAACTGTTCTATATATTCAACCAGTAATGCAATATCTGGAGGCGTTGTATCTCCGGTATGTTTTTTTACGGTTTCTTTAAAGGCGCTATATAGTCGTTCTGCAGGGTGATGAAGAAATGCCATCAATGCAATGCTGATGTCGCGATGTTGTTCAGATAAATTCCTAGATGTTATGCTTAACTTTTCTAAGCTATAACTATAAAAATCAGGGTCGAGTTTTTTAGGGGTACTTTTTGCTTGATAAGCGACTAATTTTGTATGCTCTTTTGTCAGGGTTTCTATGCGTTGTTCGGTGAGAAATTGTAAGCCTTCTTTATGAAAAAATTGTCTGGAAAAGTCTGGAGTGCACAGGATATCTTGTGCGATAACATGATGTGGTACAGCTTCGTTTAATACGGATCGCTCGCTTTCTGTCAGAGAGATGTGTTGTTCGTAAATCATAGCGCTAATAATATCAGCAATCTCGATTTCTTTGTGAGCATCAAACGCTTTTTTGATGAGAGGTAGTTTTGATATTTTTAAAGTAATCTCTGCCCACAGGGCACTGCCAAGCTCTAATTTTAGATTTTGCATTTTATCCAGCGTCATAGGAGGCATTAAAATACTTTTATCTACTATTTGTGCTGCGTATGGTTCAAGTATGAGATAAAAATTTTCTGAATCTAAAGCGTAATTTTGTACTAAGAAAATAGTGTTTAAATCATGTTTTTTTAGATCGATGGACTCAAAGAAATCTGTAATGGATTGTTGTGTTTTTAAAGGGAGATTTTCCTGAAGGGCTTTGATTTTTTTCTCTACTGCTAATCGGCTAATTTTTAGAGGTTCTACATCTTGAGGTGTCAAGCGAGGTGCTGTTAATTCGAGTCGTTTAATAGCACATAAAACACGATACGCTTTTATGAGTGCCACGCTATTTTGATTAATTTTTTCAGCATAGTCTTGCTTGCTTTCAATAAATTGATCAAGCATTGTTTTTTTAAGTCTTAATTTTTCAATGATAAGTTCTGTTTTTTTGATTTTTTCTGAGAGTAAACCCAGCATCATTTGCGTATTGATAGATAATAGTTTTTCTTTAGGCAGTAAAGCATGTACTTGTGGGGAAGCTGCACCTACATCATATAATAGGTTTGCGAGTGGGGCAGGATAAGTTTTTAACGTTAAAGTGCTTTTTAAGCGTTTTAATGTCACTTTGCTTGGGGTGGTTAAAAAACCAAGCAATGCTTGTTTAATCTGGTTCGGTGTCTGGTTTTCGTCGGTAAGGGGTACTTCGAGTGAGCAGCGTTCCATGAGGGCATGTTTTGTATGGCTCTCTTGAAAGGCTATTGTACTTTCTAAATGTTCTTGCTCTGTTTTGAGTGTTTTTAAAGAAGGTAAAACTTCGAGTTCATGCTCTAAAATGTTCGCATCAGATTGTAGTGTTTTTATTTCGCTCTTGGTTGTTTCTAGCGTATCAAATAGGTAACTTAATAATTGGTCATACGTGTCTTTTTTCCATTGATGGGCCATTTCTGCTTTTTCTATTTTTGTTTGGTCCATACTGAGAAAACTTAAAATGGCATCTAGAAAAATAAAAAACCAGTGTTGGTGTGTTAATCCATATAGGGTGGCTTTGGTTTCATCGACTTCATTTTTAATCAAATCTAAATGTACATGACTAATTTTTAGCCCTTGTTCATCGACGGTGATTGCACCTGAAGCAACTGCTCCTGCGTAAATAAGCGCCGCTTTCTTTGTTTTTTTGTGATCTAGATGTTCTGCATTTTCATTTATTTTTTCTTGCATTTGCTGGATGGCTTGTTGTGTCTCTTTATTTCGGAGCAATAATATTTGTGCGGATTCCAATGCAATTGCTTCTTCTAAATCATGTTTTTCAGCAAGCATTTTATCTAAAGTTGGATTGCTTGTTTTTTTTGTTTTAAATAAACGAGGCGTAGGGGTATTTTTTTTGGCGAGGGTAATTTTTTCTTCTAATAAAGCCAATTCAGCTTTGTGTGCATCTAATTTTGAAGTGGTATGTTCTTGTTTATCATGCATATAGAAAGCCCCTGAATAGATCTATTTGCGTAATAATTGCAGTATAGCGCTTATTTTGGGTTTTGTGCAATAAAAGTTCAAATCGTTGGGTTTATTCAAGATTACTTTATGGGTTTCACCCCAAAGTTGCTTCATTTGGGGTGGGGTAAGTGCACGAGATTTAGATATCAGCTCTGGGTGTTGTTTTATTTATTTCAGAAGGTTCCTGAGAGCCATCAAAAAAACGAACTGACGGACTGCTTGGTGTCTGTCTTGCTAAATCGCTTTTTGCTTCTGCCATGATTGCATCTGATTCGAGTCTCCTGTTTCTTGTTGCGTTGATGAATTCGGTGGTTGTTACGCTTGTTTCTTGGCTCTCTAAATGATGGCTTAATAATTGGATTAACGTATTGAGGTGCGTGAGGCGCTCCTGATAATTTACTTCTGTGGATGCCATTTGTACCCCAGATGCTTCAAGTGCATCGAGTGTTGTATTTAATCTTGGTAGGGTGGTACGGAGGAGCGTATTTGATTCTATGCCTAGCGCGTGATGTATTTGGTTGAGAATATGAATGATTTCCTGGCTATTTTCTTGTGTACTCTGTGTTGCAGCGCTTAGGGCACGAATGAGCGGGTCTAGAGTTATGTTTGTATTTTCAAATACAGTGTTCGCATTGTCGAAGCGTTCATTTTGCGCTTCAAGCACATCGACTTCGTCATCTAGTGTTTCATTGAGGTGCGCTGCTTCGGCAGATAGTAGGTTTAATAGCGTCCGTGTGTTTGTCAGCGCATCAATAGATTCTGTTAAAGTGTCTTCAAGTAAATGAAGAGAGTTTGTATTTAAGCTGTGTGCATTGTAATGGTTATTTAAAAAAAAGGCCCCCATAAAATAAATTCCGGCTATTGGCAGTAAGAGTAGCGTCGGCAGAAATAAGAGAGTGGTGATGAGATATGAGGCCGTCATAAAGGCCATATCAACCAGTATTTGCTTCCACCAGGATAGTCCGCCATAGTAACCAGATAGTGAGGTTAAATAGCTTTTATAGCCTCTATTTTCTGCTTCGATATTTTCACGTAACACCCGAATGTGCTCATTCTGGGTTGCTACGCGTTGAAGTAATTCAGAGGCTGTTGGTTGTTGCACTGTTTCGTTGTTCATCATTTGATGTTTCTCCTTCTGGGTTTTGTGTATTCATTTGTCTTTGTGTACCACGAAGTGTTTCAGCGTAAATTCTGAGCATTCTAGTGGCTTCTTGATAACGTTCTGTGACGGTGTTGAGTTCTTGTTGCAGCATTTGATTGTCCTGAGTCTCGTTCGGCGCTGCTCTTTCTAGCTCATTTTGTAAGCGTGTTATTTCGGTTTGGTGGTTCGCTTCATTTGTGCTGAGGCTATGCCTTAAGGTATCAAACTGATGGATTGTTTCAGCCAGTCTTTCTTCAGTTAAATGGAGTGCTTCAGTGGCTTCTGTCAGATGATGATTGATGGTGCTTGATTGCTCTCTTAGTGTGTTTAACTCAGCATTCAACGTAGTGAGCATCATTTCTGCTGTCTGGTTTGCTTCGTTTAGTGTGTTGATTGCTGCATTAAGCCTATTGATTTCTGTTTGCATGTCAGTATTTTGTGCTTCAAGCCGTCTTGTTTCTGTATTTATCTGTGTTTGTGTTTCATGGGTTACTTCAACAGTCGTTTCAATGGTTTGGACAGAGGTTTGAACGGCTTCTTCTGCTGCTTCTCTCGTTGTCCTCATGGTTTCTCGTTCTGTCTCGAGGGCTGCGTCGTAAATGGCTCTGTTTCTTGCTAAAGGAGGTAGATTGTTATTGGAGATAAGTGTCGCAATCCCTCTCATACTTAAAGAAGCACTAAAAGAAGAAAGAAGAACGGTAAAAATCGACGTACCTGTTGTTCCGGTGCCTAAAGTAGCAGCAAAACCTAAAATAAGAGGGAAGGGCATTGGGGTATCCTTATTTGATCGTGATTGATTTTAATTAAATATGATTAAATATTTGGTGAAGTAAAGGCTTCATCCTGATGAGTATCATCTGGTGTATTCGGTTCCGCAAAGAATCGCCAGGTATGATATATCGAAGCTGAAGCTGTCATGCTGCCGCCGATGGCATAGGTCGTTGTGGCTGAAAGCGCTGAAAACCCAGCACTGGGTAGCGCTAATGCGACAAGACCTAAGACGAGTACAATAGCCATCAATGTATTGATTTCGCTGCGCATCATGAATTGAAATAGAGCATTTGAATAAGAATAAGGATCTGCAAAGGACAGGTTTAATTGATTTTCAATGCATGATTCAAATGCTTGTTGCGTTTGTGTCTTTGTTGCTTCTTCAAATAAAATAAATGCGATGCAGTAGGCTTTGATATAATCGGTTTTAGCTGTATCAAGTACTGCTGGGTTTTCATGAAAGATTTCATTGTGTAGATTGATTCGGGTTGCTTCATGTGCGCGTGTTGTTTGCGCAAGCCCTACCCATCTGACTGGGGCTCGAGATGGTACGATACCGATAGCGCGTTCGTATTCAGCTCTTGATGCTCTTAATTGCGCGGCTGTTTTTTCTCGGTGACGTGCATACTCATAATCACTATTAACAAGATCTAGCAAATGATGGGCGGCAATACATCCTGCAATGTCTCCGTTTTGAGGCAGCTTTGAGTATGCTATTTCATAAGCAAAAAATCGGGCAAAGCGATTTGATTTTTCTGTAAGAGATAAACCCGAGGTATCAAGATGTAAGGTATACGCTTTTTGAGCGTACGTTTTTATTTTCGTGCGTTCCATCACCACTTCCTTGTTTAGCCAACGCGGCATTTTATAAGAGAAAGGACTCATTCCATTCATGGGCATCATAAAACAAATTCGGATTAAAAACACCCATTAAATGATTTTTTTTTGATGATGTTATATTTTAAGCACGCGCTATGATTTTATTTGGTTATCACAAATGCTTGTAGGTGCTTGGTAATCGAGCATGATTATACGGTGAAATTACTCTTTTATCGTCACATAATCGCCTTCAATAGTGATCAGTATATTTGATTCAGGTTGTGGATGCTGAGTCACGATAAAGCGAGATAAATTTCCAATAATCTGTTGTTCAATTAAGCGCTTTAGGGGTCTAACACCTAAGTGATTAGATTTAAGCGATTCAAATAGATATTGGTTAACAGACGGGTCAAATGTTAGTTGGAGTTGTTTAAGTTTTAATAGACGTTTGGAAATCAAGTATAGCTCTCTGTCAATTATTTTGGGGTAAAGTTCGTAAGGAATCGCTTTGAAAATAATAGGGGTGACGCGATTATAAAGTTCTGGACTTAAGTATGCAGCAATACGTCCTTCGATTTGTCGTAATATGCTCACATTATCTAAGTTATTATTTGAGAGCTCTAGGATTTCTTCAGAGGCAATATTCGTCGTTAAAATAAAAAGAGATGAATTGAGGTTAAATACTTCTCCTGTTCCGCTGGTAATTCGTCCTTCATCAAATACTGATAGAAATAATTTCCGGACTTCTGGCGCTGCTTTTTCAATTTCATCTAAGAGAATAATTGAATTTTTTCTGTTACGCACAGCTTCTGTCAGTGTGCCGCCTTTATGGGAATCTAGGTACCCACGAGAAGATCCTATTAAAGTCCAAATTGTGGCTTCAGTCGCATATTCGCCCATATCAAAGCGTGTCATTTGTACCTCAGATCCTAAGAGTGCTTTTGATAGCTCTTTGGCTAACTGTGTTTTTCCAACGCCAGTTGGGCCTGCAAAAAGAAAAACACCTATGGGTTTATTCGGATCATTGATGCCTGCTTGATAGCTGATAAGGTTGTTTGTGACTTCAGTGATGGCAAATGATTGACCCAAAATAGCTTCGTTTAAATTTTTTTCTAAATCAAGGATGTTATCCATTTTAAATGCGGTAGGGTCATCTTTAGGGTCCTTATCCCACCACCAATGTAAAAGAGGGTCTGATTGAAGGGCTGGAGCTTCTTTTAATAATGAATATTTTATTTTATTTGCTTCAGCAAAGGGGAAAAAGAAAAAAGTTGTTAAAAAACAAATGACTAACACAGCTTTATGTATACTTTTCATTCAAGTAAGCCCGATAAGAATTAAAGTGCTCAGAATTATATCACAGATTATTAATAAAAATAAGTGTTATGATGTGACATTATCAATTAAACCTGGCCCCATTGATTTCTATTATGATGTGACATTATCAATTAAACCTGGCCCCATTGATTCCATTGATTTCTATATCAACAAGCGATGTTTTTTGTTTTGTGGAATTAATGTCGAAAAAAGAACAGAAAAGAGTTTCTTAGTATTAATAGACTTGACCCCCTTGAATCGGGAATTGGGAATCTCAGGATTAATTTATATGGTGGCCAGACCTGGAATCGAACCAGGGACACAAGGATTTTCAGTCCTTTGCTCTACCGACTGAGCTACCTGGCCACACAGGTGCGTATTAAACGCTGAGTTAGGGTTGGAGTCAAGTAAAAATTAAAATTTTTCTTCTGAAAATCCTGCAGGAGGTGCTGAGCCTTCACCAAAAAAATATTTTTCCATTTCTTCTTGAAGAAATGCACGCGCTTTAGGGTCAATGAGTGCCAGTCGATATTCGTTAATGAGCATGGTTTGATGCGTCAACCATGCTTGCCAAGCTTTTTTGGAAATATGTTGATAAATTTTTTCACCGAGAGGCCCTGGAAAAGGGGGGGCATCTAGTGCATCAAGGGTTTCGTTTAGTTTCTGGCATGTAATTTTAGAAGGCATGATTATACTTTTATTCAGAATGAGTTTAGTGCGCTATTATCTGTAAATAGCGCACGAAGAGCAACTAAAGCAGGTATATAAACTTAACTGGCTTTTTCAGCTGGCTGAGGCTGTGTTGTTGCGTGACCGACAGGAAAAGATTGTGCTGGGTTTTCTAATGCCTCTTTCAGGGTAATAAACTTATAGCCATGATCTCGATACATTTGGATAATATCGCCTAAAAAATGACTATTTAGTAAGTTCGCATGAAGTAAAATGATTTGTTTGACTGGCTTACCTTTAGCTCTTTTTTCAGCCCGAAGGGTTTGTTTCCAGATATAACTTAAGTATTGTTTTTTGAGTTTAGGTAAATATTTAGGTCTTGCACGATAAGCGACGCGATAGAGTTGGCTGTTAAATCGAAAGTCTTTGGTATCAATCGTAACGGGTGCAATAATATAGTCATGATCGGCAAGGTACTGTTGTACTTCTGCTTTTCTTGCACCATTGCCTTCTGCAAGATAAGGATACCTAAAATATCTAGGATGTGACATCAGTGAATTTAATACTTGATCAGCATGTTCAACATTTTCGATGTATTTACTACTAGACATATGATTTAGGTTTGCATGTGAAAAAGTGTGATTACCAATGGTGAAGCCTGCATCATGGAATGCTTCTAAAAGTGACCATTGTCCCCGTTCAATTGAGCCTGCAATTACAAAGCCCGTTGCTGGCACATGATTATCAACCAATGTATCTAAAATACGCATAAAGCGGTCATGCTCGCGTTTAAGTGCCGATGCTTTATAGTTTGCTGAGCCAACAAAAGGCAAATCATCCAATGTAATTGCTATTTCACGTATGGGAGGTGCTGTGGGTTCTGACGTTGAGGTTGTCTCCGCAAAGCAGGGAGTGACAACACTGGCAAATAAAAAACTAAAGCTTGTGATTAATAATTTGAACATGATTTGCTCTCTTTTTTTATAAGTAGCTTGTTTGTATTTAAAAGCGTAGCAATAAAACACAAAGTTTGCTGAAAATGTTTTTTTTGGTCATGATGGGTGTTTATCACATTTAAAATGCTATCTTATGATTACGGTGATTATTTCTGTTTTTAATGAAATGAAAAATGCATATTTATCTCAGATATTAGCCGGGTTTAAAACGCATACTTTTTTTGAGGTGCTTTGTGTGGATGGTGGTTCAACGGATGGTACGATTGAATGGATTCAGCAACAAGGTGTTGCAGTTGATGTCTTACCGAAATCAAGCCGTGCAGCTCGCCTAAATCATGGGATACAAGCAGCAAACACGATGGTTGTTTTATTACAGCATCCACGTTCTATTATTTCATCTGAAGGCCTTTTATTGCTTAAAGAAAAACATCAAGAGTTGAAGTGGGCAGCTTTTACGCATCAATTTGATGAACGACATTATTTTTTGAAATTTATATCTTGGTATTCTAATCAAGTGCGTGTCAAGAGAAAAAGTATTGTATATTTAGATCATTGTATATTTATAAATCAGAAGTTTGTAAGATTAGATCCAATACCAGATTTAGCCGTTTTTGAAGATACAGCGCTTTCAAATGCTTTAAGTTCACAATGTAAGCCTAGCTTATTATCAGCGGTTGTGACGACATCAGCCATTCGCTTTTTAGATCGAGGGATTTATAAGCATTTTTTTCTCAATCAATGGATTAAAATTTTATATTTATTAAAAATGGATAGTTGTAAAATAAATCGTATCTATGAGAAAAAATTAAATCTAAATCAAGAAAACTAAAATATGGTTGTTATTCTTTCAATTTGCGCTATTATTACTAGTGTGATTTTATCTTTGTCACCTAGGAGAGTAAGATGAAAAATGGGAAAAAATGTGGGATGACGTCAGAGTGCTGGTCAGGCTTTGCATGCGTACTAGGCGTTGCTTTTATTATTATCGCAACGATTTTAACGTTAATTACAATGAATGGATTTGGCATTTTAGGGATGTTTATTGTCGGTGCGATGTTTTGTCGGCATAAATGCCCATGCTGTGGTCCGCATCATCATGGAGACTATCATGGCCCTCATCATGACATGTGTTGCCCTGAAGACAAACCTAAACCCAAACCCAAACCTAAACCCAAAAAAGTAGCGGTAAAAAAATAAATGAAAAAATATAGTAATATTATAACTTGTGCATTAAGTTATATTTTATTTTTTAATGTATGTATTGCTTCAGAGCAAGTACAAGTGGCCTCATGTGACACTTGTGCTTGTTTTCAAGTAAAGCTTGCTGAAAATCCTACGACAGGGTTTCAATGGACATTGAAGTCATATGATCAAACGTATTTTAGTGCAGTTAAAGATGAATACATTGTTTCAAATCCAAAGCTGATGGGCTCACCCGGTACGCATATATTTTATTTTAAGCAGAAAGACAATACGACATGCCCTGAGTCAACGGTACTGTGTTTTAGTCATGCACGTGCTTGGGAAGCTTCAGATTCAGGACATTGCACCGAAGTGACTGTTCACTTTTCAAAAAAATCGAGAATTAAAGAAACAAATTCTAACGAAGAAGTCATAAAAAATTGACCCCTTTCTAGAAAAAATGCATGATGCTCAAGCTTTTTTGTCTTTATATTTTGGAGAACATCTGATGGTCAATTTGACCTTCTATTTGAGCATGATATTTGTCATGACGTTTGTTTTAACAGGATTTTTACGTCGCTACGCTTTACATCGCCAAGTCCTGGATGTCCCGAATGCACGCAGTGCACATAGCTTGCCTACACCACGAGGAGGGGGAGTTGCATTTGTAATAGGGGTTCTGGTGATGGTTCCTTATCTTGAGAATGCACATTTTCTTGCTCCTAATGGCAGTGTTGCTTTGGTGAGTGCGGGTGTTTTTATTGCGAGCCTTGGTTTTTTAGATGATCATGGGCATGTTGCAAGTATTTGGCGTTTGCTCGGGCATGGGGTCGCTGGCGTTTTGGCCTTGTATTGGGTTGGAGGCATGCCGTCTATTTCATTTGGATTGATGACATTAACGCCTGGATTTATAGGTAATGCTTTAGCTTTATTTTATTTGGTGTGGTTGCTTAATTTATATAACTTTATGGATGGGATTGACGGGCTTGCCGGCATTGAAGCATTGTCTGTGTGTTTGGGTATGTCAGGTCTTTATGTGTTAACCGGTGATCAGGGACTGATGGTTTTACCGCTGGTACTGGCTTCGGGTGTGCTTGGTTTTTTATGTTGGAATTTTCCATCGGCCCGTATTTTTATGGGGGATGCAGGCAGTAGTTTTCTAGGTTTTATTTTTGGTGTTTTATCGATTCAAGCCGCTATTGTAAACCCACTGTTTTTTTGGAGTTGGGTGATATTGTTAGGTGCTTTTATTGTGGATGCAACTTATACTTTATTATGTCGTGTGCAACGACGTGAAAAAATTTATCAGGCACACTCGATGCATGCTTATCAACATGCATCACGTTACTTTAAAAGTCATCCGCCTGTCACCCTTGGTATTTTATTTATTAACCTGACCTGGCTTCTGCCGCTTGCCTGGTGTGTGGGTTTGGGCATGCTGAGTCCTGTATGGGGTATTGTGCTGGCTTATACACCATTAATTATTTTAGCTATTTTTTTTAAAGCGGGCCGCCTTTCTTAATATTTCGTTAAGTATCTATCTGTTAGAATAGGGCGCAGTATTTGTTTTGATTAAGGAGAACATGAACATGTTAATTTTGACACGGCGAATCGGTGAAACGCTGATCATCGGTGACGATGTTAATATCACAGTTTTAGGCGTTAAAGGAAACCAGGTACGTTTGGGCATTAATGCGCCAAAAGACGTATCGGTTCATCGAGAAGAAATTTACTTGCGCATTCAGCAAGAAAAAGAAGGTGGCTCACCGGGTAATATGAAAGAAGAAGGTGAAGACAGTTAGTAATAATATACGCTTGGTCTAGGTGTTTTCCTGGGCCAAGACTGTATCCTCTTCGGTGTAATATATTTCTTGAATACATGGATGATAACAAAGTGCCGCAGCGTAACCGACTTTAGGCATAAAGGGTAAAAGCCCCCATTCTTTTTTATTTGGGTCCATCGGGTCTAAAAAAAGATATTCAGATTGAGACAAGCCTTGTACCGTAAGGTTCTGTGTCGGATAATTTAAACCCAGTCCCAGTAACTTAATAAACGCTTCTTTTTGTGCCCATGTATTAAAAAACATCAGTGGTTTTAATGTGTTAGGCAGTGCCTCTAGGCTATCATTTTCTTCATCTGAAAAAACATGTTGGCCAATGCCTTGGTAAGGCCGCCCTGAAAAACGCTCAATATCAATACCTACAGGATATGTTTGGCCGATAGCGAGTAATGCATAAGGGCCTGAGTGGCTAAGATTAAATTCAAGTGATGGATAGTCGACAAGATAGGGTTTTCCATATTTTCCATACGCAAAAACAAGGCTTTCGGGTGGTTTGTTTAAATAATTAGCTAATATATGTCGTAACGTTATGCGGGCTTTTTTAAAGTGATGCTGATGGTGCTTAAAGTAAAATCGGTCAGCACGTTTTTTTTCGTCAGCATTTAATATTTGAATACCATGCGTGGGCAGAATTGTATCCAGCGAAAAAAAATAAATATCAATCCGATTTTTTTCAAGCAGATATGTGTTCGAATTCAGAGGTATAAAAGGTTTTTTCATCATGGTTTACGGTCTTATGGTATAATAGTTATAATATGGCAGTTAAATGATTGCGTTAATGATGACGCGCTGAGTATAACGCACCTCGGTGTGCTGACCAAATGAGAGTATTATGAGCGGGCAATTTTTGGATTTTGAACAACCAATTGAAGAACTCAACCAAAAGATTCAAGCACTTCGAATGGTGAGTGATGATAGTGCGGTTAATTTAGGCGAAGAAATCGAGCGTCTGGAGCTAAAAAGCCGTGAGTTAACCAAGCAAATTTTTTCAAAGCTTGAACCGTGGCAAGTGGTACAAATTGCAAGGCATCCGCGTCGGCCACAAATGAGCGAATATCTTCAAGGTTTGTTCACGGATTTTCAAGAGCTACATGGTGACAGACATGAATCATCTGCACCTGCAATCATTGCAGGGCTTGCTCGCTTTAATGGTGAGCCTGTGGTGGTTATTGGGCATCAAAAAGGCAAGCGTACCAAAGAAAAAGTAAGGCGAAACTTTGGTATGGCACGTCCTGAAGAATACCGTCGTGCATTGCGATTGATGCAAATGGCTGAAAAATTTAATTTTCCTATTATGACTTTTATTGACACAGCAGGGGCTTATCCTGGAATTGAGGCAGAAGAGCGGAATCAATCAGAGGCTATTGCCCGCAATTTATTTGAAATGTCAGCACTGAAAACACCCATTATTTGTGTGGTAACCGGTGAGGCAGGTTCAGGTGGTGCTTTAGCCATTGGGGTTGGAGACCGTGTGATTATGCTTCAATATGCTATTTATTCTGTGATTTCACCTGAAGGTTGTGCGTCTATTTTATGGAAAGATGCGGCGCGTGCTGATGAAGCGGCGCGTGCGATGGGTGTGACAGCCGATATTATTTTAAAAAATAAGCTGATTGACAGCGTGATAGAAGAGCCCTTAGGCGGGGCACATCGTGATCCACAAGCGGTAATCGCTGATTTAAAGCAAGTTTTAGAAGCAGAACTCACAACGCTTCGCGGTTTATCTTTAGAGGCTTTATTGGATGAACGATATCAAAAACTAATGGCGCTTGGGGCGTGTGGGGATTAGATAAAGCCGCCTATGCGCAGCTTTTGTCATGCCGTCGCTTGGTGGTTGGATTCAGCGGCGGGCTTGACTCAACCGTTTTATTGCACGCGCTTGTTTCTGATTTAAGGCTATCAGATAAGCTACATGCTGTGCATATCAATCATAATTTAAGTCAGCACGCAAATGCGTGGCAAGCGCACTGTGAAACATTTTGCAATCAGCATGCGATTAAATTTACAGCCAAGCAAATAAGCATGAGTAGCGCTTCTAATCTTGAAGCATGCGCACGTGATGCGAGGCGTATGATTTTTAAAGAGTTAATAGGTAGCACGGATGGTTTATTGCTTGCGCATCATCAAGATGATCAAGCCGAAACGTTATTATTAAATTTGTTACGTGGCACAGGCATTAATGGCCTTGCTGCCATGCCTGTTGTTCAGTCTTTTGGGCCAGGTTATTTAATCAGGCCATTATTAAATCAAACACGAGCAGCATTACAAGCTTATGCCAAGCTGCATGAATTAACCTGGATTAACGACGAGAGTAACGAAGATACGTATTTTTCACGTAATTATTTGAGGCATGAAATTCTACCGAGACTTAAAGCACGTTGGCCACGTGCTGTTCAGTCAATGAATCAGTGTGCCAAGCATGCACAAGCCGCCACAGAAAATTTAGTTGATTTAGCACGGTTAGATTGCCCTCTGCTCGCATTAAAGCAAGCTACACTCGCTTTACATCAATTATATGATTTACCGCGTGCGCGTTTAGCAGAAGTGCTTCGAGTTTGGTTGAAACAGCAAGGCATATTATCCCCTGAAACACGGGTGTTAGGTGTGCTGATTGAACAGGTCATCTTTGCGAGACGAGATGCTTTGCCCTGCGTACAATTGGGTGATGTTCAAGTTCGAAAATTTCAAGATAGATTATATATCGTGCCTAATACACCATCCACACATGTACCGGTATATCCTATATCTACGTATCGCATACAATTTCGCATGGGCGGTGAGCGCATGCGTTGGCGAGGACATACAAGAACGTTAAAATATATTTTTCAAACACTAGGTGTCCCACCTTGGTTGCGTGATACAATTCCATTGGTTTTTATTGATAATACCTTGGTGGCCGTATTAGACTTTGCAATAGCTGATGGGTATAAAAAAGAGGATATTTATGAAACCGTTTGATCGATTTTTTAAAAACATGACCCAACCATGGGTTGTAATAAGCTACGCTGCCCTAATGACATGCTTATTTTTATACGTCGATGCACCGGTTACGATTTTTTTCCATCAAGCCGAAATAGGCTATATCCTGCCGCTTTCAACCGTGATTACAACACTTGGGAAAGCCAAGCCTGTGATTGGGTTTTTGGTCTTATCTGTGCTTATCTTTCGTTATATCTTGCATTGGCGGCAATGGGAAATGCGCACATGGTTTTTATGTTTATCGACGCTTGTGCCGAGTATTATTGTTTTAGGACTTAAAATTATATTTGGACGCGCAAGACCTGAATTATTGTTTTCTGATGGCCTGTATGGCTTTCAATGGTTTGAATTTTCACGACCGCTTTGGTCCTTTCCATCAGGTCATACAGCAACCCTCATGGGCTGTATGCTCGGGTCATGTATTATTTGGCCGAAGCGCCGCTGGATATTTTTATTGATTGGATTATGCGTGATGTCATCACGTGTCATTTTATTACAGCATTATATTACAGATGTGATGGTTTCTGCTTATTTAGCACTTATTGAAGTGTGGTTGCTTCAATGGGTATTAAATCGCTATGCGCCTGATTTTATGCAAGAGGTACTCGATTAAATGCTTGATTCAAAATTAAAACAAATTCCTATTTCTGTTGAAAGTGGCGAAAAATATCACACCGAATTGGGTGTGGTGGCTATTAAAGACGGCGTTAAAACAAAAGAAGAGGTACAAACACGCCTACCTAAACCGAAATGGCTGCGTGTCAAAAGCCAAACAACACCTGCATATGCAGCGGTAAAAGCAGAAGTAAAAAAACATAAACTTGCAACCGTTTGTGAAGAGGCTAAATGCCCTAATATGGCAGAGTGCTGGTCGCATGGTACGGCAACGATTATGTTGATGGGGGCTGTTTGCACACGAGCGTGTCGTTTTTGTTCAGTCGATACAGGTAATCCGAAAGGCTGGCTTGATGAAGCAGAGCCTGAAAAAACGGCACATACAGTCGCATTGATGAATCTTGACTATGTGGTATTAACCTCTGTGAATCGTGATGATTTACCGGATGGAGGAGCGGCACATTATGCACGTGCTATCTCGGCGATTAAAAGAACCTCACCTAAAACACGTGTTGAAGCCTTAACGCCTGATTTTCAGGGTAAGCATCAAGATGTACAGCTTTTACTTGATACAGGATTAGATGTTTTTGCGCAAAATATCGAAACGGTTCGACGTTTAACGCATCCTGTACGTGATAATCGCGCGGGGTATCAACAAACACTAGATGTATTATTAGAAGCTAAAAAGCATCGACCCGATATGTTTACTAAAACAAGCTTAATGCTGGGTTTGGGTGAAACAGATGAAGAAATTATAGAAACCATGGATGATTTAATTGCGCATCAAGTTGACATTTTAACTTTGGGGCAGTATTTACAACCCACTAAAAATCACTTGCCTGTCGCACGTTATGTTACACCAGAAGTATTTGATAAATTTAGAACAATAGGCCTTGAAAAAGGCTTTTTCGAAGTGGCATCAGGCCCGATGGTGCGTTCAAGTTATCGTGCCGATAGGGTGTTTAAGCGTGATAACCTCGGCTTATAAAGCAGTCGTGTCTGCTGTACCACTTAGATGTGACCAGATTATAGATTAAATTAACGCCTATATGATCAATTAATTTCCTTTTATTGACAGTAAGTGATACTATAGTGCGCATAATAAAATTAATTCATGGTGTTGACTTCATGCTACCTTTACCACTCCTCTATGCTTCGAGAAATTACATGATCTTGCAACTGGCTGCTAGTGCCTATAATTATGCCTATCATCATGAGGGATTATTAGACTATCACATGCAACTGCTCACCTTCTTTGCACTTGACGCAGCTTTTCCAGTCGAGCAAAGGTATGTTACCGAAGATTTACCACTCGAACCGGCAACCGTGCAAATAGCATTGGTATTGCTATATATAGCGCTTCAACTTTCATCTGTTCCAATAATAAACAAAAAAATAAACAGGCTAGCACTGAAATTAGGACTAAGAGCCCCGTCAGTACTTGATCTTTTATCTGAAGAGTTCAGTGCGGAAGAAATAAATGCTCTGACTGCAAATGAAGCCGCAAGCACTGCGGTTTCATGGCGCTATGCCTTAGAAAGAGATATTTATTGTCCTATTTTACTTGAGATACCTGAAATAGAAGATCTCGTTGTGTTTGAAAAACAATATTTTGGTATAGAAGGGCAATGGCGGTCTATCCAAAATACAGCACGAATTTTTTCTCGTACCGCATTATATCAAGCGCTCAATACAGCAGACCCGAGAGAGCTATTTACACGTGATTCTGTTACTACTCCTCATCCCTATATTCAAGGCATGCACAGGTATCAAACACGTTGGCAGGTTCTTTTTTTAAATCAAAATAATCAAGGTGTGATGGATACAATAAGGGATGGGCGTAGACAAGATGAGCATGAAGTACCGATAGAAAGAGGTGCGTTGAGTCGTTTTGATAGCTGCGCTAGAACAATCAGTACAGAAAAAATGCATTACGTGATAAAGCAGCATATAACTCAAAGTATGCAGTGGCTGCGACAACCGCTGAAGCATTGTGTGATGCTCTGGCTCATGCAAGACGTATTTTTATAGCATCTAGCGGCACATTAGATGATAGAAGGATTTTTATTGACACGTGTCGTGGTGCAGTTGATAGCGCAAAACCCGTATTAGAAAAACATCAGGATTGGACGCAGGTATTACTAGACATTGCGAATGTACTGGTTTCTTTATTGACGCTTGGTGTGCCTAATCTTATTTGTGGGCGATTAAGATTGTTTACAGCCGAGACAGATGCAGGCAGTGAGCTCGCGCGGTTTGAGCAAGTATTGACTGAGATCACTGGTCCCTAGGAACACAGCACCCACGGGCACACGCTAAGGTTACTCGTTATTTTGTCTATACAACGTACCAATCACGCCAGCAGAAAAAGTAACCAAACAAATAGAAATATAGATGAGCATGGGGATTGCGCCTTTCCATGAAGCGTGAGTCAGGTAATGTTCAGTTGTATTAAGTGTAATGGTAAGTATGCCCATACCGTAAGCAAATGGAATAATGGCCAGCATGATCAGTGCAAGTTTACGTGACATCAGCGCGGTTAAAATTAGCATGAAGCTAATAATATAGTTTAAAGCACCAAATACGCTTAAGAGATGTAATAAATTCACGGAGGTTGTGGCTGTGATATCAACTTTTGAGATATGTAGCGCTGAGAGCTCTAGGTGCAAGGTATAGGTAATTGCACGGAATAAGTCGTAACAGCCAAGTAACAGTGTAACGATTGATACGAACAAAGGTATTTTTGTTTCGTCATCCATCTGTTGTCTCCATTAAAAACTGATTCAGTTTAGTCTAGCTATATTATTGCTTCAATGCTAGGATGGCCGGCTTGCACATGCTTATTTTTTTTTCTTAGCTTGTTTTATTTAATCAAAAATAGCCATGTGCTTAATCCTTAATTATCACTTTTTTATCAATTATCAATTATAATGGTGTTCGAAATGAAAATTAATCCAAGTCCAGAAATATACAATCAACAGTCTGCGGCACTCATGCGACAACGAGGTATTTTACGAGCCTCAGAAACCATTGAAGATGCATTAGAGCGTGTTTTAACTGCAATGCTTCAAATGGACAAAAAATTAAATCAAAATCAAGTAGACTCGGCATTTCAAGATAAACTCGTTGCGTTAGTGAATACAGGAAGCATTATTTTTGGAACACCTATTTTGACAGGCGCTGGCAGGACATCACAGGTAACGGCAGCCTGTACGGTATTACCGATACAGGTGACTCATGGGCAAGCAGATTATGATCATTTTGGCGCTAAATCATATAGCTCATTGGGACAATCGCTTGGAACCGGCTATGATTTATCTGAGTTACTCGATCCTGTCAGTACACTCATGGCATTTAATGCCATTTTAAATAAAATGAATGGCGAATTTGTTTCAAGCGCGAAAAGGCCTGTGGCGAGCATGGCAACCCTTCGAGCAGATCATCCTCAAATTTTGGCCTTTATTCGTGCAAAAAGAAACGCTGATTTTTTTGAGTGGCGATTTAATATTTCAGTATTTTTAACAGATGCTTTTATGCATGCTGCTGAACAGAATGCACCCTGGTTCCTACGAGATAATAAGGGAAAAGTAGTAGATCAAATACCCGCTAAAACACTGATTGAAGCAATTGCTGATTCAGCACATTACTGCGGAGAGCCCGGTGTTTTATTCAAAGACAGGGTTGAGGAAGATAACCCAACGCCACAGTGGCACTATCAAAGTACTGCACCTTGTGCCGAAATTGCTATGGCTGCGGGTGATGCATGCCAATTTAGTTATGTGAATCTTTCAAATTTTGTCCATGCAGGTGTGTTTGATACAGCAAGGTTTGCTGAAGCCGTCGAAGTACTGACAAGATTTTTAGATAACTCGGTTGAATATACAATAGAAAATGAAGCAAATGCTGGGCTAGATTTACCTTTGGTTCGTGAAAAACGCCGTATTGGTGTGGCTGTTACGGGATTTGCAGATTTACTGATTAAACTTGAAATCGCTTATGAAGATCCTAAAGCTGTAAACTTAGCCGAGCAAATTTCAGAGTTGTTAGATTTTCACTCTAAAAAAGCATCTGTTGGATTAGCCAAGCTACGGGGTGTTTTTCCAAGTTATGAACAGAGTCGTTACAAAGAGCATGAGTGGGTGAGACGGAAAGCCTCTAAAACAACAGGGTTTGTATCAAAAGAAGCTTGGGATGCTCTATATGACGAGATGGAATCAACAGGCATTCGACACGCCACAACAACTGCTATGCCACCGACAGGCACAAGCAGTACGATTGCGAATATTTCTAAAAGCTTAGAACCTCATTTTTCCTATCAAGATTTTATGAACGGAGGGGTGCTGCCTATTATAAAACGTGTGATTGAAACGCACATTGCACCTGAAATGCAAGGTGAAATTTTAGCGCATGTTGAGAAGCAGGGCTGTTTTCCTGAAGCTGTATGTGAAGAGAAACCTTTTCTTAAAACAGCGTGTCAAATAGAGCCTACGCCGCATCTTGCTATTCAAGCTGGATTTCAAACTTTCTTAGATGATGCGATATCCAAAACGATTAATATGGCCCAAAAAACGACTGTAAAAGCGATTGAGGGGATTATTTATGAAGCATACAAAAGCCATTTAAAAGGCATTACTATTTTTAGAGATAATTGTTTGTCTGAACGCGAGTTGGAGCAGACCAGTCTGCCCAAGGCGAATCGTTTTTTTGTTGATTTAAATGCGAGTACCACCAGAGGTGCCGCAGCAGAGGCTGACGGCCAAACCAATGATTTGAATGCGTGAGTGTTACAGACAGGCCTAACCTAATAAATGCTTGGTTAGCTCGTAATAAATAGCACTTAATCTGTCTAAGTCATCGAGATTCACACATTCGTTGACTTGGTGGATGGTTGCATTAATCGGTCCGAGCTCAACAACTTCCACCCCATAAGGTGCAATAAAGCGTGCGTCAGATGTACCGCCACTGGTGGATAGCTCGGGCGCTTGGTTTGTATGCGCGGTAATGGCATCAATACAGGCATTCACCAAGACACCCGGTGGTGTTAAAAAAGGCTCGCCGTTGATGCGCCAAGTGATTTTAGGCTGAAGCTGATATGTCTCAAAATGCGCTTCGATTGCTGTCATCAGTTGCTCTGACGTTTGTTCGGTTGAATAACGAAGATTAAACTGCAAAATCAGCTCGCCAGGAATGATGTTATTGGCTTCACCGCCAGATTCAATATGTGTGATTTGTAAGCTTGTGGCTGGAAAATGCTGGTTACCTGTATCCCAGGTGTGCTGCACTAAAGCACTTAAAGCCGGAGCTAAAGTATGAATTGGATTTTCAGCAAGGTGAGGGTAGGCGACATGGCCTTGCTTGCCTTTCAGCACGCAATGCCCTGTCAGTGAGCCACGGCGGCCAATTTTAAGCGTATCACCTAATTGGGTGTGGCTTGATGGTTCACCAACCAAGCAATATTTAGGCTTAATGTTTTGTTTCTCGAGCTCGGCCATGACGTAGGGCGTGCCATTATCAAAATCATCTCCTTCTTCACCACTGGTAATTAAAAAACCTAAGCTGCCTTTAAAATTCGGGTGGCTTTGAATAAAACGCTCGGCGGCAATTAGCATGGCGGCGAGGCTACCTTTCATGTCAGCAGTACCTCGGCCAAAGGCGATATTATTTTTAACCTGTAACTCAAATGGCTTGGTTTGCCATTGCTTCATATCCCCAACAGGTACAACATCTGTATGCCCTGCAAAGACAAATAGTGGCTCAGCAGTACCGATGCGTGCAAAAAAATTTGAAACAGGTGGGTTATCAAAGCGCGTACAGGTAAAGCCTAATTGTTCTAATTGTTGCATTAAATAATCTTGGCACCCGGCATCAGTTGGTGTGATAGATTTAAACCCAATTAGCTGGGTGAGTATGTCTTGAAGATTTAGCATGTGCTGCTATCTCGCAAAATATCATTGACGCTGACTTTGGCACGTGTTTTTTCATCAACCTGTTTCACAATTACAGCGCAGGCAAGGCTGTGCGTGCCATCTTCACTGGGTAGGCTGCCAGGGACCACAACAGCACCTGACGGTACGCGACCCATTGTAATTTCACCGGTTAAGCGATTATAAATTTTAGTGCTTTGGCCAATAAAAACCCCCATGGAGATGACAGCATGGTGCTCTACGACGACCCCTTCAACAATTTCTGAACGTGCGCCAATAAAGCAGTGATCTTCAATAATTGTAGGTTCTGCTTGCAGGGGTTCTAAGACACCACCTATACCAGCGCCACCGGATAGATGTACATGTTTTCCGATTTGCGCACAGGATCCAACAGTCGCCCAAGTATCAATCATAGAGCCTTCGTCAATGTAGGCGCCAATATTAATATAAGAAGGCATAAGAATGGTATTTTTACCAATAAAGCTGCCACGACGCGCAATGGCATCAGGCACAACACGAACACCTTGACTTCCAAATGCATCGCTGGATGTGTTCGAAAATTTCAGGGGTAATTTGTCATAAAATCGGCTATGTGCACCTTCGATAACTTGATTGGCATAGCATTTAAAAGACAGCAAAATAGCTTTTTTAATCCAAGCATTGACCACCCATGCGCCATTTTGGGGTTCAGCAACACGAATTTCGCCCGAATCCAATTGATTAAATACTGTATTTAAAGTCTCTAATAATTCAGGAGGTGCTGTTTCTGGTGATAAATTAGCTTTGTTCTCAAAGTAATGATTGATTTGTTTTTCTAGTGTTAACATCTGATGGTCCTGTTTATTAAGTGTTTGATTAAAATACGTTTATTGCATCGCTTGTTCTAAGTCAGCTTTTAAATCATCAACATGTTCAATGCCGATAGAAAGACGTATTAATCCGTCATCTATGCCGAGCGCTTCTCGTTTTTCAGGAGGAATAGAGGCGTGTGTCATGATAGCCGGGTGCTCAATTAAACTTTCAACGCCACCTAAGCTCTCCGCCAAAGTAAATATTTTACAGCGTGATAACATCTGTTTAGCTGCCTCTAGCCCACCTTTCATAATGATGGTAATCATACCACCAAAAGTGTGCATTTGTTCGGTTGCCAGTGCATGTTCAGGGTGGCTGGGTAAGCCTGGATAAATCACGCGGCTTACTGCTGGGTGTGTTTCAAGCCAATGTGCGAGGATATTGGCATTTTCAGTATGTCGCTGCATACGCAGGGCCAGTGTTTTTAAGCTACGTAACACGAGAAAACTGTCAAACGGTCCTGCGATAGCGCCGCATGAGTTTTGTAAAAAACAGAGTTGCTCAGCCAGATCAGGGTTATCGCTAATCACAACCACACCGTTGACAACATCTGAATGGCCGTTTAAATACTTTGTGGCTGAGTGCAGTACAATATCAATGCCAAGCTCAAGCGGACGCTGAATCCACGGGGTTGCAAACGTATTATCAGCAACGGTTATTAAATTATTTTTTTTAGCGAGTTCTGCAATGGCTTTAAGATTGACTAGTTTCAAAAGTGGGTTAGAAGGTGTTTCGAGCCAGATCATGCGCGTATTAGGTTTGATGGCGGCTTCAATGGCGCTCATATCTGCCATATCTATAAATGAAAAATCAAGTTGGTTGGTTCGGGTCTTAATTTTATCAAACAAACGATACGTGCCACCGTATAAATCATCTAGTGCAATCACATGTGAGCCTGCATCGAGTAAATCAATGACTGTATTGACGGCGGCCATGCCAGAAGCAAAAGCAAAGCCATGTTGGCCTGATTCTAGATCTGCAATACAGGCTTCATAAGCCGTTCGTGTTGGATTTTGAGTCCGTGAATATTCATAGCCCTGGTGTTCTCCTGGAGCGGTTTGAGCATAGGTTGAAGTCGCGTAAATCGGTTGCATAACGGCACCGGTTGTTGGATCAGGGGATTGACCGGCGTGAATAGCCCGTGTATTAAAATGTTTTTTATGCATGGCAGGTCTTAGGCTGAACAGAACAGGCATTTATTATGGCATGGATAATTTACTTGGACCAGTTCATGTTATTGTTCCATGCCAAGGTTTGAGCCAGGCGCAGGCGCAATTGCATCGAGCATCTCTTGAAATTGATGGACGTCAGTGGTGGTGTATACGCCGAGCCTCACCAATTCATTGAGCAGATGATGCGCTGTTGCACGCTGTTCAGCATTGAGGTCATTGTTTTGCTCGACTCTTTGATGTGCTTCATTGAGAGCACCAGCATGTTCAGAATACTGAGCGCCGATTGTTCTATGTAATATGGGGGGGGGTGGGGGGAGGTCAGTATCTGAATCATCAATTGAGTCATTATATTCTGGATCTTCTGGATATTCTGGCATGTTTTATCTCCTCATGTTGTTTATATCAGCATAGCATAAATTAAATTCGCAACAAGGATTTCAAAAAAAAAACCACTATGTGTTAAAATAATTCCTGTTTATATAGGGTTTAGTAGAAAGCACTTGGAGAGGCTATGCGTTTAAGACGGTTTCATGACGCCCAAGAGGGTATAACAGAGCGGGTAAAATTTATCACGGCACTCAATGAACTGCGTAAAGGTCAAAAAAGGACGCACTGGATATGGTATATACTGCCTCAGTCAAAAGGGTTAGGAAAAAGTGATATAGCAAAAAAATATGAGCTGTCTAGTTTTTCGGAGGCCTGTGCTTACCTGGAAGATCCCATACTTTTTAAGCGTTATTTTCAAATAGTAACGTGCATAGAACAGCAATTAAAGACGAAATCTTTGCGTACGCTGATGTCATCAGATATAGATACAAAAAAAACCCGCTCAAGTTTAGCGCTTTTCCATAAAGCGGCGTTGCACCTCATTCGTAATGATAGCCCAAATAAAAGAAACTTTGCATTACTGAGAGATACTTGTGATCGCATTTTGAAGAAAACAGATCCTCATCAAAAAAAGTCAGGAAATTTGCAAGAAGCAATCACGCGGCTTGATGAATATTTAGAAAATAGAAAGCAAGAATGGGGTTTTCACTATAATTTTTTTGGTTTAATGAGTTTTATTTATTGGATGAATGATTTATTGTGTGGAACAGATTATTTTAATATCAAAAATAAAGACACTAAAGTGGCGGCAGCGACTAAATTAAGAAATACTTTAAATGGAAGCGTACCTGAAGAAAACAAGTTAACGCCTCTTGAGAAGAGTGCATTGAAAGAAGGTCGGTTGGGTATAATAGTTGATCAAATCGGCGGGGATTCAATATTAACTGCTGATACCTCAAGGAAGATATCCCCTAAAATGTGATTTAAATTGGAATAAGAATATTTGAAAATTAAGTATTTAAAAATATTAGCAGGTATTTTGTTTGCTTTAATTTTATTTGAATGGGCTAGTAGTATTCGAAAAAATATTATATTTAATCGCATGGAAAAAACCAGTTCAGATAAAGTTGTCATAGCGAATCAAATACCCAGGCCTCAAATTAAAAAAACAGCGCCTGCCATCAAAATAGCATTGTTTGGAGATTACGTGCCTGATAATGTCACGGCTGCCGGCGTGAAACGTTCTGTGCTGCACATGAGCGTTGTTGGCATTTTATTTGATGTGGATGAAACCAAATCGCATGTCATGCTAGAGTTACCTGATCATCAGGTGAAATCATTTGGTGTAGGAGATAGTTTGCCAGGAAATGCTGTTATTAAACGCATTACACCTGAAGGTATTTTAATCATGCGTGATGGTGTACTTGAAAGTTTAAGTTTGCCTAAAAATGAATTGTTCTTTTCGCCTCCTGCAGAAGTGTTACAGGAAGGTTGATTGATATTTAATTTAATCTAATTTAAAGGTGTTGTATGCGATTTTTTATTTGTTTAATTTTCTTTGCTTTAACTGCCTGCAGTATTAACTCGTTGAATTTGCGAGAGGGAATTTCGAGTTTTAAAAAGCAGAATTACCGTTCAGCGTTTGTTCGTCTGATGCCTGAAGCAGAAAAAGGCAACTGTGATGCGCAATATGCGGTTGGGTATATGTATTATTATGGTGAAGGCGTGGTTGAAGATAAGCAAAAAGCAGCGAAATGGATTAATCGAGCGGCTGAGGCGGGGCAGAAAGATGCAATTGCTGCGGCGAAGTTGTTGCGGAAAGAGGCGCCGCACCCGTATTAGCTTGTAAAAATTGCTCTACAATGTGTTGAATGGGTTTGGGCAAGCCAAATGTTTTCAGTGTTGAGATATCAATCCATCGGCCGTTTTTAGGTAAAATTTGACTTAAAGTATGGGCCTCAACGCACAGTGCACGTGGGTATAAGTTCAGTTTATAGTGTGTAAACGCATGTTTTACGATAGGTAGAGGCATATTCGTTTGTGTTTGAAGACCATGTGTGGTTTGTATATGTGTCATGGCACAGGTGCTTTTATCTAGCTTAGGTAAACTCCATAACCCGCCCCATAAGCCTTTTGATGGTTGTTTTTCGAGATAAATCACAGAACGCTTGATATTATGCAGTAAAATAAATTGTGCCTCACGGGTAGGGATTGTTTTTTTAGGTGCTTTTTCTGGATAATCTGCTGTTAATTTTTGAATCTTAGCAAGGCAGTGGGTACGCATCGGACATATATGGCAACTCGGATTTTTAGGGGTGCAAATCAGCGCGCCTAAGTCCATGATGGCTTGGGTATAGTTTGCAGCCTCTGAGTTTGGTAAGCAAGTATTCGCATATTGCAAATATGTTTTTTTGATGGCGGAGGTGTTAGGTTGCCCTGAAATCAAAAAATAACGGCTTAAAATACGTTTTACATTGCCATCTAAAATAGCAGCGGGTTGATTGAATGCCAGTGAGCGAATAGCGGCAGCAGTCGAGTCACCAATGCCAGGTAATGTGGTTAGTTGTTTTAAGTCACTTGGAAAGTTATTTTCAAATACGGTTGTGATTAAATAAGCTGTTTTTTGAAGGTTTCTTCCGCGGCTGTAATAGCCAAGGCCTGCCCAATAAGTTAAAACGTCGTCTTCTGTCGCATTGGCAAGGATTTTAATATCTGGAAAACGTGCGATAAATTTTTCAAAATAAGGGATGACGGTTTTGACTTGAGTTTGTTGTAGCATGACCTCTGAAATCCACACATGATAAGGTGTTCTAGGATTTTGCCAGGGTAAGTTTTTTCGGCCGTTTTTTTTAAACCAATCTAATAGTGCTGGTGCGAAAAAGTGTGCGTTATTATTTTGCATGCAATGTTTTATCAATGTGTTTTTTTAGTTTATTCAGCGGTTTGACCAGTGATTTGGGTAACGCATGGTTTGATAAATTGGTTTGAATGACGTGGCTATCGGGATAAATAAGGGGGCGGGAGAGTGTTCCTTTAACCCGTAGCGGGAAGCCATGCCCCAGTATTTTTTGTATGGCGCGAGAGGTTTTATCTTTTGTAATGACATGTGCTAAGAGGTGCGCGCTAATGGCTTCTGTTGTGAGGTTTAAGGTGCCTTGTCCTTTGAGGTTTAGCTTGGGTGTTTCAAGCAATAAATGATAATTTAAAAGCTCATTTCCAGTTGTTTGATATTGAAAGTTAAATAATTGAAAAGCTGTGTGACCGGAGTAATGATTTAACTGCCAAGGTTTTATATGGTCAAGCGAGTGTTGAATTTGTTCAATATTTTGAGCGGCAAGCATTTGAATGGTTTGGGTTGTTTCAGCCGTAAGGGCAGGTAAATTAATCGATCCCAGTGTGCCATCATGTAAGGTTAAGTTGCCGCTGGCATGCATTGTTTTATGCCAGTCCGTTTGGTTGAGCTGTGCTTTTGCTTGTATTGAATAATCCAGTGTGCCTGTTACGCGCGAAGGAATAAGAGGAAATGCTTGTTGAAAAACAGGCTCTGCTGATAAGTGTGTGCCTGTTTGACTGAAGCTCAAGTGATTGGTTTTGAGTTGATACGTTAACTGCCCGACAGATTCGCCATTATAGAGAGACAGTGTGAGAGGGTTTAATTCCAGTTTGCCTTGACGAAGAAAAGTATGTGCGCTTGCCGCTGTAATTTCATATGTATTTAAATGAATATTTTGCAGTGTTGTTTGTCCATCGAGCTCAAGGTTTTCTAGTTGAGTATTTTTCGTATCAAGCGCGGGCAGTGTCAGTAAGCCTTTATAATTTAAGGTGCCACTCAGTGAAAGATGATTAGATTTTTTTTGAAGGGTTGCTTTTAGTTGTATTGGAAATTGCTCATGATTTTGTTTTGGAAAATCGGCTTTCAGGCGTACTTGTTTTAATAGTAGTTGCTGTTTATTTTTTTGGTTGAGAATAATCTTACCGTTTGTGAGTAACAGTGATTTTAATGCAACATGTGTGGCGCGTGTGGTTTTGTTCTTGGGGGGGGCTTGTGTTTTTTGAGGGGAAGGGGGTACTTTTTCGTTGAGATTGATGCATAAAGTAAATCCATCGAATATGATCTTATCAAATATAAGTTGGCCTTGGAAAAGTGGCATCAGCTGTAAATAAAAGGTGAGATTATCAACGGCTAATGCATAATCACCATCCGTTTTTTTTACATCACCGATACGTACTTTGGTGAGGTGTAATCCTGGACGTGGAAAAATACGCCAGTTTATATTGCCTTCAATAGCACTGTCTTGATGGGTTAAGCTATAGAGTTGTTTTTTTGCAATGAGCTTAAACGTGGTGGGTTGTAAGAAATATGCAGCAGCCCAAAGGGCAACCATGCTTGTGATAAAAACAAGTAAAATAGACAGCAGAATATTTCTAATTAATCTCATAAGACTTAAGCACCCGGCATGGTTCTATCGAAAAGGCCAGTATGACCCTTTCGATAAAGGCGGATGTTTATGCCGCCAATGCTTTAACTTTAGCACTTAATCTGCTTTTTACACGGGCAGCTTTATTTTTATGAATTAAACCTTTTGCCATTGCTTTATCGATAACAGGTTGTGCTTTTGAGAAAGCCGCGCGTGCTTCTTCTTGATTACCTGCTTCAACCGCTTTTAAAACATTCTTAACATAGGTGCGGTACATAGAGCGAGCACTTGCGTTATGCGCGCGACGTTTAACGTTTTGTTTTGCACGTTTGATAGCTGACTTAATATTTGCCACGTTGTTTCTCCAGAAACTCAAAAACTAAAGAGGCGTATCATGCCTAAAATCGCTAACCTTGTCAATTGTTATGCCACAATTCAAGCTTTGGTGTGACCAACTGATTTTTGAGACGAACATAATCGGGCAGGCCGTTGATATAAGGGGGGTAAGCTTCGCCCTGAATTAACGGTGCCAGATAGCGCCTGCAGGCATCTGTAATACCCATATTATCTTCACGAATAAAGTCTTTTGGCATGGCACGCTCAATATTGGCAACATCACGAAGAGGAACTTGTCCAATAGACCAGGTATAAGGCGCTTCATGGTCACGAACAATAATCGGCATGATGGCATTGTGTCCGGCTAAAGCAAGTTCAACCGCAGCTTTACCGAGTGCATAAGCTTGTTCGACATCCGTTTTAGAGGCAATATGACGTGCAGCACGTTGCAGATAATCAGCCACAGCCCAGTGATATTTATACCCCAGTTCTTGTTTGACCAAATTTGCGAGGACTGGCGCAACGCCACCCAATTGTGCATGGCCAAAGGCGTCTTTTAGGCCTGCGTCACTTAAAAATTTGCCGTCGGCATTTTGAACGCCTTCAGAGACAACCACAACGCAATAACCATGATTTTTCACACACGCATCAACGCGGGTTATAAATGCTTCAGGATCAAAGACCACTTCAGGAAATAAAATAAGATGGGGTGGCTCATCGGCATTTTCGCTGGCAAGGCCACTGGCTGCGGCAATCCAGCCTGCATGTCTGCCCATCACTTCTAAGATAAATACTTTGGTGGATGTTTCAGCCATTGAGGCTACATCAAAGCCTGCTTCTTGGGTTGAAACAGCAACATATTTAGCCACTGATCCAAAGCCTGGGCAGGTGTCTGTAAAAGGCAAGTCATTGTCGACTGTTTTAGGAATACCGATGCAGGTGACAGGATAGCCACGTGCTTGACTCATTTCAGCAACTTTGTTTGCTGTGTCTTGTGAGTCACCACCACCGTTATAGAAAAAATAGCCGATATTATGGGCTTCAAATACTTCGAGTAAACGCGTGAACTCTTCGCCATCGGATTTTAGTTTATGCCGACAAGAACCAAAAGCACCTGATGGGGTATGTATCAGTTTTGCAATATCAGCATCTGTTTCTAATGAAGTGTCGATTAAGGTCTCAGACAGCGCACCGACAATGCCTGATTTTGCAGCGAAGACTTTACCGATTTGATGGCTGTGTTGCCGTGCGGTTTCAATCACACCACATGCGGATGCATTGATGAACGCAGTTACGCCACCCGATTGTGCATAGATTGCACTTTTTATATTTGTCATGAGTTGGTCCTTATTTTTAATATTATTCCGTTAGTACATCTAAATTGAGTGTTTTGTGTGCCTCTATGATGGCATCAATATGCTGTATGACATTGTTTAAAGCTTTTTTTAATGCTTGGTTTGTTTCCGTATGTTGCGTTAAATATTCGAGTTTAGCCAGTGCATTTTCAAGTTTTGGAAGCCCTGAAAAACCACAAGCACCTCGAAGGGTATGCGCTGTTTTTTCCAATAATTTTTTGTTATTTGTGTCCATGGCAGATAAAAACGTTTGACGGTGTGTGGGTAGTTCATTGACGAAGCGGTCTAAAAATTTTTGTGCTAATGCACTATTGCCAGACATTTTTTGAACGCATTGCGGCCAATTGATAGGGGCTATTCTTGCATTTTGAAGGACTGTAATCAAATGATGTAAGAGTAAATTTTCATCGATTGGTTTCGGGAGTTTTCGGTCAATTTTTTGTTCGTCTAAAGTGGCGCGATCTAAATCATGGCTGTCAGCACTAATTAGTAATACTGGGGTATTTTTGTTGAGCGCGGTGTCCTCTCGAATTAGGCGAGTGGCTTCTAGGCCATTGAGTTTTGGCATGTGTAAATCAATTAAAATCGCATCAAATTGTTTTTGATGACAAATCGCAAGTGCTTGCTCACCGTCGTCCACAATATCAAGTGACGCACTGGTGCCAAGCCAGGCATTCAGTAGCATACGATTCACCGTATTATCTTCTGCAATCAATAAATTAGGGCGAATGTCACGTAAAGTTGCTCTAAGACGGTCAAGATCAAGCTGATTTGTTTTGGGGGATGCGGTTTGCAGCAGGATAGACTCGATTGTATCTTGTAATTTTTGAATATTGGCGGGTTTCATTAGAAATCGTTGTGCGCCGAGGGCTTGGTAATCTTCAATGAGATATTTAGACAGTAATATCGTTGGTATTGTTTTTTGTTGGTTTAGAAAGCGCGTGAGTATGGTTTCATCTTCAGGCGTTATGCTAATAAATGCGAGTTGTGCATCAGGATGCTGAGTAAAAGAAACTTGTAAGGCATCAAACGTATTGCTTTTAATACATGTAATTCCAAAATGCCCGAGTCCATGGCAAAGTGCTTCTAGATGAAGAAGGTTTGCATCGAAACAAATGGCTTTTATATGAGCGAATCGCTTGGGTTGATTTTTTTCAACTTCGTAAGCCGGTAATTTATTAAACGTAAGATATACCGAAAAAGTCGTGCCCTGGTTTGTGTCGCTCTCAAGCGTAATATGCCCTTGCATGTGCTCTGCCAGTTGCTTACAAATGACAAGTCCGAGTCCTGAACCACCATAATGGCGAGTTGTATTTTTGTTTGCTTGATGAAAAGCATGAAATAAATGGGCTTGTTCATTAGGAGAAATACCGATTCCAGTATCAGCCACAGAGAGGCACAGGGTATAATTTTTCTCTGTGATTTGATGCACATGTGTACGTATGAGCACATGGCCTTGGTCTGTAAATTTAATCGCATTGCTGACCAAGTTACCAATAATTTGCTTGAGTCTTAGTGGGTCACCTACCATGGTCTTTGGTACATCAAGTGCGGTTGATGGGATTAAGTCCAGGCCTTTTTTATAAGCACTAGGGGCGGCAAGTGCGAGTACATCATCAATACAGTTGCGAATATCAAGCGGAATGGTATCTAGTTTTAATTTTCCGGCGTCGATTTTAGAATAGTCGAGAATATTATTTAAAATAGACAGTAAGTCTTTGGCTGAGCTTTTAATCGTTTTAACATGATCGCGTGCAATGGGGGTGAGCGATGTCTCGAGTAGCACATTGGCAAAGCCAATAATGCCATTCATTGGGGTTCTGATTTCATGACTCAAACTGGTAATCAGGGTCGACTTTTGTTTGAGTTCTTCTTTTGCTTTACGCTTATCAAGTAAAAGTTTTACATTTTTTTCTTCTAGTAATTCAAGACTTTGTTGTAAATCTTTGGTGGCTGTATCGACATGGTCATTAAATTCAGTGAGTGTATTTAAATATTGTTTTTGTAAATCAGTACAGCCCTGCTCGATAATACCCAGCTCAGCAGGACTACCGGTTTTGATGGGTGTTTCGAATGCATCGTCTGAGATTTGTTTCATGGTGTGACGCAAACGGGTAATGGGGTGATGAACTTTTTTAGAAAGAAAATAATTTAAGATAAATCCTAATAAAATGCCAAGAGAGGTAATGAGTAAGCTGACCAAGTACATACTATATTTTTTGAGCAGCATGGGTTGGGTGTTTAAATCAATGGAAAGCCAGCCGAGCAAGTGATCGGCCTGCTCATTGTTTTTGCTTGCATGGGACAGTGTTTGAAGGCGTGAATTATTATATAAATTAAAGCGGGGCAGTGTAATGGGGGCAAAGAAACGGATTTTATCTTGTCCTTTGGCTTTACTTTCAGTAAAACCACTGGTTCTAAACGATTCGGGAGGAAGCGCATGGTGCCTTGGGTGTTTGCCGCCACGGTAGGCAAGCAATTGGCCGCTTGCATCATAAAAAGCGAGGGTTAAGACATCTTTGTTGGTGACGGCAGCATCAACCAAGGCTTGTAAACTGCGTGTATCGCCTTCAAGAATGGTGAGCTGGGCTGCAGGAACAAGTTGATTCACATAAGCTTCACCAAGATGAGACGTATGCTCATCAAGCGTTTGATGAAGTTGTATGTTATAAACGACCGTGAATAAAACAGCGACCAAAATAACAGGCACAAGGGTTGCTATTCTTAGATGTTGTTTGATTCCTAAGCCTTTCATTTGGCTTTCCGCAAGCATTGAATTCGGCTATTATAGCGCCAATGAATGATTGCGCAATATGGAGTCTTTTTTATGGTTGTTAAAACACGGTTTGCCCCAAGTCCAACAGGTTTTTTACATGTAGGGGGGGTGCGGACAGCATTATTTGCATGGTTATATGCAAAACATTATCAGGGTGAGTTTGTCTTACGTATTGAAGATACAGACGAAGCACGCTCAACGGATCAGTCAGTACAAGCTATTTTAGATGGGATGGCCTGGCTTGGATTAGAACCTGATGCGCCACCTGTATATCAAACAGCGCGCTATACACGTTATCAAGAAATCATCGATGAATGGTTAAGCACAGGCAAAGCTTATCGTTGCACGTGTAGTAAAGCACGCCTTGATGCTTTACGTGAATCTCAAATGGCAGCCAAAGAAAAGCCACGTTATGATGGTCATTGTAGAGGGCTTGATGTGCCAGATACAGATGCATCTTATGTGGTTCGTTTTAAAAACCCTGAAGAAGGCTCCGTGTGTTTTTCCGATCAAGTCTATGGTGATATTGAAGTATCAAATCAAGAATTAGATGATGTTATTTTAAAGCGCTCAGATGGGAACCCTACTTATAATTTTGCGGTTGTAATTGATGACTCAGATATGGGCATTACACATGTGATTCGAGGGGATGATCATATTAATAATACACCTCGACAAATTAATTTATATCATGCATTAGGTGTTCAGCCGCCTATCTTTGCACATTTACCGATGATTTTAGGAGAAGATGGCAAACGTTTATCGAAACGGCATGGAGCTGTTAGTGTTTTAGACTTTAAAGAACAAGGTATTTTAAAGCATGCTTTACTGAATTATTTAGTACGTCTCGGTTGGTCTGATGGCGACCAAGAAATTTTTAGTATAGACGAGATGATAAAAAAATTTGATTTAGCTGCTGTTAGCAGGAGTGCAGCAAGCTTTAATTATGAAAAGCTCTATTGGCTCAATCAGCATTATCAAAAATCAGATAATCCAAGTGACGTGGCAGAAGCACTCAAATATCACTTTGATAAAGCAGGCATCGATTTGACATCAGGCCCTGATTTGTTGGATGTTGTTGAGGCACAAGCTGAGCGCTGTAAAACGTTGGTTGAAATCATGGAAAAAAGTCTGTTTTTCTATCAAGATGAGCTGGTTTTTGATGAAAACGCGGTTAAAAAGCAATTAAGACCTGTTGTGCTCGAGCCTCTCGCAGCATTAAATGAAGCATTCAAAGCGGTAGATACTTGGGATAAAGATAAATTACAAACCTGTATCAATGATGTGTGTGCAAGCTTTGATTTGGGCATGGGTAAAATCGCGCAGCCTTTACGTGTGGCGATTACAGGAGGCAGCAATTCGCCAGCGATTGATATGACCTTGATGATGATAGGCAAACACCGTGTGCTTCAGCGACTGGACGCAGCACTTGTTCGGATTCGCGCGCGCGCCGCAGGAGCCGAATCATCATGATGCTTTGTTTAGATGTAGGAAACTCGCATATTTATGGCGGTGTATTTGAAGGTGATAAAATTAGCCTTCGTTTTCGTCATACTTCTCAAAAAAGTACCTCTGATGAACTAGGGCTTTTTTTAAAACAAGTGTTACGTGAAAATAATTGTAAGCCAGAGAATATCAAGCACATTGCCATTGGTTCAGTGGTCCCGCAGTTAGATTACTCGTTACGTTCAGCATGCATTAAATATTTTTCAATAGACCCTTTTTTTCTACAAGCAGGGGTGAAGACGGGCCTTAATATTAAATACAGAAATCCCGTTGATGTTGGTGCAGATAGAATTGCAGATGCAATTGCGGCAACGCATCGGTTTCCTAATCAAGCCTTGATGATGATAGATTTTGGAACGGCCACGACGTTTTGTGTGGTGGATGCAACAAAAGCCTATTTAGGTGGTGCTATTTTACCAGGCCTTAGGCTCTCGATGGATGCTTTGTCACACAATACTGCGAAATTACCATCGGTAGATATTGTACGTGTAAAGCAGGTGGTTGGGCGCTCAACGGTTGAGAGTATTCAATCGGGTGTTTATTTTGGTGCACTGGGTGCTGTGAAAGAAGTGATCGGACGCGTTAAATCACAATTATTTGCTGATGAAACACTTTTAGTGCTGGCTACGGGTGGTTTTGCGGCACTATTTGAGAAAGAGGCTATTTATGATCATTTGTTGCCTGACTTGGTGCTTGAGGGGCTTCGTTTAGCAATAAATATGAATCAGGCTTAAATGTTTGATTGAAATGTTGATTAAAAATTGAGTTGATTGCATTCTTGTGTCTAAACAGATACGTTAATAAAACAGTTTCTGTTTAGGTGAGCTGTCATGCCTCGGAATAAATTAAGTATACAGGGTTCACGGTCTGTTTTTTTTTCCCCAGAGACACAAGTTTCGCTAGAAAAAAAAACAGTGAACTTTCAAAATCTTGGATTTCGAACGCGTCTTTTTCTTCAGGATAACCCGAGGGCTTTGAGAGCCCTGAAGGCGCTTATATTAAAACTGCGTATCAACGATAAAATCAGTTTAAAATCGCATCACATAGAAAAAGCCTTTAAAATCATACAACTCGAGCGTAAATTACCTCATGGTGTATTAAATAACTTAAGCGCTTTGCCAGTAAATTTTGAGACCATTATTCAAGGTGTCTCAGATAAGCTTGCACTCGAATTACTTGTATTATCTAAACAAAATAAGCAGCTACATCATGGCTTACCGCATGCGCTTGAAGTTGAAAAGCGAACCATGTGTGTTTTGAGAGAAGAAAAAATATGGCAAACAGATACAGTGCCCGATCGTTTTTTGCGTGCAGTGACAGCGTGCCTTGTGAGGTTGAATGATTATGTTCAGAAGGATAAAAATAACGATAACGAAGCGAAGACAGCTGCATCGGTGGCAAATGCATTGGTACGTGCATTGTGTTTAGAAAAAAATAACGTCGAGCAGATTATTCAGTGGATGAGCTATCAAATCATTGTTGGTGGTACCCTGCCCCTGATGAGTGTATCTGGTGCAATGGATTTAATCGATTTTCAATTAGAACTGGAGACCATCGTACCCGAGCCGGTTAATCAATTGAATCGTCGCTTGATTGTTGAAATGAAGCAGGTTGCAAAGATAGTGGGTGAAAACGATAAGACACCTGGTGCTGTGCTGGTAAATGTTTTAAATCAAACACGAGATAAGACACTAGCGACGCTCGACTTAATTAAAAAGCATACTGATGGCTCTGAAATACTACAGGTTTTTTTTGATGCAAAATTAAAAGCCTATTACTCTGATAATAGACTAAGGCGGCATTGTACGGCCGATGATTTAACAATGTTTGGTAGCGAAAAGCGCTTTTTTGCAGCGGTCAATCAACAAGCATTTTTAACGAGTATTATTCCACATCTATCGATGCCGCCTGAATATTTTCAGGCAGATGATATCAATCAAAATAAACTTTATCGTTTTATTGAGGTATGTCGCACAGCTTATCCTAAGTCATTTGCTTCAGGTGTCTTTGCCCGGGTGTTTAATCTGGCTTTTGAAAAATATAGTATTGATTCGGTGATAAAAGAAATGTTTTTTGACTCATATGCAATGAATCGTGAAAGAGTGTTTCTGGAGGGGCAAATGAAATTATTACGGCGTCGTGAAAGCAAAGCGCCACGGATGGGTTTGAGTTTTGCAAGTGCCAAGATACCGGGTGTAGATAGCGTGAATTTACAAGCACTACAAATTTTTTATGCGGCACGTCCCTCAAGACGGACAGCGCTAGTGAAAGCGCTGATGATGGCCGTTGTTCTTCAAGAGGGACAAATATTGGCTTACCATCTGCAACATATCAATATAGATGAAGTAAAAAAAGAGGCCGTATTCGGATGTAGATGTTTTTAGATATTTTTGGATGGATTTGATTGAACAACAAGGATGTTCATGGTGAAAATAATTAATAGATTTAATATAATATTATTTATTTTTTTTCAATTATTATCAGGCTGTGCGACATCGCCGCCTCGAAATGTTGATAATATCTGCAGTGTTTTTAAGCAGAATCCTGACTGGTATCAAGATGCAAAGGCGGTTGAAAAGCGCTGGCATGTGCCGATTAAAACCCAAATGGCAATTATGCATCAAGAGTCAAAATTTAATGCCTATGCAAAGCCAGAACGGACGAAATTACTTTGGGTGATTCCTTGGACGCGACCATCCAGTGCTTATGGTTATGCACAAGCCTTGGATATGACCTGGAGCGGTTATAAACGTTCGACAGGTCGTATATTTGCATCGCGGACTAATTTTGCTGATGGGGTTGATTTTATTGGATGGTACGCAAGTCAAGCGCATAGACGCGCGGGTATCGCATATGATGACACCATGAATTTATATTTGGCTTATCATGAAGGGATAGGGGGCTATCAACGGAAAACCTATCGCCGTAAACGATGGTTGGTTCAGGTGGCTCGAAAAGTACGTACACGTGCAGCAATTTATGAAGCGCAGTTAAAGCGTTGTGAAGCGAGATTAAAACGAAAGTCATGGGGCTGGTTTTAAGCATATCAAATAGAGCGCTCATATAGAAAAAAGGTTAAGCATAGATGCATAATAGTGCGGCACTTAAAAAAATCCGTTCTCAAATGGGTTTAACCCAGCTTGAATTTTCAAATATATTAGGGATTAATCAAGCCAATTTATCTGCGATGGAGAGTGGGCGCCGTAGCATAGGCAAAAAAATTGCAATGCGTATTGGCGAGCGATTTAAAATAGATTATCGTGTGTTGTTATAAATTATTGTTAGGAACACACCCTATTTATGATTTACATTATGTATTGATAACTAATATCTAGATCACACTTATTTTTTCTATAGTGACAGGCTTTATCTCCAGAGCATCCATGGCAGTAGTCAACAGAGCCCGTAACTTTCTTCCAGTTGGTATAGCAGCCCGCATTGGCAGTGGTTGTCATTCCTAAAAAAAGTACGGCACTTAGTCCGTAAGTCATTAAGCTGAATATTGATTGAGTCATGTTTTCGTCCTTTTAGTTAAAACAATAGCTATCATGATAGCTATTGTTTTAACTATGGTATATTAAGCTAAAAAAGACAAATGCTTGTTAAACTCGGAAAGATGCGGTTTGTTTTCAGTTTCGAGCATATCACGTAATTGCTGAGCGGTTTCGTGGTAATTTTCTTCAGTGAGTCTACCGCGCATTAATTCAAAACGTAGATACACACAAAAGGTATTGAGGACATCAGTTTCGCAATAGTCTCGAATAGCCGATACATTACCGGTTAAATATTCATCCCAAACGCGCGCGCCACTCATGCCCATTTTACCCGGAAAGCCGAGCATGCTTGCAATTTCATCTAGCGGTGCAAAGGCTTTGTTTTGATAGGCAGCTAAAACATCCATTAAATCCAGGTGCCGGTGGTGAAAGCGGTTTAAATAATTATTATATTTAAAATTTTGTATGTGTTCACCCACTTCCCAATACTGAGGGGCCTGAATGCCATGTAATAAGGCGCGATAGTGGAGCACCGGTAAGTCAAAACCACTGCCATTCCAGCTGACGAGTGTTGGTGTGTGTTTTTCAAGGCCTGTAAAAAAGCGCTGAATTAATTCGGCTTCGTCAGCGTCTTCATCACCGAGAGACCAAACTTTAATTTGATTCCCATGTTGCATAAGCAATGAAATGGCCACAATACGTTGCAAATGATGCTGTAAAAAAGTATGGCCTGCTTTTTTTTTGCGGAGCGCAAATAAGGCTTTGGCTGTATCGGCGTCTGATAAACCCTCTAGATCATATAATTTGCGGCCAGATACAACATCAGGAACGGTTTCTATATCAAAAACAAGAATCGATCTAGGAGGCATATTAAGATTTCACACGATAATAAATAAGGTCATCAATGTATCAGATATAAGGTGCAAAACAAAACAAGGAGGTGACAAAGAATAACTGAAACGGTAGGATAGATGCTATTTGAAAGGGTTTAATACCTAGGTTGGAGTACATTGATGACAGCAGTTCGATTGATTTTATTAGGTGGTCCGGGTGCTGGTAAAGGCACACAAGCTGAAAAATTGGCAGCACACTTTAATATTCCAAAAATTTCAACAGGAGATATGCTACGCGCAGCAGTGACAAAAGGAACACCACTTGGACTGAATGCAAAGGCAATTATGGACAAAGGCCAATTGGTTTCAGATGAAATTATTATTGCTTTAGTGAAAGAGCGTCTTTTGTTACCTGATTGCGAGCCTGGTTTTTTACTGGATGGTTTTCCACGCACAATTCCACAGGCGGATGCTTTAGCAGCAGCACATATTCCAATTGATCATGTGATTGAGATTGCTGTAGATGATGATGAAATTGTGAAACGCATTAGTGGTCGTCGGGTACATTTGGCATCAGGTCGCGCCTATCATGTTGATTATCATCCCCCTAAAACAACAGGTATAGATGACGTAACAGGCGAGCCACTGATTTTACGTGAAGATGATGCAGAGCATGTGATTCGAGATAGATTAGATGTTTATCATGAACAAACCGAACCGTTAATCGGTTACTATCAGTCACCTGGTGCACCACAGTTGCACTGTGTGCTAGGAGAAGGTTCGGTCGATGAGGTCTTTCAGCGTATTCTAAAGGAGATTGAGTAAATGAAAACCTATGCAGGTGTGAAGGTATTAAATCATGCTGATTTTGAAGCAACGATTATGGCGGAGCCGATTGTATTTGTTGATTTTTGGGCAACGTGGTGCGCACCATGCACGCAATTCGCTTTGATTTATGAGCGCGTTGCCGCACAATACCCTCATGTTTTATTTGCAAAAGTGGATATTGAACAAGCACCTGAACTGAGTGAAATGTTTGAGATTCGCTCGATACCTCATTTGATGGCTTTTAAAGAAGGCATTGCGATTTACTCAGATTCAGGCAGTGTTCCAGAGTCTGTTTTAAAAGAGTTGGTTGAGCAAGCACTGAGCGCAGATGTGAGTGAAATTAAAGCAAAGTTAGATGAGGGTTGCCGTTAAACCGTTTCGCATGGTACAAAAACACATGCGTTTTGATAACGGTAAGGCTTGTGAACTTAGATGAACAAAGGCATCGCTATCGTGCTTTAGATAATTGGTTTAAGACGCCGGCTGGTATACAGCTTGGGCAGGCATTTTTAAATCAATTATCTGATTTTCAGCACCATCTTCATCCTGATATATTACTACAGCTTGGCGCTTGTGGTGACAATGCTTGTTTATCTCAGCATCATTTTCAACGGACATGGCTTTGTACGCCGTGCTTTAATACATCACGTACGACACTGATTGCTTCACCTAAACACTTACCACTACATCGAGATAGTGTTGATGTTATTGTTGCGCCTTTAACGCTTGAGGTGTTTGGACAAGACCGAAGTCCATTAGATGAAATCGATAGAGTATTAAGCCCAATGGGGCATGTTGTTTTTTTAGGGATTAATCCTTTGAGTTTATGGGGGTTGTCTTTGGCTTGTCATCGTTTAGACGCGCTCGGTCGAGCAGGGATGATGCCACACTCACCTTGGATATTAAAACGTGCTTTTTTAAACCGAGGCTATCAACAGAAACGGTTTGAAATGTTTTATTATCTTCCCCCATTTCAGCGTAAAAAATGGATTGAAAATAGTTTGTTTTTAAACGAAGCAGGAAAAATTATGCCTGTTTTTCCTGCAGGATTTTATTGTTTGGTGATGCAAAAATATGAAATATCTCCCATGGAGCCCGTCGTACAAGCAGATCAAACGCCTTTGTTTTTACCTGGATAAAAATTAACATTAAAAAATAATATTAAAATAATGCATAAAAGCATTGAAAAATAAGACTTCATATTGTACAATCGGCATCAGATTTTAGCCTGGCGTAAATATGTATGACTGTTCTAGAACAAATTCAAGAAGTGCATCAGAAAGCAACGCAACTTTTTTCAATGCAGCAAATAGAAAGCGCATTAGATAAAATGGCTCAGGACATTCATGATGATTTACATGATAAAAATCCTGTTGTTTTATGTGTGATGGTGGGGGGGTTAATTCCACTCGGACATTTATTAGTACGGTTACAGTTTCCCTTGGAAGTGGATTATGTGCATGCCACACGCTATCAGGGTGCAACACAAGGTGGAGCCTTACATTGGCGCGCAAAACCTAATACAGATTTGGCGAATCGCACCGTATTAATTGTTGATGATATTTTAGATGGTGGTGTTACCCTATCAGAAATTATTTCTGAAATAAAAGCCATGGGTGCAAGTGAAGTGAAAACAGCCGTTTTGGTTGATAAACACCACGAACGCGAAGAGACAGGTTTAAAACAGGCCGATTACACAGGCTTGGAAGTGGATGATCATTTTATTTATGGGTATGGAATGGATTACCAAGAATACTTGCGAAATGTCCCTGGCATTTACGTTGTATCACCCGAACATGAGTAAGTTTTAGGGGGAAAGTTATGATGGAGTCCAACCAAACAGAACCATTAGATATCGAAACGTTATACGCACAACTTCGAGAGAACCAGGGCGTTAATTTACAACTGAGTCGTAGCCAGCAAAGAGCAATTATTGACGCGGTTAGCTTTAATTCGGTTTTTGATACTGACACCCCGCTAGCAGAGAGGCAAGCAGCGTGTCGTGTTATTTTAAATCCATCTATTTTGAATGCGAATAGACAGGCGCATGATATAGAGACTGACACTTTAAGCGATACAAGGCGTACGTTAAATAATTTGTATCAAATAGGTGGCCCTGCTGAAAATTTTTTAGCTGAGCGCCGCAATACAACCCTTGCAGAAGTATATCAATTTTATTATTACTTACTTGCCGCAGTGTTTAGAAACTCAGGCGAGACCGTAATGCGTCGAGATATTCCAGCAGCTCCGACTGGGACAAATAGGACGTATAATCAACAGCGAAATCCCATTCAAGTGCAGCAACCCCAAATATTTGCAGCACCTGCTGCTGATCCTGTTACGCCTCCTGCTGTGCCAAGAATCCCATTTACTCAGGGATTGCGGGGAGCGATGGATGTTGCTTATAGAAGAGTCAGAACGCTCGAAGAGCGAGAGGCACTGCAAGCATTGAGATCAGCCCTGGATGCAATGCGAGCAGAATTCAGCGCGGAAGATCATGGCGCCAGAAGACGTGTAGACGCTGCAATCGAAAGATTACAGCGTGATGCAGTAACGTGGGTTGATAATGGTAAAGATTTGGATGGCTTGATGGGTTTTAGAACACGAGGTAATGTTTTTATTCAAAATAATGACATTAGAACGTACTATGTCACAGCTTCTTTTTTCGGTGACAGTGAATCAACAGCACTTCAAGACGTTCGAGTGGCTCTCAGGGATTTACGAGCACTCTCTGATAAGCATCGTGAATTAAAGATACGTGCAGAGGCTTATATAATAGACCCGGTATCAACAGCAGCTAGTTTTGGGATACTTTCTATTTTTTCAATATTTGATTGTATTGAGATGATGAGTTTGTTCCCATTTTTTGATATGACAGGATTTATTTTCCCAATGGTTAAAAGTATGGTGATTTCTATTTTTCTTGCTGAAACACTCTGGGAGATGCCTTGGAACGCATGGCGTGAATATCTTGAAGCATCTAGCACAGCTTTATTTGTTTATATTCCTTTGTTTTTATTGAGTGTTGTTGCTCTTAGTTCATTGAGTGGTTTGTGTGTGGCGTTATTGGTACCAGGGCTTGAGATATTACCCGTGATGGCCTTGTATGCAGCACAATCATTGGTGGTTTCGACATTGACTTTGGCTTTGCCTAGTTTGTTTGTTTTACTCGGAAGAGGGCTTTATGAAGGGGGCAAAGGATTGTATAACTTGATCTTTGAAGACGGCATGCATGATGATTTATATCATAGAACGTCAGAGTTAGAAGAGCACGAGGATATACAGTATGGTTTTAACTAGGGGGCTGTAGACCAATTGTCAGTATGCCCTGATATAATTTGCTTTATCTGCCGAGTTTTTTCCGCTGTTTTAAGTTTGCTCTTTGAGTGGAAAAAGGTTTAATTTTTTCTCGATACTTTGGTACAGTTCAGGGAGCCAACGCGGATGTATTTTTGTTTTGGGTTTGCCGCCGAGTCTTAAGTCACTCGGCGCAATAATCAGTTGAACCTGGTTAAGGCCCACTTGGTGTGACAACATAAACAGCTGGTCAATGGCGTGATTGCCAACGGCAAGACAACCCACTGATTCTGCTTTTCCATGTAGAAAAATATCACCTCCTAATTGTTGACGGCCTTCTTTTAAGGCCTTTTTTTTGTCAAATGCATTCGGATAATTAATTTTCATAGATAGATGCATTTGACTAAAAGGATTGAATGCAGTGAGTTTATAAATGCCTTCTGGAATTTGTAAGTCATTTTCTTTGAGTTTTGGGCCAAGTGAACCACTTGAAGCTGTGAGTGGGTAGGTGTGGATATGCTGCCAGGATTTATTTTTATTTTTAGCCCACAGTTGTAGATGTTGTTCTTTTTTAAAGGCAAGCAAAGCTATTTTTTTGGGTGGATATTTTACTTCGGCTTGCTTAAAAAACGTTTTTAGCTCGGGCTCTGTTTGAAGGCCATAGCGTTGAATGGCTTGTTCAATGGCTTCGTTTAGGGTAATAGGATTGGATGCCATGCTGTAGGCAGGGCTTGAGAGTAAAAATAAACAGCAGCATATTAATTTAAGCATCCATGAATCTTACCTTAATGTATAAATATTTAAGTTTTATCATACGAAAAAAACAGCTGCAAGAAAATAACTGACTGATGTATACTTCGTCTCGTGTGAATTTTTACAGGAGTTGTTGCGTCATGCAAAAACCATTTTTTATTCAAAAAGTTGCGGTACTTGGGGCAGGTGTGATGGGCGCACAAATTGCCGCACATGTGACAAATGCAGGCATTGAAACGTGTTTATTTGATTTAGCCAGTGAAGGCAAAGATCCATATCAGTTAATCAAGCAAAGTATTAAGCACTTAAGTAAACTCAAGCCTTCGCCGCTGGGGACAGAGAAAACAGCAGCATTATTACGGCCTTGTCAGTACGAATCAGATTTAGCAGAGCTAGAAAATTGTGACTTAGTGATTGAAGCCATCGGTGAGCGACTAGACTGGAAAAAAGCACTTTATGCGCGTATTGCACCGCATATTGGTGCACAGACAGTAGTGGTTAGTAATACATCAGGTTTAAGTATTAATACTTTAGCAGGTGTTTTACCTGCTGCATTACAAACGCGTTTTTGTGGCGTACACTTTTTTAATCCACCGCGCTATATGCATTTGGCTGAATTAATACCCGCTGAAACAACAACCCCCGAATTACTGAACCACCTTGAAACATGGCTTACGAGCGCACTAGGTAAAGGTGTTGTACGTGCAAAAGATACCCCTAATTTTATTGCAAATCGTGTGGGGGTATTTTCATTGCTTGCAACGTTACATCATGCTGAGCGTTTGAATTTAGGTTTAGAAGTGGTTGATGCACTAACGGGTGTTTTATTAGGTCGTCCTAAATCAGCAACGTTCCGGACCATGGATGTGGTTGGGCTGGATACTTTGGGGCATGTGGTACAGACCATGGATGAGCATTTAAAAGATGATCCATGGCATCGTTTTTTTACTTTGCCAACCTGGTTACAACAGCTTGTGGAGGCAGGACATCTAGGGCAAAAAACAGGTCAAGGCGTATATCGCAAGCGTGGTAAATCGCTGGAAGTGTATGATATTGGGCTTGCAGATTATAGGCCGATTAAAGCCAGTATTTCTGGTGAAGTGAAAGCTATTTTTAAGCTGAAAACACAGAGCGAGCAATTTGCTGCCTTATGTGCATCTGATGCACCAGAAGCAGAATTGATTCGTTCATGTTTCCGAGATTTGTTTCATTATTCGGCTTTTCATCTCAATGCCATTGCAGACAGCACGAAAGCTGTTGATTCAGCCCTCCAGTGGGGGTTTGGTTGGCAACAAGGCCCATTTGCCACTTGGCAAGCATTTGGCATCGAAGCGGTTCGGACATGGATAGAACAAGGGGTTTCAGACCACTTAACGATGGCTTCTGTCGCGTTGCCTGAGTGGCTGCTTACACAAGAAACATCGGATTTACCGGTTTATCAAAGGCAGTTGATACCGGCTAAAAAAGCAGAAAAAACAGCCATTTTATTTGAAAACGAAGGGGTTTGTTTGTCGCATCTCAAAGATGATGTGGCAGTGTTATCGTTTAAAACAAAATCTAATACCATAGGACAGCCTGTTTTAGATGGATTAAGTGAAGCGATTGAAGTCGCCGAGGCTAAGACACAAGGCATGATTGTGTATCAGCATAACCCAATGAACTTTAGTTCAGGCGCTGATTTAGCGGGTGTCTCGCGATTGATTGAAAGCAACCAAATGGGCGCTTTGGCTGATATGGTGCATGACTTTCAGCGCGTTTTAATGCGTTTAAAATATAGCACGGTTCCGGTCGTTTCAGCCCTGCGTGGTCGTGCCTTGGGTGGCGGCTGTGAGTTACTGATGCAGAGTGATGCTGTGGTTGCAGCCTTTGAATCTTATCCTGGGTTGGTTGAGGCGGGAGTTGGCTTAATTCCTGCGGGGGGTGGCTCTAAAGAGCTTGCGCTGCGTGCTTCAAAATTAACAGTAGGTCGAGATATTATGCCGCGCTTGTATCCTTATTTTGAGCAAGCAGCAATGGGGGTTGTTTCAGGCAGTGCTCAAGATGCAATAAAACGTGGTTTCATGCAAGCCAGTGATACGTATGTGATGCATGCAAATGAGGTATTGTTTGCGGCACTTTATCATGTAAAAGCGATGCAAGCAGCTTATTATACGCCACCGATTCCAGAAAGATTTACTGTGGCGGGGCGGGATGGGTGCGCACAATTGAAAGCGGCATTGGCCAATTTTCAAGAAGGCAATTTTATCAGTGCACACGATGCATTTTTAGCATCAGAGCTTGCTTTTGTAATGTCTGGTGGTGATGTTGATGCAGGTACTGAAGTGGATGAGGCTTGGGTATTACGGCTTGAGCATGCGGCATTTATGCGTTTGGCTGAAACACCGTTGACACAAGCGCGCATTAAACACCTGTTAGAGACAGGAAAACCCCTTCGCAATTAAACCACTCAACAAGGAGAGTCAGTCATGAGTCATATATATGTAGTAGACATTTTGCGTACCCCTGTTGGGAAGGCGCCTCGCGGCGTGTTTAAAAACACACTGCCAGATGATTTATTAGGGGTTACAATCAAAGCATTAGAAGCACGCCAGTCTCATATTAACTGGGCTGATATTCAAGACGTTGTCATAGGTTGTGCCATGCCAGAAGCTGAACAAGGCATGAATATTGCAAGAATTGCGAGTTTACTGAGTGGTTTGCCAGATACGGTGCCTGCTATGACGATTAATCGTTTTTGCTCATCAGGCGTGCAAAGTATTGCAACCGCAGGCGCCGCTTTACCTGATGGTACTGAGCCTGCATTGGCGTTAGCTGGTGGCCTTGAAAGCATGTCTCGTGTGCCACTTGGCGGTAATAAATATACAATAAACCCAGCTATTTTTGAAAATGAACAGATTGCTATTGCATATGGTATGGGCATTACTGCTGAAAAAGTAGCAAAAAAATGGAACATCTCTCGTGAAGCGCAAGATAATTTTGCAGTTGAAAGCCACAAACGTGCCGTTCTAGCGATGGAGCGGGGTGATTTTCTGGATGAAATTGCACCTGTTTTAGTGAAGCATCGCATGCCTGATTTAAAAACCGGTCAAGTCACACTGAAAGAGCAACTCATCACACAAGATGAAGGCCCGCGCAGTGATACATCCTATGAAAAAATTTCAAAATTAAAGCCCGTTTTTTCGGCCAAAGGCTCAGTGACTGCAGGAAATACCTCACAAATGAGTGATGGTGCAGGTATTGCCTTACTTGCCAATGAGGCGGCATTGAAGGCGTATGCGCTTCAGCCATTAGGCAGATTAGTCAGCTTTGCTGTGGCAGGTGTGCCACCTGAGGTGATGGGGATAGGCCCGGTCCATGCGATTCCAAAAGCATTAAAACAAGCAGGACTAAGCCTTGATCAAATAGATTGGATTGAGTTAAATGAAGCCTTTGCAGCACAAGCATTGGCTGTGATAGAAACTTTGGATTTACCGCGTGATAAAGTCAATCCACTCGGTGGAGCGATTGCATTGGGGCATCCCTTAGGGGCAACAGGTACTCTTAAGGCGGCAACGCTTCTACATGGTTTACGTCGTACAAAAGGCAAATATGGTATGGTCACCATGTGTATTGGGACAGGCATGGGTGCAGCTGCTATTTTTGAGGCGTTATAAGCAGATACGCCTCAAAAATAATGACTTTATGGCGGTGGCGGCTTCGGCCCATCGCCGGATGGTTTTATCGTGATCTGGGTTGCTGTCGTATTTTTAACTGAAAATAAGCAATAATTCAGGGTGTTCAGCCTGCAACCTTCGTATGTGTACCCAGATGTGTCAATTTTTATGCCTGCTGCAGCGTATGTTCGATTAGGCACAACGGTTTGAATACTTAAATCTTCTTGTGTGATGGTATAGTTTTGGCAGGTAACAGGGCCATTTCCATTGAGGCAAAGAGCGATTTTAAGTTCGGTATCTAGCGATTTACCACGTTCTGTAATCGTAAAAAAATCACCGGTATTTGCATATGCAGGTAAATATAAAAAAGAAAAGATAAGCGCCATCCATAGATGCTTCATGTTGATAATCCTTTTTTAATCTAATATTGAGTATTTAAATCATAATTGCGCATAAAATTGCATTTGCATACATGGTGCCAGTATATAATTTACCAGGGACCTGGCTGTTTGCAGATACAAAATTATTTTTCCCTAAATACATAAATCGGTAGCCACACTCCAGTGGCGCATTGCCAAAAGCATTTTCTTTTTTTATCCCAATGCCTGCAGTTGCTGCAAGCGTTGTATTCGAATGACTGAAAAATAAGGTTTCAGGAATACTTGTACTGCCATCCAATGAAGATGTGTCAAGGTTATCTGCTTTGGTAAAGTTTGGGCCTATGCCTGCATCAAGGGTTAAAGCATAAGTATTTGATGGGGTATACATCGTTGATTTTGCCATGGCGTACAGCGGATAATGTCTCACTGTGTAATGATAAGCTAAATTTGTGAATAAACCTTCTTGGACAATGTGTCCTTCTGCGGCGGTTTTAGGTAGAAAAAAAAGATTGATGCCATAGTGCATTTCATATGCACTGTAGGCTTGACCTGATAAATAATATCCAAGACCGACAAGACCACTAAAACTGGTTTTATTGGTAATGCGGTAAGTGTCCCCAATTAGGTTTGTGATGTCGACATGTTGCGTTTTTCCTTGTGTGCCAAAGTACCCTCCCAGTTGGAGTGTAAAATATTCGTTGATGATGGGCGGGGAATAAGAAAAAACGAGTGTAGGTAATAAGCTAAATAAGAACCACATAAAGTAAACCAGGAAAGAGGGGGCTCTTCCTGGTTTGTTTAATATTTTTTGATTAAATAAAGCATTATTCATCTGTTAGACGAAAGTACTTTGTTCCAAAATAGCGTTGTAATTTTTTACGAATGGTACCACGGCTAATACCCAATATTTTTGCTGCTTGAAGCTGATTTCCACGCCGTTTTTCCATTACCGCTTGTAATAAAGGTGGCTCTACTTCAGAAAGAATCATGTCATATAGATCATGAATGGGCTTGTTCTTGTTTTCAACGAGGAATCGGTTTACAAGTTGGTAAACCAAATCTTGTAAGCCTTGGTCTTGTGTTGTGGATCTAGTGGTTGTCATTGTACTAGGTTCAGTAACGTTCATCGCAACTTCCTTAATTCTTGATTAAATCACTGCTGTTCTCAGGCGTTCAAGCGAATTCTAAAACGCGAATTCATAGTACATGAAACTTAATTGTTAATCTAGTCCATTCTGTGACATTAGCGCAGTTTTTTTTCTCGCTCGAGCATTGATAGGACCAAATCGGGGAGTGAACAGTCGGCCTGCTCTGTAGAAAGGCTTTGTTTTAATGATTTTAAATGCGTCTGAATCGCATGTTTCAAGGGGGTTTTGTTTGTATCAAGTAATTGAATCAACACGTTTGTCAGCTCTTCAGGATTAAAATCATATTGTAATAATTCAGGGACTATCATTTGATTGCTGAGTAAGTTACATAAACCAATGTATTGCACACGCAAGAAAATAGAAGCAGCAAGATAGCTGACCAAGCCCACTTTATAAATAATACACATCGGTTTTTCTAGTAGGGCGCATTCAAGGGACGCAGTCCCTGAGGCAACGATAATGGCATCACTGATGCCTGCAATATCGGTGGCTTTTTGATTTTGAATAAACGTACAAGGGATAGACTGTGTTTGATGAGTGGGCCAAAAGCGTTTCAGGTATTCGGGTGTCAGTGTATTTGCAACAGGAATGACAATATGTAAATCCGGGTAAAGTGTTATTAATCGAAGTGCTGTTTGATAAAATACAGGCATATGGCGTTCAACTTCGTTGATACGACTGCCTGGCAACATGGCGAGTAATCGTTTATTTTGAGGCAAGCCAAATGTGTCACGAGAAGGGGAGGCTTTGGTCTCTGTGTGTAAGTTTTGAGTGAGTGGATGCCCAACAAATGAAACAGGAACATGGGCTGTTTCATATATTTTTTTCTCGAAAGGGAAAATCACAGCCATATGATCAACCGAGGCCTGGATGCGTTTAATGCGTCCAGGTTTCCAAGCCCATAGTTGAGGACTGATGTAATAAATAATTTTAAGGTTTAAATACTTTTTTGCATAATCCGCTAAGCGTAAATTAAAGCCTGGGTAATCGACCAATATCAGCAGGTCAGGTTTTGTTTGTTTCAAGTGCGATTGAATGGCTCTATAAGCGCGCTTAATGGTTTTAAAGTGCTTTAGCACTTCAAGGATGCCAGTGACCCCAAAGCGTGCTAAATCACTTATCAGCTCGACGCCTTCAGCTTGCATTTTTTGTCCACCAATACCACTGAACTTAGCATGTGGTATTGATAGTTTTAATTCACGAACCAAAGCTGCTGCATGGAGGTCGCCAGAAGCTTCCCCTGCAATCAGTACAAGATGTTTAGGCGTTTGCTTCGGCATGTCGTTCAGCGAGATTATGATGAATTAAATCTGAAATTTGAGCGGCCGTTGAAAGGGCAGACTGACCTTCTTCGCCTGTGACCAATGGCGCTGTATTATTAATAATGCAGGTAATAAAAGCTTTAATTTCTTCAAGTAGCGCATCACCTTTTTCAAATACAGACTGATGGCGTGCCACATCTGGAATACCAGGAAACATTTCGCCTTCACCTTTGGTGAAAACAGCCAGTTTTTTTGCTTGATAATCAATAGAAATATAGCTATTTTTTTGAAAAATACGGGTTTTTCGTTCAGTTTTAAAGCTAACACGGCTTGCAGTCACGTTAGCAATGCAATGGTTTTCAAATGTAATACGAGCATTGGCAATATCGACCGATGGGGAGAGTACAGGTGCGCCATGTGCTTCGAGTGATTTAATCGGTGAGTGGACAATGGTTTGAATAATATCAATATCATGAATCATTAAATCAAGCACAACATTGACATCTGTGCCCCGGGGATTAAACGGCGCCAAGCGATTGGACTCAATAAATAACGGCTTTTCTAGGTGTTCATCGAGCGCTAAACGCGCTGCATTAAACCGTTCAAGATGACCTACTTGCAGTTTGGCTTTATGTTTTTTTGCCAGAGCAATCAAGGCTTCTGCTTCTGCGACAGTTTCTGTCATGGGCTTTTCAATGAGCACATGAATACCTTGTGTCAAACATGTTTTTGCAATGTCATAATGTGCGCTGGTGGTTGCAGCAATGCAAACCGCGTCAACGTCTTCAAGCAGTTGGTGATAGTCTTGATAAGCAGGCACGTTAAATTCTTTTGCTGCAGCCTGACAGGCTGAAGCATCGACATCGCATACGGCCACTAATTTTGCCTTTTCAAGCATTTGAATTTTTTGGGCATGGAAGCGTCCCAAGTAACCAACACCGATAACGGCACATCTAATAGGGTTCATAATAAAAGGGGAAATTTAAGGTTGACGAAGTATGACATTTTACGCAGGTCATGGCAATTTTAGGCAAGATAAAAAAAACACAAGATATGTTGAAAATAAGATCAACATCACTTATAATAACCCAAGTTTTTAGTGGCAGGATGAATCAGTGGGGCTATAGCATGACAGATTTCAGAAGCGTTGAAGGTTATTATCAACCAATACCATTAACACCTGAGCAACAAGTATTATTCTCAAAGCACCTGGAAGTTGAGCTGGCATTGGCAGAGGTTAGGGCGCAACATGATATTTCGTTATCCATATTTAGAACACAAAAATTAGATGCGATACGTCATTTTTTAGCATTAAATACAAATGCGTTGGGTGCTTTAGCAAGTACTCCAGCGCTTCAGGCTTTAATAGCCAATTTAAACGCATATGTTGCTGAGACAGAACTAGACGCAGCACTAGACACAGAACTAGACATCGAAGCATCGGTGCGTGCTTGTATGAAAGTACATGTAAACTCGGATGATAGTATTAATGGTTTTTTAAGTCCAACGATGAATTTGGACACGCATACTTTTCCTTTGCCTAATCGGAGGCGAGATGCCGCGGTTGCAGTGGCGAAGTTATTTAAGCCTTTAATAGCAGATATTAAGGGGGCATATGCACCGGTTGTTGATGCCGAGGTCCGTATCGCTCCGTTATCTGCAAGGCTCGACAACACGATAGATGAAAAAAAGAAGCAAAACAAACCGCTAAAAATAAAACTTTTGGAGGCAGTATATAATCTCCGATCGGCTTCTCACGGGCTTTATTTACGTAATTATGCTTTGGATCGTTTAATAGATGAAGTTGAGAGACCAAATTTTGCTTTTGATGCCTGTTATCTTGATCCTCAAAATCCCCCTGAAATACACGATATTTTTAGTGCTCATCGAGCGAATCTTGCATTAGTGAGCGAAAATCTCGAAGCGGCTCGTGCTGATTTCCATCATCGCAAGACAAGGTTGTTGGATAGGCTTCGCCTGACCATCGGAGCATTGGCAGAAAAATTACCAGAAGATAGTGAGTTTGATGATGTAAGACATATCTGCACATCAATCAATACGATTTTAAATACACCGGTTGTGATGTTGACACCCCTGAATGATTTAATGGGGCATTTGCATGATGAGGACTTAGATGCACAGATGCGAGCGGCTTATTTCCATAAGGATTGGAGTCAGTGTGAAGGTTTGTCTGATATGGCAGGCTATGTGATGCATGCGATAGAGTCGGCTATACGATGGTGCCTAGCGTGGATTTATATTTGCTCAAGCACACCTAAAACAGAGATGACCCGTGAAAATTATTTTTTCAAAGGTCCTGAGCAATCGATTAAAAGTGAGTATGACAGTGCGTTAGACGATTTACGTGCGATTGAGACATTGCTTGCTGTAGAAGAAGATGAGATTGCAGCCAGGCTTTAATCTGAATGTCGTGCAGGATTTAAACTTTGCTGCTATGCTCAAATACAGGTGATTAAAAGGGATTTTAAGTTTTAAAATAAGGAGCTTTTGTGTATAGCAATATTTTGCATGCAACGGATTTTAGTGAAACCCATTTTGAGCTATGCGAGCAAGCTGTAGCACTTTCAAAAAAACTGGGTGCCTGTTTATATTTAATTCATGTTATTGAAGCACCGAAAAGCTTACAAGTTGCACAAGGTCTTGGGTTTGCTGAAATAGGGGCTCCCGTTAAAGACGATGCTGAAGTGGTGATGAAAGTGTTGGGTGATGCGTTACATTTACCTAAAAAACAGCTTTTCGTTGAAGCAGGCCCTGTCAAGCAGCGTGTGCTTGAAAAGCTAGTGGCATTAAACTGTGACTTACTGGTGGTGGGGAGTCATCGACCACACGACTTGTCTGAAATTTTAGGTGGTACTGCACGCAGTTTGGTTGAACATGCGCCAAGTGATGTATTAACACTACGCACTCAGCGCTAGTTGATTTAATACCACATGTTTTGGCTGGTTGAGCAATAATCACAGCTAGAGCAACAGCCAACAGTACTCATGTTTGCACAAGACATATCGGTGTTACAGCATCCTGCGAGAAAAGCAAAGCAGACACCCAGCAAACAAAAATATCGTAAGGTTTTCATAAGTCATCCTATTTGTTTGTTTATGCAAACTAAGTATACAAATAGAATTATATTTTTACAAGTTTTAAGATATTTGAGCTTAAACTATAGCTTTCTTTACCACAACATCCACTCAGTTGTGTGATAGCAAGCATGCTTATGATCAAACATAGTAAGCTTATTTTTTTCATCTCGATTCCTATTTTTATTTTTCTTGTTACCTAAGTGTATGAAGTGTTTCTTATATTTTCAAATAAAGAGGATCATTGCTTTTTTTTAAATTTCTAGAGATGATACAAAGGCAAAGTAATAAGGGGATTAGATGCGTCGTTTTAGACGATTTGGCATGATGCTGTTTTGTGTTTTGTATTTCAGTGTATTATATGCTGAGGGTACACGAGTGCTTAATAATCCGTATCCTGAGAGTGAATCAAAAGAGCGAGTGTATTACAGTTCATTCGCAGAGCAACCTAAAACACTCGATCCTGCACGTTCTTATGTCGTGAATGAGCTCTTGTTTACCGAGCAAATTTATGAACCTACGTTACAGTATGATTATCTTAAGCGACCTTATGAGCTCACGCCTAGAACACTCACTAAAATGCCAGAAGTACGTTATGAAACTAAAAATGGAAAAGTGGTTGCGAGTATTTACACGGTGCATATTCAGCGGGGTATCTTATACCAACCGCATCCTGCTTTTGCGCAGTTACCCGATGGAGGGTATCAATATTACCCATTAGCACCTGGATTTTTAGCACGTCATGGCATTAAAGTTTTGTCTGATTTTAAAGCTTTAGGCACACGTGAACTGGTCGCAAACGATTATGTCTATGAAATTAAGCGCTTGGCGAATCCTGCGGTTAATTCGCCTATTTATGGCTTGATGAGTGAGTATATTGAAGGCTTTAAAGCGTATGCGAAGCAATTACCAAAACATGGGCACGCCCATCAATATCTAGATTTACGGCAATATGATTTAGCGGGTGCTTATGCGCTGGATAAATATACTTATGAAGTGCGTTTAAAAGGTGAATATTCACAGTTCATGTATTGGCTTGCGATGCCTTTTTTTGCACCCATTCCATGGGAAGCTGACAGGTTTTATGCGCAACCTGCCATGCGAAATAGTAACTTAGGCTTTGGTTGGTATCCTGTTGGAACAGGGCCGTTTATGTTGGTTGAAAATAATCCAAGTAGTCGGATGGTGCTGGTAAAAAATCCAAATTATCGCGAGGTTTATTATCCTGGTGTTGGTACTGACACGGATAAAGCAAAAGGCTATTTAACGCATGCCGGCAAGCGTATGCCTTTTATTGATAAAGCGGTGTATACACTTGAGAAGGAAGCCATTCCAAGATGGATTAAATTTTTACAAGGATATTTTGATTTTTCAGGACTAACAGCCGATAGCTTTGATTCAGCCGTTCAAATTACACCGGAAGGTGAGCCTATACTCACGCCTGAAATGCGCGATCGAGGCATTCGCTTGACAGAAGTGAATGAACCCATGATTCGTTATATTGGTTTTAATATGCTAGATCCAATCGTTGGTGGTAAAAGCATGCGTGCACGTAAGCTTCGGCAAGCCATAGCCATTGCGATTAATTTTGAGGAAAATATAGCCATTTTTTTAAATGGAAGAGGAACATTGGCACAAGGTCCGATTCCACCCAGTGTATTTGGTAGCTTAGAAGGGAAAGCTGGGATTAATCCTTATGTATATACCTGGGGTGAGCATGGACCTGTTCGGCGACCTATCAAAGAAGCGCGCGCTTTAATGCGTGAGGCAGGTTACCCAGGCGGACGTGATCCAAAAACAGGACGCGCTTTAATATTGCATTATGATGTGGCTGCAACAGGTGGTCCGGAAGAAAAAGCAGCACTCAATTGGATGCGTAAACAGTTTCGTAAAATAGGCATATCACTTGATGTTCGAGCGACACATTTTAATCGTTTCCAAGAAAAAATTCAGAGTGGTAATGCGCAAATATTTACATGGGGATGGATTGCAGATTACCCTGATCCAGAAAATTTCATGTTTTTATTTTATGGCCCTAATGCGCGTCATCCGCATGGTGGGGAAAATTCAAGTAATTACGCTAACCCGGCTTATGATCAATTATTTTTAAAAATGAAAAATCGCCCCAATGATAAAGAGCGCCAAGTATTAATTAATCAAATGCTTGAACACTTGCGTTATGATGTACCCTGGATATTTGGCTTACATGGAAAAAGCATTATGTTAAGTCAGCAATGGACCTCACCCATGAAGTCTGATTCTCTCGTGAGTGATATTTTAAAGTATATTGCCGTGGATGTACCCCTGCGTAATCAATTACGTGCCCGATGGAATCCACCTGTTTGGTGGCCTATTGGGTTATTTGGCTTATTATGTGTTTTGTTTTTGTTGCCGTTTGTACATGCATATTATAAACGTCAAAAAAGTCCTGTATTGAGAATTGAGCCATGATTTTTTATTTTTTAAGACGTATTTTATATGCTTTGCCTATTTTAATCGGCATTAATTTATTAACGTTTGCACTCTTTTTTATGGTCAACTCACCGGATGATATGGCAAGAATGCATCTGGGTCAGAAACATATTACCGAGTCAGCTGTGAATGCTTGGAAAGTAGAGCGGGGGTACAATTTTCCATTATTTTATAATCCAGACGTGACGGGTTTAAATCAATTGAAAGACACGCTTTTTTTTAAAAAATCGGTGCGATTATTTGTTTTTGATTTTGGATTTTCAGATGCAGGCCGTGATATTCGTGCTGATGTTTCAACGCGTATGTGGCCAAGCCTTGCGATTGCTTTACCTTCTTTTTTGTTCGGCTTATTGATTAATATCATGTTTGCGATGTTATTGGTTTTTTTTAGAAGCAGCTATTTAGATTTAAGTGGCGTTATTTTTTGTATTATTTTAATGTCGATTTCAAGCTTGTTTTATATCATGGGCGGGCAATATTTATTTGGGAAAATGCTGCGGCTTGTGCCTATTTCCGGCTACGATCATGGCGTGGATAGTTTTAAATTTATTTTATTGCCGGTCATGGTCTCCGTCGTGAGTGGGCTTGGTGCAGGTGGGCGTTGGTACCGTACTTTATTTTTAGAAGAAATGCATAAAGATTATGTGAAAACAGCACGAGCAAAAGGGCTTTCTGAGCGGCGCGTATTATTTGGTCATGTTTTAAAGAATGCCATGTTGCCTATTTTAACCGGTATCGTTGTTATTATTCCGTCATTATTTATGGGTAGTTTGGTGTTAGAGTCTTTTTTTGGCATTCCAGGGCTTGGCAGTTATATGATTGATGCGATTTATCAACAAGATTTTGCCATTGTGCGAGCCATGGTTTTTTTAGGATCGGTGTTATATTTATTCGGATTAATGCTGACGGATTTGTCGTATATTTGGCTTGATCCGCGTGTGAGGTTTTCATGAACCGTGATTGGCTATGGAGTGATGGGTGTTTTTTAGGTGTGCTGTTCGTGAGCTTATTTTTTATGATATATGGCTGTCGAAAATCACATCATAGACTTGCCTTTAGGCGTTTGTTTGAAAAACCTGTTGCGGTTAGTGCTTTAATTTTATTATTATTTTTTCTTGTGGTCGCTGTATTAGATTCGATTCCAGAAGTGATGAAGCAAGACAAGGAAAGCAGTGATACACGGCATGTGACACTGTTAGATCAAGTGCTTGCACCACTCGGTACGGTCGATGAGAAAACGTACTCAGCGCCATTGGCATTGCATTCATATGTCACTGAAACCACCTGGATTGATGGTGTGGCCGAGCAAGTGTATCCAGCATTGATTTACCCTAACGCTCGGTTTAAAAATAGCCGGGATATAAAAGCGTATTGTTTTAAAATGCTTGAAAAATCGGTATTAGACAGTTTTATTTTTGTTTTTGGGTTAGCCGCTATGGTGTGGGGTGCGCGCTGGATGTTTGGGCGCGATTTAGGGTTTGTTCCCAGTGCGCCGTTTTTTGCAAGTTTGGTCACGTTATTTTTTGGTATCGCTGTTGTCCTTATTTTTTATTATATTTCACGTGAATTACATGTTTTTGGCACTGGAAAAATAGGACAAGATATTTTCTATCATGCTGTTAAGAGCATTCGAACAGGGCTTGTTATTGGTATTTTAACAACAGTATTCATGATGCCACTCGCTTTATCTTGTGGTGTGGCTTCAGGATATTGGGGCGGGCGTGTGGATGATGTAGTGCAGTATATTTATACAACATTAAGCTCTATACCAGGGGTGTTATTAATTACAGCATCGGTCCTGTCTATTCAGACTTATTTGGCAAATCACCCGGAGCGCTTTTCAAGTTTATCGGATGATGCGGATGCACGTTTATTGGCTTTGTGTTTTATTTTAGGAATGACGAGCTGGACCACATTGTGTCGATTGATTCGGGCTGAAGTTTTAAAATTACGAGAGATGGATTTCGTATTAGCAGGCAAAGCCTTAGGCACGCGGGATTTAAAAATCATGACCAAGCACTTGCTGCCTAATGTCATGCATTTGGTTTTAGTGACCATGGTCCTAGACTTTAGTTTTTTAGTGCTTGCGGAGGCTTTATTGGCTTATGTTGGTGTTGGGGTATCACCCATGACAATTAGTTGGGGGAATATGATCAATGCCGCAAGACTTGAATTGTCACGAGAGCCTGTGGTCTGGTGGCCTATACTCGCGGCATTTGGATTTATGTTTATGTTAGTCCTTGCAACTAATATTTTTGCTGATGCTGTACGTGATGCATTTGATCCACGGCAAGAGGTTTGATTAATCTATAAGTATGATCTAAAAATACTCTAATGATTTTTTTATTTTTCTTTTTTCTTTCGATAAATAATTGCAGTACTACCAATGAGTTGGATAAATTCAGCTTTTAATGCTGCACATAAACGCATTGAAATCGCTTTGCGATCGGCTTTATCTTCGCCGTTTACTTTGACTTTAATTAATTCATGCGCTTCTATGGCATAATTTGCTTCTTTAATCAGTGCTTCAGTGACACCGTGGGCGCCGATAATAATCACAGGTTTTAAATGATGTGCTAAAGCTTTCAGCTTATTTTTTTGAGAGATATTCACAAATTTTTCCAATTAAATAATAGTGGCAGATTATTGCACGTTAATGCTTAATAAACAAACGCTTGATTTCATCGGCATTAAATTCAAAATGGTTATTACAATATTCACACGTGACTTCAATCAAGCGATTGGCTTTTAAGATCTCAAGCGCTTCGCTTTCGCCGAGCACAGAAATAGCATTGAGCATTTTATCGGCATTGCATGGGCAATAAAAATCAACGGGATGAGGATCAAATAATTGAATGGTTTCCTCATGAAATAGATTTTTCAAAAGCATTTCAGTCGGCCAGTTTATGAGCTCTTTATCCGTAATGGTGTTTGCCAATGTTTGAATATTTTGCCATTGATCTTGATCTTGTATTTCAGCGGGCAATTGTTGTAATAACAGACCAACTGCTGTTTTTGTATGATGATCATAAGCAAGCCAAAATCGTGTTTCTAGTTGCTCTGACTGTAAAAAATAATGTTCGAGTGATTGACTAATAGATTGATGTTGAATCGGTACAATGCTTTGATATTGCTGATGATTTTTATTTTTTTTGATGGTGATAACCAGCTGGCCTTTTTCAAAGTCATGTTTAATATGATCGGGTAAGCTTTCTTCGTCCCATTTTGCAGTACCACGCATTCTATATTGATTATCGCATTTAGCGACCAGCATTTTGAGGGGACCTTGGCCTTGGAATTGCAGGGTCAGTTGCCCATCATATTTTAAAGTGGCTGAAAGCAAGGTGGTTGCACATAAAGTTTGACTGAGCAAATCACAAATATCATGTGTAAAATGATGCTGTTGTAAAATGGTTTTTAGTGTTTTATCTAATCTAATGATTTCACCACGTACACAGGTATTTTTAAAAATAAATCGTTGTAATGTATCGCTCATATATGTCTACAATTAAAATTTAAGTGATTGAAGAGGCATCTTAATGAAATTGGAGCATACGTCAACATGCCTTAGGATATAGTACATATGCTACTTTTGGTTTTTTCTGATTCTGCTTCTGTTTCTGATTCTGATTCTGATTCTTGTTTTGGTTCTGCTTCTGCTTCTGATTCTTGTTTTGTTTCTGGTTCTGGTTCTTGGTGATTAAACATCTTGTAATCATTAAGTGTGTGGGTTGAGAAAAAGGCTGAATAGGCTTCAAGGGCCTCATCTTCTGTTAAGGTCGTATTATTTTTTTTTGGAAAAGCGAGGTAGAGCGGATCCATATCGGATAAATCTTGTTGGCTTGGCACGCTTTTAGTGTTTAGTTGCATGGACTTTGGCATAATAGGTAACCTGTAGGTTAAGTTAAAAACGCAGGTGTTTTTTAATGGTCATATAGTAATACGTAAGACCAGAACCGTCAATTCAAGTTAATCTTATAGAGCAGTGAATTCTATTTTTAAGATTAAAACACGAGAGATTTAAGGCATGTCAGAGTCACGTTTTGTACATTTAAGAGTACACACTGAATATTCACTGCTGGATGGTATGGTGCGTATCAAGCCACTCATGCAAGCCGTGGTTGAACGTGGAATGAATGCGGTTGCGGTGACGGATTTTTGTAATTTATTTGCTGTTTTAAAAACGTTTCAGGCCGCCCTTAATGCAGGCGTTAAGCCAATTTTAGGTGCTGATTTACCGTGTCATGATCCGGATGAAAATCCAGCTGAATTTACATCACTCGTATTGCTCTGCCAAAACATGACAGGATATCGTAACTTAACGCGTTTGGTGTCCCGTGCGTATTTGGAAGGACAATATCAGGGCTCACCACGTATTCAATATGATTGGTTAACGGGTGAGGCAACAGATGGCTTAATTGCGCTTTCAGGCGCCTCTAAAGGTGAAATAGGGCAGGCTTTACTATCAGATGATCTTGAAAAAGCGCGTGCTATTGCAACTCGCTTAGCCACACAGTTTCCAAAGCGATTTTATTTAGAAATACAGCGTGTAGGACATGCGGATGAAGTTTTATATAACGAGCGAGTGGTTCAACTTGCAGATGATTTAAATTTACCACTGGTTGCGACAAATGCGGTGTGTTTTTTAGAGCGGTTTGAATTTAATGCGCATGAAGCACGTGTATGTATTCATGAAGGCTATACACTCGCAGATAAAAGACGGCCGAAACAGCATACAGAAAAACAATCACTAAGAACCGCTGATGAAATGTGCACTTTATTTTCTGATTTGCCTCAGGCTATTGAAAATACAGTTGAAATTGCGAAACGTTGTTCGGTTGATTTACCGCTTGGAGAAGTGTATTTGCCGAGTTTTCCAATGCCTGAAAAATTTTCAGAAGAAACTTATTTGACGCATTTGGCAGAACAGGGCCTGATGGCGCGCATGAAAAAGTCCGTATTATCTGAAGTAAGTGAAGCGCATCAAGCACGTCTTAAAATAGAATTATCTGTAATCCATGAAATGGGGTTTTCGGGTTATTTTTTAATTGTTGCTGATTTTATTCAATGGGCTAAAAAAGAAGGGATTCCTGTTGGGCCTGGCCGGGGGTCGGGTGCGGGTTCTTTGGTGGCATATGTCTTACAAATTACTGATTTAGATCCCTTAGAATATGACTTACTGTTTGAGCGATTTTTAAACCCTGAACGGGTTTCTATGCCTGATTTTGATATCGATTTTTGTATGGATGGTCGTGACAGGGTGATTGAATATGTTGCCGAGCGTTATGGGCGTGACAGTGTGTCGCAGATTATTACGTTTGGTACCATGGCGGCAAAAGCCGTGATACGAGATGTAGGACGTGTGCTTGGGCATCCGTATGGGTTTGTGGATAAGCTTGCAAAGTTGATACCGTTTGAAATTGGCATGACGCTTAAAAAAGCGATGGAACAAGAAGCTGAACTTGAAGCACGTTATACCGAAGAAGAAGAAGTAAAAAGTCTCATTGATTTGGCTTTATCTTTGGAGGGTATCACACGAAACGCAGGGAAACATGCCGGAGGGGTTGTGATAGCGCCCTCAGCTCTGACTGATTTCACGGCGGTTTATTGTGAGGAAGGTTCAACACAACAGGTGAGCCAGCTCGATAAAGATGATGTTGAAGCCGCAGGCTTGGTCAAATTTGACTTTTTGGGGCTTAAAACATTAACGATTATTGACTGCGCACTGAAACGTGTCGACACGACCATGCGTATCGAAGATATCCCGCTAGATGATCCAAAAACACTGGCTTTAATCAGTGCTTGTCAAACCACTTCTGTTTTTCAGCTGGAGTCGCGTGGCATGAAAGATTTAGTTCATCGTCTGCAGCCTGATTCGTTTGAAGAAATTATTGCATTGGTTGCGCTTTACCGACCAGGACCACTTCAGTCAGGTATGGTCGATGATTTTGTGGATAGGAAACATGGACGTGCGCCTATTGTTTATTTGCATCCTGATTTAGAGCCTATTTTGAAGCCCACCTATGGGGTTATTTTATATCAAGAGCAAGTGATGCAAATCGCACAGGTGCTTGCCAATTATACGCTGGGTGGTGCTGATTTATTACGGCGTGCTATGGGTAAGAAAAAACCAGAAGAAATGGCCAAGCAACGTGTTATTTTTACGGAAGGTGCAACAGCGCGAGGCATTGATAAAAAAATTAGTACCGCTATGTTTGATTTAATGGAAAAATTTGCGGGCTACGGATTTAATAAATCACACTCGGCAGCTTATGCTTTAATTGCCTATCAAACAGCATGGCTTAAAGCCCATTATCCAGCTGCTTTTCTGGCCGCTGTTCATTCAGCTGATATGGATAATACAGATAAAGTAGATATGCTCATCCGAGAGTGTAAAAGCATGGCTCTCGTGGTTAAAGCACCGTCTGTTTTGCATAGTGAGTATGAATTTAAAGTCGCTGACGATAAAACACTGATTTATGGCTTGGGTGCACTGAAAGGTGTGGGTGAGGGAGCGATTCAATCTATTTTGGATGCGCGCACTGACATTGGGGCCTCAAAAGATTTATTTGATTTTTGCTCTCATATCGATTTACGCCGGGTGAATCGCCGGGTATTAGATGCGCTTATTAAAAGTGGCGCATTTGATGCATGGGAGATTGAGCGTGCCACTTTATCGGCCTCTCTTGAGCAGGCCATGCAGCGAGGGGCCGATTTTCATGCGAACCAAAACACAGGACAAGGTGATTTATTTGATTTATTTGAAGAGGCGGATGAGCCGCCGCCTTATACTCATGTGCGTCCATGGTCTTCAAAGCAGTGTCTAAAAGGTGAAAAAGAAACGCTTGGTTTTTATTGGAGCGGGCATCCTGCTTTAATTTATCAACAAGAATTTGGCGAAAAAATACAGCCGATTGCAAGTCTTGCGACAAGCTTGGTAAAAAAAGTACGTGTTTGTGCGTTGATACGTGGACTCCGGCGCATTACAACAAAACGAGGTAAGCAGCTGCTAATTTTAACATTGGAAGATGGCAGCGAAGTGATGGATGCTGTTGCCTTTTCTGAAGTGGTGGATGCCGCAGAAACACCACCTGTAGTGGGTGACATGCTCGTTGTCGAAGGTGAAGTAGGGGAAGATAAATTTACAGGTGGGGTTCGATTAACGTTAACGGGTTTATATTCAATTGCTGAGGCCCGTACACGTTTTTCAAAGTGTATGGTATTGCATTTAACCCCTGATAATGTAGAACAGTTTGAGCCATTACGTGTTTTACTCGCGGAATATCCTGGTCGATGCGGCGTTCAAATTCAGTATAAAAATGGTGAGGCTGAGCAATTACTGCCGCTACCACAAAAATTTGGTGTGCTGCCTGAAGATCATTTGTTAGATGCACTCATGCAATTACTGACGCCAGAATCTGTGCGTGTTTGTTATGAAGGTGAGGCGGGATAATAATTAATAAAATATAATATATAGATACATAGGGATGATGATGAGCGACTTTAGACAGCAACGGAAGTGGTTTGCGCGAATTGGTATTGCTTTGTTTGTGTTAATTTTAATTGTTTTGGCGTGTGTACGGGTGTATTTGTATATGCGTTATCATACGCAAAAAAGCATGACGCTTGCTGTTAAAGAATACACACCTCAAACCTATCCAGATAATCCTGCACCTTTAAGTGTGCATCATGGTAAATATTCGCATCCCAAAGTTAGGATTCAACACCACCAAAACAATCAATTTGATTTAATTTTTTTGCCGGGCAATCAAGAAAGCGCCAAAATTTTTTTTAAAAACATCAATGCTGGGCTTATGACACCTTCAGTGCCCGAGTGGGTAAAAAATGATGAAAACTTAACCCGTATTGCGTTAACGGATAGGCAATGGAATCGTCAACAAGTGATATTTAAATCACCTGATTTTGAAGTGATTGGCGGAGACGGCATTGAAAAGCATCTTATCTATGAAGCACATCTTGCTAAAAATTGTTTAAATGCGGGATTTTGGGAAATTTTACTGTTTAGCAAAAAAAACAATAAAAAAGAACTGGTCTATCAAGGTTGGTTTACGTTTCCTCTTGGCTATTACAAAGCGATTTTTGAACACAATACAGGTTTTAGCTATTGGCGGCATGCGTCTTATTTAGAGTCTTGGATAACACCTGAGGGATTAGAACTTGATTTAAACCAACTTCGAACAGTGACTCGCACTTATCCATTAGTGTTAACACAGGATATTGATGAACCTATAGCGCTGGATGGCGAGCAAGTGAACAAGCACAAAAATATTATTTCAAATCATTCATTAAATCAATTTAAAGATTATATGAATAATGAAGTGGCTTTTTCGACATTTATTCCCACTGTTATTTATCAAAAAAACAAGCATTGGAAGCATGAATATTGGCGAATTGATCATCCCATATCAGCGGTACTTCAGGTGGTTCGTACAACAGCTAAGCCTAATCAAGATTTGGATGAATTGGTGATTGTGTATTCGGATGATGAACCGAATCAAAATAATGATTCTTATTTTTATGTGAGTGGTTTTGATATCAAAAAATTGCCTCGTCTTGATCCTAAGCAGTATGCCAAAGGCAAATTATTTTTAATGGGGGTTGGCACACCACCATTGAAGCAAACTTATACCGCATTATTAAAAAATCCGCCTGAAAGTGATCCTATTTTTTCTGTGTTTTTAAATGAAAAAGATGAGTGGATTAATCATCATGAAGCGGCAATTGATGGCGCAATTTTATTCATTGATAAATACAAAAAAAATCGCTTACATATGTATGTGGTATCTTATGAGCGGCATGCGGTTGTTGCGCATTATATTATGACTTTACCAGAGGATTTTTTACGTCGAGAACGTCAAGCATCATGATAAAGCCTTTTGTTGCTGCATGGCATAGGCTAAGATGGGTTTATGATGAATTATTTATTTGTGATTATGCTTAAATTTAAAAAGTATTTATTATTTATTTTATTTTTTTTGCCGGTACTCAGTTTTGCCGAGGCAGCAATAGATACAGGGACTGATGAAAGTAGGGTGGGTATAAGCGATGTAAATATTGCTGCAAAAATAGGTGAATCAGGAGCAAAAAAAAAGATTCAAGAAGCAAAAACAGTCATACGAGAAGTAGATGCAGTGATTGGTAAAAAAGGAAAGGTACCCGTTGGCTATCGTGATTTTTTCTATCCAACGTATCATGGCATGCGTTTAAGTTATTGCACGGTAGATAATAAAACCTGCGGAAAAAAACTAGCCTCGAGATATTGCAAATTATTAGGCTACGAAAGAGCCTCTAAAACCATGATTGATCATAACGTTGGGCTTACCCGTTATCCATCGACCAATCTACAGTGTCAAGGTTGGAAGTGTGATGGGTTTAAATTAATCACCTGTGAGAATAGCTTAAAGAAAACACCCACCCCTGTTTATTATTATCGAATGAGAGACTTTATATTGCCTCGTTTTGAAAATTATCGTATTGATTGGTGTTATCAAGAGAAAAAAGGATGTGGGAGGCGTGCTGCAGATGCATTTTGTAGGCAGGAAGGTTATGGGCGTTCTAGAGGATATGAACGTTCATCAACAAAAGTGGCTGCAACACGTACGATTGGCAGCGGGGCACTTTGTTTTGGTCAGGCGTGCAAAGGGTTTGAACGCATCACGTGCTATCGCTAATTAAGGTCTATAGGGCTCTGTCGGGCTGTAATAACATTAAATTTTAAGATGGGCTTCAAATAGAGGAGCCTTCCTAACAGGAAGGCCGCCTAATGTCGTACACCATATTTGACTATAACTCAAATGGCCAGGATGATTCCAGTACAAATTCATCAACTGCAGGTTGTGCAAAAAAATTTAGGGAGCCAATCGATGATGGAGGAGGTGTTTCATCTAAAAATAACGGAGGAAGAGCACTCGCTTTGATTGCTGCATCACTAGAGCTAGAGCTAGAGCTAGAGTGCGTATAGATTTCTGGTAATTCTAAAATGG
>JAALKW010000001.1:109574-112067 GCA_011087865.1 Legionellaceae bacterium
CTAGAGCTAGAGCTAGAGCTAGAGTGCGTATAGATTTCTGGTAATTCTAAAATGGCATCGATTTGTAGTGGAAAATGTTGGGTTAAAAAAGAAATAAGGTTTTGGTTATTCTCAACAGACCCAGCTTTTTTAAATAATAAATCAGGGGTATGAATATGAAACATTTCAGGTGCAACAGAGAACAAAATTTCCACCATATTTGGTTTGTTTGTTTCAATTAACGTGAGTAAGAGATCTTCACCTTGAAATTCTCTTTTGGCACCTCGTTCGAGTAATAATAAGAACACTTCATCCAGGTCATTTTCAATAGCTATTTCTAGTGCAGTTAGGGTGCCTTGATGAGAGATATTTATATTTTCATTTGGTTCATGATAATCCTCGTCAAGCATTGTACTTGTGCTTTGAGTAGGAAGGCTGTCGAGCCATGTTTCTACGATACATTTGAAGTTTTCAGCTGCACAGGCTGGAACCTTGATTGGTAAACGTAGTTTTCGTCCACTGACTTGTAAGGCTTGAATAATCGTTGTAACTTTTTCTACTGGAGAAAAAGGGTCTAAAATAAAAACACTCAGTCGTTCCCATTTAATCAGAGCTTGAATATCTTCTATTGGTATGCGTGAGTCAACTAGAAAATATTTTTGTTCGCGAATTTTGCTCGTCATTGCTTTTTGGATGAATCCTTTACTGTTGTGTTCATCCAAAAGACAAATGGGTGGCGTAGCGCTCTGGATAGATTTAAGCACTTCGGAGTGTACGGCTTCGGGTGCTGCTGCGAATTCAGCGCTGGCCTTTTCTATTATAGCTATGGTCTGTATGGCAGCTCTGTTCTGTTCTAGAAGCGCTGATAATCTAGCTCTGTCTTTTTCTAGTTCAGATTTGCATGCCGCTGTGAGATATACTGCAGGTTGCACCTTAAGGACTTCATCAAAAAAAGCAGAATCAGTTTTCAATCTATCAGATGCGTCGAAAAAAGCACGCTTGTTTGTTTTAACCGCAAGCAAAACAATGTCTTTATCATCCCTAAATTGAAAAGGTAAACTCTTAAACTGACGCCCATCGGCGCTAATGAGCTTTAATATAAATGTATTATCACCTTTCAGCGCTGCAGAAATAAAGTCAAAGTTGTAAAGTCGTTTTATTGCTGCTTGAAATGCTACCTCGCTAATGCCTCTTATTTCAGCAGAGGCATGTCGAAACAGCTCAGGGTGTTTTCTAATGAGTGGTAAAACAAACGCAGAATCATTTTTGAGTGTATCTGAAGCATGTTTAAAACATGAAGGATTGATTCGAATTAAAGTTCGCATCAAGTTATCGTCAGCCTTTGATGAGTCTAATAAAGGAATAAAAGGATGATGTCTCATTGCCGTAATAATAATTTCGGAGTCTTCTTTTAATTCATCTGAAAGGTGTCGGTAGAGATCATGTCCTTTCTTAATAAGCGGCAGCATTTTATCTTTCATACTGTTATACCCAGTAGGAAGTGATTGCAACAATCTCTGAGGGTATTTTCTATATCTTTCAGATATTACTTCTTCATCAGACAGTAAAGCTGGAGGTGCAAATCTAAGAATTTGAGCAATAAATGGATCAGGAGTTAAAGCAGCATTTACTCTAGTAAGCGCTGTCAGGATAATTTCTTTATCAACCCGCAAAGCAGGAGACAGATACTGAAAGAAGTAATTTACTGGAGACATGCTATTACGGCTAACTTGTTCATCAGCTTTGAGCAACACATATTCTCTGTCGCTTGTTAAAATGGGTTGGGTAGCATCTAAAGGTGTATGATTTCTTATCGCAGCTTTACATGCGTTATAATTATCTTTATATGAACGTTTATAGGTAGAACCTGGATTAATGGCAAGGCCTGGCCAGCGTACTTCAAAATAGGGTTCCCATAAAGTTTTTGCCACGCCAGCCTCATCAGCTTTTAAAGCTTCAGACATTGTTTTATTTGTCATGGAAAGAGCAACTAAATTTCGCCAATCTTTAATGTAACTTGCCATATTAGGTAAAATATGAGCGCTAACCAAGGCGGTTAAATTTTCACTAGATAGATGGGGTAGCACTGGACTATCGGTTAAAGCTTGCATTTTGGCTTGTTTTTGTTTTTTTACTTGTAACTTTCTCTTTTGTGGCACTTTAATATCACTATGTCTATTTTTTATCTATTTTAACATTTTAGAAAAATTTGATCAAACACCTTCCAAAGAACGTGATGTGGCTACACTAATGCGTATCATAAAAGTATTGAATTGGCTTGAGTCTTGTTATTCGTCTTTAGGCGGCTCTTCAACTGGGGGCGCTTCTGCTTTAGGTGCTTCTGCAACAGGTGCTTCAGCCTTGGGTGCTTCGGCAGGCGGTGTTGCTGCTTTAGGAGCCTCTGCAGGCGATGCTTCTTTATGTTTTTCTTTAGAATCCATAGAGATATCAACAATGCTTCTTTTAGCGTCGGTAAACAGTTTCAGTAGCGGCACTGTTACCTCTTTTTACTCA
>JAALKW010000001.1:112077-122532 GCA_011087865.1 Legionellaceae bacterium
CCCTTTGCGTCCCCCCGCCCCCCTTCCCCCCTTTTCTTTTCCCTTTTTCCCCCCTTCCCTTTCCCACTATGCTTTTTTTAACGTCGGTAAACAGTTTACCGGGCATCCCTGTTACCTCTTTTAAATCAGGCAGATTAGATTTAAAATCACTCATTTTAGGCTCCATTTAATGGGTATGATTATTTTTAGTATAGAACACTATGTTAGAATGAGCTATTTTTTGTAGAGGGAAGCAGTAATGACTGAACAATCAGATACATATGGAGAATTAGGACAAACTTCTTCGAGTGATATGACTTATAACCCGAAGCGATTATTTCCTATTTTACGTGCGCCCAAGAGAGAAGCGCTTCAGATGAATGCCCAACAGTTGCCTTTTATGGGGGTGGATATATGGAATCATTATGAAGTGTCTTGGTTAAATCACGTGGGTAAGCCTTGTGTTGCAATGGCGCGCATTATATATGATTGCGCCTCGCCTTATTTAATCGAATCTAAATCATTAAAGCTTTATTTTAATTCACTGAATCATACACATTTTGAATCACAAGCAGCACTCCAATTACAAATCAAAACAGACTTGAGTGTTTGCATTGAATCGGATGTACATATTGAATTGATGTCGTCAACTGATTGGGAGCGGCGTATAATAACGCCTCAATTCACAGGAGTCTGTGTGGATGATTTAGACGTTGCTTGTACGGCGTATGAAGTGGATTCAAATTTACTTCAAGTAGAAACCGAAGGTACAGTGGTTGAAGAAGTATTATGCTCTGATCTATTGCGTTCTAATTGCCCAGTGACGAATCAACCAGACTGGGGCAGCGTGCAAATCAGTTATCAAGGTCCGCGTATTCAGCCTGAAAGTTTTTTAAAATATATTGTTTCGTTTCGAAATCACCAGGGGTTTCATGAGCAATGTATTGAGCAGATTTTTATGGATATTCTCAAGCACTGTCATCCGAACAAATTAACCGTATATGGCAGGTACACCCGTCGTGGCGGCTTGGATATTAACCCGTACCGCTCAACAGAAGCGTTTGATTGGCAGGACACTGCGTTTAGATTAGATTTAATGCGTCAATAATTATAATAATTATTATTGATTATGGCTTAAATAATTAAATTATATAACGCACCAACACCTCGTAGCACTTGAACCAGCAACTGTTTTTTCTGTTTATTTGCTGCTGTTTGTAAATTATCACGCGCTTTAACAGGCTCGTGATTTGCACTGACAATCACGTCTCCTGGGCGAAGGCCTGCACGCCAACCGGCACTGTTTTCAGAAGCCCCGACGATTTGAACCCCTGTAATATGGCCATGTAAGGGTGAATCTTGTTCAAAATCTCGCAAAGATAAGCCATATAAAAAAGGATTAGCCGCTTGCATGGCTTGCTCTTGCTTTTTAATGTCGGTAACGGTTGCTGTGAGCGTTAAATCTTTTCCGTTGCGCTTGATGAGCATTTTGGCATTACTGCCAGCCCGCAAGAGGCTCGTGGTGGTTTTTACCTGGCTCGCTTGTGTGATGTTTGTCTCGTTAATTTTTGTAATAATATCGCCTGATTTTAAGCCCGCTTTTTCGGCAGGAGAATCCGTGTTCACTTGAGCAATTAAAGCCCCTTTTAAATCTTCAGGATAACCCATTGCTTGTGCAAGTTCAGGGGTTAGATGCTGCACAAAAACGCCCATTAAACCGCGATGAATGGAGCCATACTTGATTATTTGTTGTGCAACGTCTGTTGCCATATTAATAGGAATTGCAAAGCCAATGCCAACATTGCCACCATGAAGTGAAATAATGGCAGTATTAATCCCAATGAGTTCGCCTTTTGTGTTGACCAAGGCACCACCTGAACTGCCAGGGTTAATGGAAGCATCTGTTTGAATGAACTTCTCAATGCATTCAGTATTTAAATCGCTACGTTGTTTTGCACTGACAATACCAAACGTTGCTGACTGGCTATTACCAAAACTATTCAGCCCAAAAGGGTTACCAATTGCCATCACAAAGTCACCGACCTCTGTTTTATCAGAATTACCAACAGGCAGGCTTTTTAAGTTTTTGGCATCAATTTTAAGTACGGCAACATCGGTTGCACTGTCACTGCCAATAATACGGGCTTTAAGGCGCCGACCATCGTTTAAAGTAATCGTAACAATCGTTGCATTTCGAATGACATGATCATTGGTTAAAATAATACCGTGTGTGGGATCAATAATAACGCCTGAGCCAATGCTTTGGAATCGTCGGGGCTCATCACTATTTGGCATGTCTTGTCTTGGACCAGGGCCCTGTTGTCCATGGGGTGTATTTTCATCAGGGGATAGAGGGATATCGTTCGGAATAACGCCCTGTACGGCAACGTTAACAATGGCAGGCACGACTTTTTTGAGTACAGGTGCAAGCGTTGGCGTTGGCTCTGCTGGTGCTTCAGCAAATAGGGTGGATGAAAATAAAAGTGCAAGCAGTGTAATACGTAAAATGCGAACCATATGATTAACCTATTTTATTTTTATGATGAATTAGGATGAATGAAACCAAATCAGTGAGATTATTCTACCCGTTTGTTTTGCTCTGCGGTAGGAGTAAAATTTACTTTCTTCTTCAAAAGTACAAGCATTCGAATAATAAATATGCTCTAGATTTTTATGATTTAAAATTAATGTAGCTATGTGAACCAGATCTCCAAAATATTGATTGGGTGTTTTTGCTGCGTAAAAAGCTGTGTGCGTGTCAGGATATTTTTTAATAAAAGCATCACGCACTTCAGAGCCAACTTCAAAGCAGTTTTTGCAAATGGCAGGGCCTGTCCATGCCATGAGGTGCGCTGGATTTGTTGTAAGTTTTAAGAGTGTGTTTTCGATAATACCATTCAATAAACCACGCCAACCTGCATGAATGGCCGCAATTTCAGTGCCGTCTGCGTTACAAATTAAAATAGGCAGACAGTCTGCTGTTTTGATTGCAAGTGGGTGTATGATGTTTCGACTGATGCAGGCATCAGCTTCTCGCAGTGAGTCTGATTGAACATCGACGCAGAGATTACTATGAGTTTGTTTTAACCAAATAGGCTCTGCGGGTAAATCCAAATCTTTTTTGATATCTGAAAAACCTTCAGGATAAGTGACAGTGAGTGCCTGGATATGCTGAGGTGCAGGCCAGTTGGCTTTTAGATAATAAGCAGATTGCATAGCTTGGTTGGGTCCAAAATATGGTGTTAGGTTTTGAAAGCATTATGAAAGCGAGTAAAAAAGTCAAGTGTGTTTGGCGTTGTCTAAAGCATCAAGTAAGGCTTGAAAGTCATCGGGTAATGGTGCTGTAAAGCTGAAAGGGGTCTGCGTGATGGGATGCATAAAACTTAAAGTTTCGGCATGCAAAGCTTGACGTTTAAAATTTAAAAATAACTCACGGGCATGGTCATCTAATTTTTTAGGGTGTTTGGGTCTGCCACTATACAACGTATCACCTAAAATTGGATGATGAATATGTGCCATGTGCACACGAATTTGATGTGTTCGGCCGGTCATGAGTTTTAAATTAAGCAGGGTTGCATGGGCTACGGGATAGTGCTTTTTAATGCTATAGCTTGTAATCGCTTCTTTACCACCGGTGCACACAGCCATTTTGATGCGATGTCGTGGATGGCGGCCATAGCCTGTTGTCAGTGTATTACCGCCTACAATATGACCCTGTACCAGTGCAATATAATGCCGGTCGATTTCACGGGCTTGCATTTGTCGAACCAATGCAGTGTAAGCTTCGAGGGTTTTACCGACCACTAATAATCCCGTCGTATCTTTATCGAGGCGATGCACAATGCCTGCACGTGGGAGTTGATTCAGACTGCTATCGTGATGCAATAAGGCATTCACTAAAGTGCCTGATGGGTTACCTGCGCCTGGATGTACGACAAGTCCTGCGGGTTTATTAATAACCAGCAGGGCATCATCTTCAAAAACAATGTCTAAAGCAATGGCCTCGGGCTTTAGTTGCTCGGTTTGAGGCAAGGGCACTTCTGGTGGGCGATTTAAGATGATTGTTTCGCCGCCTTTCAGTTTTACTTTAGGTTTTAAGTGTTCTTGGTTAATGCTAATAAAACCAGCTTTTAGCCAAGTGGTGAGCTGGGCACGTGAAAACGCGGGCATGAGCACCGCGAGCACGCGGTCTACGCGTTCGCCAGCTAAATACTCAGGAACTATAAAATGCTCTGATTCTGGATTAGACACAAGCAGGCTCGTGGGTCACAAGGCGACCTCGTAGTGAGTTTGGTTGTGCTTCTGTGACATCAATATTGACAAATTGGCCTTGTAAATTTTTAGGACCATCAAAATTAATCACTCGATTGCATTCTGTCCGACCTGCCCATTGTTCGGGGTTCTTTTTGGAGGGGCCTGTGACGAGCACGCGATGGGTACTTCCGACCATGGCAGCGCTGTAGCGCGTTGCTTGGAGCAGTAAGCGATCTTGCAATATTTTAAGTCGCTGTTTTTTGACTTCCATCGGGGTGTCATCAGGTAGATTGGCAGCAGGGGTGCCTGGTCGCGCACTAAAAATAAAACTAAATGATAAGTCAAAGCCAATTTCATGGACTAAATTCAGTGTGTCCTCGAAGTCTTGCTCGGTTTCGCCAGGAAACCCAACAATAATATCTGTAGACAGTCTAATATCTGGGCGCACTTTACGTAGTTTTCTTATTTTTGATTTAAACTCCAGTGCGGTATAACCACGCTTCATAAGGCCAAGAATACGGTCAGACCCACTTTGGACGGGTAGGTGCAAGTGATTAGCCAGTTCCGGCACTTCATCGAATGCATTAATTAAATTATCTGTGAATGCGAGTGGGTGTGAGGTGGTAAATCGAATTCTATCTAAGCCTTCAATGGCTGAAATATATTGAATCAATAACGCTAAATCAGCGGTTTCACCTTCATGCATGAGGCCTTGATAATCATTTACATTTTGACCCAGCAAATTAATTTCACGGACGCCTTGTTTCGCGAGCTGGTAGCATTCAGTTAATACATCATCGAAGGGTCGGCTGATTTCTTCACCACGTGTATAAGGCACGACACAGTAGCTACAATATTTACTGCAACCTTCCATAATCGAAACAAAAGCAACAGGGCCTTCAGCACGAGGTGCGGGTAAGTGATCGAATTTTTCGATTTCAGGAAAAGAAATATCAACAACTGGTTTTTTAGTTTGCCAATGCTCTTCAAGCATTTGTGGTAAGCGATGTAAGGTTTGAGGGCCAAAAACCAAGTCAACCAGGGGTTCGCGCTTAATAATATCTTTACCTTCTTGACTGGCTACGCAACCACCCACGCCAATCACCACGTGAGGATTATTTTGTTTGTATCGTCGCCACTGACCTAATTGAGAAAATACTTTCTCTTGTGCTTTTTCTCGAATCGAGCAGGTATTGAGTAAAATAACATCGGCTTCGAGTAGGTTATCTGTTTTTTCGAGGCCATGAGCATGGCGTAATACATCTAGCATTTTAGATGAATCATATTCGTTCATCTGACAGCCATTGGTTTTGATAAAAAGTTTTTTAGGCATGAGAAAAAGCTTAAATTAAAGCGTGGGATGATAACAGTTTGTCATATTCTTGTCTATTGGAGAGTGTCCGATATTAATATGGATACTGGGGTCCAAATATATCAATAGCCCTTATAGAGCAAATAATAACTAATATGGTTGCTAAGTGATCAATAAAAACTATAATTCACAAAAACAACACATCTTTTTTAAGGGGTTTCGTTATGTTTACGGAAGAAGAGGTAAAAGATTTATATGATTACGCAAATCATCAAGGGGAATATACATTTGAAGGTATGGTCAGAGATCCAAATTCGGCTTTTGCTTTTTCATGCATGTCAATAGAAGACAAAATAACTAAAAATATGGCAGACAGTGAGGAGTTTATCCGTATGTATGTAGCTCAAGGGCCTAATGGTCCAGATATACTTCAGCATCTCACCGATAGGCTGAAGGATGATGAACCTTTTGTTCGTTCATTATTAAGGGCGAATGGTTACGATTTTAGCTTTGTCTCTGATAGATTAAAAAATGATCGAAAATTTGTCCTCGATGCTGTTAGGCGTAATGGCTTAGCACTTAAATCAGCTTCTACTGAATTACGAAGCGATCGAGAAATTGTCCTGACGGCAATAGAACATGATGTTAAAGCAATTCGCTTTGTTGAGGATAAAGAAACTGTTCTTAGCGTCATAAAGAAAAACGCTAATCAACTGGCATCTGTCTCTCCCGCATTAAAAAATGATAAAGAAATTGTCCTTACGGCAATAAAACAAAATGCCAAAGCAATTCGCTTTGCCTCTTTGTCGTTACGAGAGGACAATGACTTTATCCTAACGGCAATAGAACAAAACGCTCATGTACTTCGGTTTCTCCCTCCTGAGTTAAAAAATGACCGAAACTTTATCCTTGCGGCAGTAATGAAAAATCCTCAGTCATTTCAGTTTGCAGATACGTTTAAAAACGATTTTGAAATTGCCATGATAGCAGCTAAAAAACATCCAAATACATTAAAATATGCTACAGAAAATGTAAGTGATAAATATAGAGTCTTCATAGCAAGTCTATTAGTTAAAGACAAACTTCCGGGTGACGTCAACGACCCTGGAATTCAACCATATATGAGAAAAGAGCTCTTAGAATATTTACAGGGACCTGATACCGAGGATACTTTAGGTGATTTTTTATCCCAATCAGCTGAAGAAGAGGTCTCAGCAGGTAGGGCTGCTTCTCCTGATGAGACCTCTGAACAACCACATAGCAAACGATATAAGCAGGAGCTTGTTGCTATGTTCAATCCGAGAGTAACAACGTCTCATCAAATGAGTGATGACACGGATGATCCAGAAGAGGAAATAGCAGCAGCACTCGTTATCGTTCAAGGCAATGGTTTATTGCTTTCAGAGCTAAGTGATAGCTTAAAAAATAATAAAAGCATAGTGCTTGCAGCAGTTCAACAAAATGGTTTAGCAGTTCAGCATGCTTCTGAACCACTAAGAGGAGATGAAGAGGTTATTTTAGCTGCTTGCTCTCAGAATAAATCAGCAGAAGCCCATATTCTCAGGATTGATCCTGATCAGGCAAGCTGTAGGATTAGTTAGAGGTTGCGCTCATTTTACGGTCTACGTGCTGTCGCTTGTTTCTGAGCAGCATTTTTTGGCGCTAAAGGTCTATATTGCATCGTGCGTGTTATAGGGATTGATTTTTGATCTGAAAATATGATATAAATACGCCGATTTTAACGACACACACGGTTCGTCACATCATGCGGGGTCCCCAAAAAAAGGGGTGTATGGTGGGAGTCGTGGAGGCCTAACCCTGGAGAGAAAACAATGGCTGTAAGTATGAGAGAACTGCTTCAAGCAGGTGCACATTTTGGGCACAGAACCCGTTATTGGAATCCCAAAATGGAAGAGTATATTTTTGGTTCCCGTAACAAAATTCATATTATTAATCTTGAAAAAACATTGCCGATGCTGAAAGACGCTGAAAATCATGTTGGGCGTTTAGCATCTAACCATGCAAAAATTTTGTTTGTTGGCACGAAGCGTGCGGCACAAGATTCAATTCGTGAACATGCAGTCCGTTGTGGCATGCCTTATGTTGATCATCGTTGGTTAGGCGGTATGCTCACCAATTATAAGACTGTTCGTCAGTCTATTTTTCGTTTGAAAGAATTAAAGAAAATGCGTGAAGAAGGCAAATTTGAAGGCATGATTAAAAAAGAAGCCTTAATGCTGACCCGTGAACTTGAAAAACTAGATCGCAGCTTAGGTGGAATTGAAGATATGGCGGGCTTGCCTGATGCCTTATTTGTCGTTCGTGCTGGTATTGAACATATCGCAGTTGAAGAAGCACGACGTTTAAAAATTCCAGTGATTGGTGTTGTTGATACCAATAACGATCCGGATAATATTGATTATGTTATTCCTGGAAACGATGATTCAATGCGTGCTGTTGATATGTATGTGCGTACAATAGCGGATGCGATTGTTGATGTACAAGAAGGCGATACAACACGAAACCTAGATGATTCTGATTTTGTAGAAGTCTCTGATGAAAAACCAGCGGCTGCTAAAAAACCAGCTAAATCAGCTGCGCCTAAAGCTAAAGTTGAAACGAAAAAAGAAAGCATTGCAGAAAAAGCAGCAGCGCCCAAAGCAGAAGCTAAAAAAGCCGAGCCTAAAAAAGCAGCAGCGCCTAAAAAAGCAGCAGCGCCTAAAACAGAAGCTAAAAAAGCCGAGCCTAAAAAAGCAGCAGCACCTAAAGCAGAAGCTAAAAAAGCCGAGCCTAAAAAAGCAGCTAAATAAGCACATCAATATGATATGTAGGGCGGTTTTATACCGCTCTTTTTTGGAGAATCAATATGTCAATTACTGCAGCTATGGTGAAAGAGCTACGTGAACGCACGGGCGCACCTATGATGGAGTGTAAAAAATTTTTAGTGGCAACCGATGGTGACATGGAAAACGCCATTCTTGAATTGCGAAAATCAGGTCAAACTAAAGCGGATAAAAAAGCAGGTCGTGTGGCATCAGAAGGCGTGATTGTCTTTTCTGCATCGGATGATGCTCGTCGTGCCGTATTGGTTGAAATTAATAGTGAGACTGATTTTGTTGCGCGCGATTCAAACTTTATTGATTTCGCAAAACAAGTTGCTACTGCAGCGCTTGCTTGTGGTTCAACTGATGTAGAGGCGGTTTCAAACATGTCTCTATCTGAAGGAACGGTAGATGAAGCACGCCGTGCTTTGATTGCCAAAATTGGCGAAAACATACAAATTAGACGTATTGCATTTGTTGCGTCTGAAGAAGCGATTGGTGGTTACTTACATGGTTCACGTATTGGTGTCTTGGTGACCATGAAATCAGGCACAGAGGCATTGGCGAAAGATTTAGCCATGCATATTGCGGCCAGTAAGCCATTGGTCGTGAGCACAGAGCAAGTGCCTGCTGAAGAAATTCAACGTGAGCGTGAAATTTTTGTTGCACAAGCACGTGAAAGTGGTAAACCAGATGCGATTATTGAAAAAATGGTTGATGGACGAATTAAAAAGTTTTTAGCTGAAGTGAGTTTGTTAGGGCAACCTTTTGTTAAAAACCCAAACCAAACAGTGGCTGAGTTGCTTAAAGAAAAAAATGCGGAAGTGCTTTCATTTACACGAATTGAAGTGGGTGAAGGGATTGAGAAAAAAGAAGATGATTTTGTGGCAGAAGTGATGTCACAGGTTCGCGACGCATGAGTGATACCACTAAGACACCTTTGAAGTATAAGCGCGTACTCCTGAAGTACAGCGGTGAAGCACTGATGGGGAATGTCTCGTCAGGGATTGATCCCAAAGTGTTAGATAAAATGGCAAAAGAAGTGGCTGAATTAATTGCCATGGGTGTTGAAGTGGGTATTGTGATTGGCGGTGGTAATTTGTTTCGTGGTAAAGCTTTGTCTCTGGCAGGACTTGGTCGTGTGACAGGGGATCACATGGGTATGCTTGCTACGGTGATGAATGCATTGGCTTTACGTGACGCTTTTGAGCGAGCAAACCTTTCTGCACGTGTGATGTCAGCCATTCCTATTTCAGGTTTGGTTGATTCATATCATCATAGAAAAGCCATGAAACACTTGTCTGAGAAGCAAGTTGTTATTTTTGCAGCTGGCACAGGCAATCCTTTTTTTACAACCGATTCTGCTGCATGCTTACGTGCTATAGAAATGAAAGCGGATGTTGTTTTAAAGGCCACAAAAGTTGATGGTATTTACTCAGATGATCCACATAAAAATCCAGATGCAAAACGATATGATACATTAACGTATCATGAGGTCATTACTAAAAAACTGCAGGTCATGGATTTAACGGCCATTTGTTTATGTCAAGATTATCATTTGCCGTTACAAGTGTTTGATATGACAGCGCCTGGCGTTTTAAAGCGTATTATTGAAGGCGAATTGATTGGAACCGTTGTAGGAGAATAACATGAGCGATGATATTAAGCAGGATGCAGAAGTACGGATGCAAAAGGCCGTTGAATCACTTCGGCATGAAATGTCAAAGATAAGAACGGGCCGTGCGAGCCCTGCTTTGCTTGATCATGTTCGGGTTGATTATTATGGTAACCCAACGCCATTGAATCAGGTGGCCAATGTCACGGTTTCAGATGCACGCATGTTATCTGTTGTGCCTTTTGAAAAAACGATGATGCCAGTGATTGAAAAGGCTATTTTAAATTCTGATTTAGGTTTAAATCCATCACCATCTGGCAATATGATTCGTGTACCTATGCCGCCTTTAAGTGAAGAGCGTCGTAAAGAAATGATTAAAGTTGTCCGTGCAGAGGCAGAGCAAGGTCGTGTCTCTATACGCAATGTTCGACGTGATGCAAATCAGCAGTTAAAAGATTATGTCAAAGAGAAAT
>JAALKW010000001.1:122542-145094 GCA_011087865.1 Legionellaceae bacterium
CCCCCCCCCCCGGCCGCCAACCCCCCCCCTACACCAACCCACCAATTAAAAGATTATGGCAAAGAGAAAATAAGCTCAGAAGATGAAGAGCGTAGAGCTAATGATGCAGTTCAAAAGCTCACGGATAAATTTATTGCTGAAATGGATGCATTTTTAGTGAACAAAGAAAAAGAGTTAATGGAAATTTAAGCGACACGATGCGTCTGAAGCTCGGATGCATCAACACTTTGCGAGGCATAATTGATGTTGTTAATGCCTCGTTTAATGCCGATAATCAATAATACAGCCAGTAATACAAAGCAGAGAACAGGCTTAATTATATCAAATCCAATATAAAAAGCAGATAAAAACACACCGACATCTACGCAATTCACAGGCTTCACGGGATTTATAGGCTCTTTTTTATTTGCTTTAAGCTCGGCAAGTTTTTGATTTGCTGTCAGCAAGATGTTTTTATCTTTTTGTAAATGCGGTGATGCATATTTGAATGCTTGGGGATTTCGACTGATGGCATCGAGCACAAATACTCTATCATTTCTTAATTTAAATCCTGCCTCATAATTGAGTTTTGTTTGATGATTGATTGCTTGTTGAGCGATTTTATCTCTATCTAAAAATGCATGCATGTAACGCTCTGTATGATCAGGTAATTTTTCTGTAGGGAATCGATGTTCATAATGCGTTTTCCAGAGTTGATCTGCTTCGATAGAAGTATGCATTAAATGTTTTGTTTCTTGATTTAAATTTAAACTCAATACGCGTAAATCATTTGCATCGAGATATTCAGAAAAAAGGAAAAAAGGGTCGTTAGGTATTTGATTTAGTGGTATTTTTTTCATCATAGCACCTCATGTAAAAATAACTACAGGATGAAGATTACCATAAAAAAACATAAAGCAAACTAATTGACCATTCCAGAGTGAAATGATTAATAAGAAATAAGCCAGACATTGCGTTTTATGCTATTGCAGCGTTTTTGTAAACTGACGGCTGGGTTGTACCTGCATATTTAAAATTATGATATACACTTAAAGTATATATATTGATCATTTTGGTGTAATATTCCCTTTCGAAGACTTGAATATATCACCCTTAATTCAAGGGTTGATTCTAAATTAATGCCTTTTGTTGAAAACGATGTTCGGTGGGTTAATCATGAGATTGATCAACTGAATCAGTCGTTTGAGGCTTACCGCCGAGAAGCCAATCCTGTTAATAAACTAAAGAAATTGAGAAGAATACACGCTGAATTTAATCGCATCAATGATAGGATGCCACCAGAAAGTATCGATGCTTGTTCAAATTATAATTCACAATTTCATAATCAATTATATCAAGACATAAAAGCTGAGTTTAGAGTACTGGGTGTGTCTTCGATGCAAGAAGATGCAATACCTGATTCTCCGCCAGATGTGTTGGCTAATATGAGCTATGCACAAGTACAAAAAATGGCAGCAGCCAGTTCATTTGTGGAAATGACTGCCTTTTTTAATAATCGAAAAAATCAATATACGATACAAGTTTTAGGTAAATCAGGTGGAAATAACAGTAATTTTTTACTAAAAAGTGTGAGGCCACCTAGAGTAACGTATGTTTTAAAAGTAGAAAATCGTCTGGGAATACCAAGACATATTGATACGCATTTAAGAAAGCATGGTTTATCAAATGTTTTAACACCGATACTTGCAGCAAGACAGATTGGTACGAATGTTGGTTTACAACCGGTAACACGGACAGTGCTTTTAACAACGCCTTGTTTGGGGATGGATGTAGCCAGTGAGAGTAGAAATCATCAAGGGGATGATGAAGCACTGATTGATTCAGCCATTGATATTTATACGCAAATGGCTGACATTTTGGGTGTGATGGAAGCGAATCATTGCGTTTTTACGGACATGAAAAACAGTAATTGGTTACGTGATGAAGCAGGTAATTTACGAATTTCGGATACAAAAGGTTTTTTATTTACGGATGCTGAAGGGAAGCTGGATAGAAGTGACGATGCATTAAATGGGAATCATCATCGTATTTTAAAATCATGGCATACGATACCGCCTGAAGGTTGGGAGAATAAACCGGATGCGGCTGCATTGCATGCGGATATGATGGGAAAAAATTTGTATCGATTTTTGACAAAATATTTAGGTGATGAATCAGGTGGACATTTAAATTTTGATGCGCCTGTTTTTAAAACAGAACGAGGAAAAGCATTAGAAAGTTTAATTAAGCGTTTAACCGGTAGCGATCCTAGTCAACGGCCTTCGGCTGAGGTGGTATCTGAGCAATTGCATATGCTTGGTGAACCGCCTGTTCGAGAGACAAAGGCAGTGCTGCATTATGTAGAAGCATATGAAGCTTTTAAAGCTGAGGTGAAATCATTGCAAGGTGAGCATATGGCACGATTGATTCAAGTGATGGATGAACAAATGGAGAAAGATACAACACCAATGGCCATGTCATTAAGGCAAGAACAATTAGCACGTATACTTAAAAAAATAGCAGATTTACCTGATAAAGCTGAAAATCCTGCTGTATTTTCAGCGCAATATCAAGCGTTATCAAGATTGATTTTGGCTGAAAATAAATGCAAGGTACTTATGCAAGAAATTAGTACTTTTGAATTAAACATGCGTGGTTTTAAAGATGTGGTGATGCTTGATTTTCTTAGGGAGAAACAATTAGCAATAGAAGCAGCTGAAACACCAGAGATGATGGAGGTGATACTTAAAGAATTAGATGAAACGCTTGAGATTTTATGGTCTGGTGATTCTCAAGTTGATGTGTTGATCAAGAAGGTGAACGGCTTGATTCGGGACGACGGGTTTCGTATGCAAGAGAAAGCAGAGAGAATAAAAGCGGTTTGTATGACTCTACCTTTGAATGAACGTGGAAAAGCAGTGCTTGAAAATCCTACTGTGAAAAAAGCAATGGAATTTCAGCGTCATCGACTGAAAATGTTTGAGCCATCAGAGCAGAGCGAAGCAAGTACAGTGGCTAGTAATTCGAAGTTTAAAGCAACTTATCAGGCTCAGGTTCAGGCTCAGGCTCAGGTTAAGAAAGACCAAGCAGCAGCAGAGGAGCCAGAAGAAGTGTCAGAAGAAGGTAAAAAATTACCCCCTGTAAATTAAATAAAAAAAAGAGTGAGAAGACAATGAAAAAAAATGAAAAGGATGAATATGGCATGACCGCTTTACATTATGCTGCACTGGATGCAGATGAGGCAGAAGTAACGCGTTTATTAGAAGCCGGCTTTGATCCTAATATTCTGAATGAAGAAGGACAAGCGCCTATATTTAATGTCCTGACTGTTTTTGGGGAGGACGGTGTGGCGCAAAGAGCATCTCGAGCAGTGATTTTTAGGCAGTTATGGGATGTAACGAATACAGATATACGTGCGGGAGAGGATAACGATGGCTACACAGTATTACAATTGATGGCTATTTTTGGATTTGATGTCTTGATTCAAGAAACATTGTTGCGTGAACCCTCGCTTGCTAAAAAAACAATGAGGCATACATTAGATTATCCGATTCATACCGCTATTTTAAATGCAATGGTGAATCAACATGGAGAACATGGTTTAGCTGTGATTAAAGCATTATTTGAATCGGATCCAGACTGCGCAACTTATCGGAATGCAAAGGGTCAAACAGCACTTCATTATGCGGTCTGCTATGGTCATTTGGATATGGTTGAGTATTGTACTCAGTATTATAATAATAGGTTGGATGAAATCGATCATGATGGAATAACAGCCCTTGGCATGCTCGATTCAAGCAGTGAAAGTGCAGATGAAATACGGGGGTATTTAATTGGGCAAGGCGCGCATGAACCTGTAGTGTCTGGGCATCGGTCTATTTAACACTTAACTGTAGTCGCTCAACAGAGCTGAATATCATATCTGAATAAATGTTTTTTTATTGTGTCGGTTGATCTTTTTTTTGCTTTAACTTAATATATATGTCCATTATATATTAAGGTTAGATTTTATTTATGCAAGAGAATGATGTGATACAAATTTTACCTGAGTGCAAAGAGGACTTCTTAACTTTAGGTATAGATATTAGTCGCCGTAATAGCATTACCTATGGTGAAGTCAAAGGTGTGGGAAGAACAAAACGCTTGGAACATCATCCTGATAAAGGGGGTGATACAGCCATGTTTCAGAAAGTAGAAACAGCATTCGCTAATATAAAACGGACCGCGAGTCTTTCTCCTCCTACTGTGATTGAATCAGATAATGAGGAAGTGAGCGAAGCTTTTTTAGCCATGTGTAAGCAAGCGAAGCATAGGCAAGCCAGTAAAAAAATGCGTCGTGATACGCATGAAGGGGTCAATCCACCTAAAGCGACGTCTGAATCTGAAGCGAATAAAGAAGATGCCAAAGCAGGTCATAATAATCAACTGGGGCTTGTTGTGAGTGGGGTGTCGCTGGCATTGATGCTCGCTTTGACTAAACCTGCCGCTCAAAAAGGCTTTGCCATTAACCTTTGGTTTTTTTCTTGTGTAGGATTCAACGCAACATTGTACGCCGCTTATAAAAAACTAGATTTATTTTTTGGTGATAGAGAAACAAAACCATCAGCTCCTTATGGGGGTGATTACTCAAAAAGAAGCGCGAGCATCTGAGAAATTTAAAATCAGTTGCTCCGTCATGAGCCAAGTCTGCTTGTTATGACCCGATTTAATTTGTGTATCAAGCGCTTGGCTTTGCTTTAAGAGTTGATAAATAGCATTGCGAGATAAACGTTTGCTCGCGCGTTGGTATTGCTGTGCTCGAAAGCTATATATCTTTAAGGCTTGGTGGGATACACCCGCTGCAATTTGCTCTAATAATCTTAATTCTTGTGTAATAAACCAAAGAATCAGTATGGGTTCAACTTGGTTGAGGCGTGCACGCTGCGTGAGTTCCAGTGCTTTTTTAGGGTGACCGTCGAGGCAAGCACCTGATATTTCATAGAGTTTAAATTGTCGTTCATCTAAAAGCTGCGTTTTAACTGCTTCAAGTGTTAATACTGTCTGTGGTTCGTAGGCAAGCGCTAAGCGTTCGATGGTTTGGTGTGCTGCATGTAAATTACCATGCGTATAGGTTTGAATGTGTTGTGGGATGTCATCAGTATAGTCTAGATCTCGTTGCTTCAGGGCTTGTTTTATCCAGTTAATTTGTGCGCCGGCATTGAGTGTTTGAATCGTAATGCAGGCGATGTGCTTATGCTTGTTAAAGTCAGCACATTGTTTTGCCGTGAGAAGAGGTGCACGAAGTATTAGCAAGCAATGGGGACTGGGATGGTCGGCATATTGATTTAAAATAACTTTTGTTTTTGCATCAAAGTTTTTTTTATTCCAGGTTGCATCAATTATGAGTTGGTCATAAAAAAGTGCATAAGAAGTCGCTTCTTGAACGAAATCATGCCAGTCGTTTGGATGTTCGAGGCTCATGCGTTTTTCTTCAATGGCGTCGGTTGCTTGTGCTTGACGCCAATTTTTTTTGATGGTTAAAGCGGCAGTATTTAATAAAAAATCTTCTTGTCCTGTTAAAATGCAGATAGAAAATGGCTGCTTGTGAAGTGCTGCTTCAAATGCTGCGTCTGGATATTTAATCATGAATCAGTGTCAATGAGTTGCTCTAAAATGGTGTCTTTTGAGTTTTTGTTTTTTTTGTTGAGATCGTAATTTCGCATACGGTGCTTGATGGTGCACACACTTCGGGTGCTGCCATGAAGGTATTGAAATTGCTGACAGAGCTGTTTAGCTGTTCGGCAAGCTGTGCGTCCTGTAGCATTCCAGGTGCGTCCTGATTCATCACTGACAATACAGCGATTGTCTATGAGAGCAACGGGCCCTTGTTCACAATACGATTGAGCCGTCTGACAGGTTTTATGGTGGTCGGAGCGGCGTCTACATGCTACTTTTGCAGCGCGGCGTGCGGCGCGCATTGATTTGCCGAATGCAGCATAATTTTGCTCTTTTGCATCAACGGCCATACATTGCCATTGTCCTGGTGGGATATCAATTGCAATTGCAAAAACAGGTAGACTGAGACAGGTTAAAAGTAGGCTAATCATTAGTTTTTTGATTGATTTTGTCATGACTTGACTCCCTTTAAGTGCGGTGGGGATGATTCTTGTTGATACAGAAACTCAATAATTTTAAGGGCTGCATCACGTTTCATCTCAGTCTTTAAATTTTCTCCTTCATGTCTTGAGCCTAGCACACGATCGTTATTAATGGTTAAAGGACGCGTCACAAAAACAGAGGTGGTCGGAAGAATAACATGACCTTTTTTAGTTTGTAATGAGAACCAAACGGTATAAATGAGCTGATATTGTCTTGGATTGGTACTGGAACTGACACTGTTAAGATTGCGAGTTAATTTTTCTTCTTTAATCACAAGCCAGTAGGGTGATTGTTCCGGATCATCAATCACACGAATATGGCTTGCTTCAAGTGGATCACGGAGGAGCGTTTTCCAGTTATGTGCTGCTTTTTCAACAACAACCGCCACCCCTTTTTTGAGCCAGGCAGGAGAGGTTTCGCTACCACGGAGGTGAAAACCACAAGCTGTTATTAATAATGCAATGACACCACTTAAAAAAATTAGTTTAAAATAATTCACGCGCCAACAACCAAATTGATTAATTGACGATGTGCGACAATAATCGATTTTTTCAGTGTTTTGTTTTCAATAAAACTAGCCGCTTCTGTTTTTGCTCTATCTATCAGTGCATCTTCCGGCATATCGTTTGGCGCAGTAAATTGTGCACGCAGTTTACCGTTGACTTGTACGATAAAATCAACTTCATCTGTTTTTAATGCATTTTTATCGAATTTCGGCCATGGCGCATCGATAATAGGTTTTGAGAAGCCTAATGTTTTCCACAATACATGGCAAATATGAGGGGTGATAGGTGCTAACAATCGCAGTAACGCTGTCATGCTATGGTAGAAAAAATAAGTATCTTCATCTGTTTTAACTGGATAAGCAGATAAGGTATTAAATAATTTCATACAGGCTGAAACAACCGTGTTAAATTGGCTGCGTTCGTAGTCTGTTGTTGCTTGAGCAATAATTTGATGTACCTCAGCACGTGCTTTTTTTAGGCGAGGCTCAACGGTTTGCCAATCAATAGGAGGATTACCTTCACCATGCATTTCACTGGCTTCATTAAATGAGGATTCATGCTCATGTACAAATACCCAGAGTCGTTTTAAGAAGCGGTAAGCACCTTCTACACCACTGTCAGACCATTCTAAGGATTGCTCTGGGGGAGCTGCAAACATGCTAAATAAACGAGCGGTATCAGCGCCATAAGACTGAATAAGATGATTGGGATCGACTGTATTGCCTACAGACTTTGACATTTTTTGTCCGTCTTTTAAAACCATGCCTTGTGTCAGCAATGCTTTAAACGGTTCGTCTGAGTTGAGTAAGCCTTCGTCTCGCATTAGCTTATGAAAAAATCGAGCATATAATAAATGCATCACGGCGTGTTCAACACCACCGATGTATTGATCAACAGGGGTCCAGTATTTCGCGCGATCGTCAAGCATGACATCTTCTTGGCCTTTACAAGCAAAACGTGCGTAATACCAAGATGATTCCATGAAAGTATCAAATGTATCTGTTTCTCGTTGTGCGTCTTGACCGCATTTGGGGCACGAGGTATGTAAAAATTCAGGACAACTTGCCAGTGGTGAACCTTGTGTTGAAAAATCAATATGTTCCGGTAGGCGAACAGGGAGATCATCTTCAGGAACTGGCACAGGACCACAGTCTTCGCACAAAATCATGGGAATTGGTGTGCCCCATGAGCGTTGACGTGAAACGCCCCAGTCACGTAAACGATAATTAACTGTTGCAACGCCTTTTTTTTCATCTTCAAGATATCGCGTGATAGCGGCTTTTGCATCGGTTGAAGTTAAGCCATTGAATTCACCGGAGTTAATTAATACGCCTTCATCCAGAAAAGCTGTTTTTGAATAATCATGGCTTGCTTTTTTATCGCTGGGAGCAATGACCGGTGTAATGGGCAGTTGATACTGGGTTGCAAATTCAAAGTCACGTGCATCATGTGCTGGAACCGACATGACAGCACCTGTACCATATTGCATCAGCACAAAATTAGCGATCCAAATCGGTAGTTTTGTTCGGGTGATAGGATGCGTTGCAAAAAATCCGGTTGCGATACCCCGCTTTTCAAGTGCTGCAATATCGGCTTCGGCGGTACTTGTACCAGCACAGCTTTGAATAAAAGCTTCAACATCAGGGTTTGTTTCGGCTGCTTTTTTAGCGAGGGGATGATCGGGTGCAATCGCAAAATAAGTGACGCCCATTAAAGTCTCAGGACGTGTTGTATACACTTTTAAAGGTTTGGGCATGTCTTCTATTTGAAAATACACTTCACAGCCTTCAGAACGACCAATCCAGTTGCGTTGCATTTGTTTCACTTGAGCAGGCCAGGCATCCAGTGTGTCGAGTCCGAGCAATAGTTCGTCGGCATAGGCCGTAATTTTAATAAACCACTGCGGAATGGCTTTTCGTTCGACTAATGCGCCTGAGCGCCAACCACGACCCTCAACGACTTGTTCATTGGCAAGCACGGTTTTATCCACTGGATCCCAGTTGACCCATGCATTTTTTTTATAAACCAAATTTTTTTTATAGAGCTGAATGAAAAACCATTGTTCCCAGCGATAATATAGAGGGTCGCAAGTGGTAATTTCACGTCGCCAGTCGTAAGCATTCCCTAGTTTTAAAAATTGTGCCTTCATGGAGGCAATATTTTGCTTGGTCCATTCTGCCGGATGCACATTGTTTTTAATGGCGGCATTTTCAGCAGGCAAGCCAAAAGCATCCCAACCGATGGGTTGTAATACATTTTTACCGAGTGCGCGTTGATATCGTGCAATCACATCACTGAGAGTGTAATTTCTGACATGACCCATGTGGAGTGAACCACTGGGATAAGGAAACATAGCCAAACAATAGAATTTTTCTTTATTGAGATCTTCGTTGACTTGATAACACTGCTTTTTAACCCAATAATCTTGGGCTTCTTGTTCAACAGCTTCGGGGTTGTAGCGATTATCCATGATTGATTAACACATTTTACTGGGTTTTTTACTAGGTTGGTTAGGATAACGTCTCTTCTCCTTCGCGGCAAGTATTAGACGAAATACAATCATCAATAAGAGCAGCAACGTACTGATATTTAATACCCAGGCATCGCCGGTTTGAACCCATGGTGTTGCACCGGTTGCAGGATAAACATGACCTTCTAGTAAACCTTTGGAAAAGGCAGGCAAGCTATTGATTATTTGGCCTTTTGTATTAATTAAAGAAGAGCGTCCATTATTGTTTGAAATAATTTGATATCGTCCGGTTTGTTTGGAGAGTGCTTGTGCCATTTGTAAATGTTGATACATCGCAAAAGAACGACCAAACCAGCCATCATCACTGAGAGAAACAATAAAAGCGGCACGGGGCAATTGTGGACGAATCAAATGGGGATAAGCCAGCTCATAGCAAATTAAAGAAGCAATAGGGTATTGATGTAGCATAACAGGGGCTTGTTTGGCATCGCCTACTGCCATATTGGGGTCTGGTAAGTGAATGGCTTCGGTGAGGCTTAAAAAAGCATCGGGAATATACTCACCAAATGGGACCAAATGCTGCTTTAGGTAAATGCCTCTGGCTTCTCCAAGGGCAAGCAAGGCATTATGATAGCGACCCGGATGTGTTTTGCTAGGATGAGGCATACCCAGTAATACAGCACTATGGTTGTCTAAGGCATGGGTATGGATGGGATCTAAAAAATCATGGGCATAGCTGCTGGGCATAGGAATCGCTGATTCAGGCAAAATAACAAGATTTTTCTTAGGTAATAACTGTGTAATTTGCTCTTGGTAATAATCTTGAATGCTTTGATATAACTCGCTATCCCATTTATCTCGCATAGATAAATCAGCTTGAATAACAGCGACTGAAATAGGCTTAAGCTGTACTTGGGTCCATGCTTTATTTTTTAAAGCAAGCGGCATAATTAAAATGAAAACAAAACAAGTCAGTCCAATGAATTGATGCTTGTTTGCTTGGATTGCGAGCCCTAAAAAACCACTGGCAAGTGCTGCTATGCCGCTCACGCCTAAAACGCCAATTAATGGCAATAAATGCTGTAATGGGGAGTCCATTTGCCCAACACCGACCAAAAGCCAAGGAAACCCAGTAAAAAGATTTGAGCGAAGGTACTCGGTTAAGATCCACAAGCTACTGAATAAAAAAGGAGAAAAATAACGCGGTAATTTGGAATTAATAACTGCAAAAAATAAACCTAAAAAAGCGAGATAGCATGAGAAAGTTGCAACAAAAAGTAGTGTCAAAGCTGCTGATATGGGTATATTTAAATTGCCATATATATGAATGCTATTATAAATCCAGGAGGTTCCTAGGCCTAAAAAACCAACACCAAATGCAAAGGCAACTAAAAAAGCTTTTTTAGGTGATGTATTGATTAACTGAAGAAAAAGCAGTGTGAGGCTTAAAATCGCAAGGCCTGGCAAATGAAACGGCGCGAATCCAAGTGGCAGTAATAAACCAGAAGCAAAGGCGCGTAAAAAAAGCATGCTTTTTTTTGAAGTCGTTGCGCGAAGACGTGTTTTAGCCAACCAAGTTGGGCTTGCTGAATAATATTGACTCATATTTTATCAAAATAGTCAGAAGAATAACAAGGTTTTAGGTTTAAATCAATTATTGTTTCGATTAGATTCAAATTCTAATGATGCGCAATGCACTTTATATTATTATAAGGTGCATTGCATCAGGTATTTTTTTTATTGGACAACTTTTTTCTGGATCATATCTTGTTGCATATTATTTTTTGCTGCTTTTAATTTATCTTTTTGTTCTTGGGTCAGTACTTGATTGATTTCATGTTTAGCCATGACGCGATTTTTTAAGCGATTGCTTTCAAGTTGACCTGCTTGGCTAGCGAGTGCATCTAATTGTGTTTGATCAATGGTTTCTGCGTCAGCAATGGCATGTGCTTTTTTTCGAATTGTTTGTTTTTCTTGACGCATTGTTTTCATAAAATCTTTATGTTTTGCTTTAATAGCTTTCAGCTGCTTTTCTTGATCAGGTGTGAGTGCAAGACTTGTTTTTAAACGCTCCAATTTTTGCATAATGCATTGACCTTTTTGATGATCAGATTCATGCATGCCATAAGCGGGTGCGACTTGAACCATCGCAAGTGATAAGACTGCGGCAGATAAACTGGCAATAATATTTTTTTTCATGAGTACGACCTCTAGTGTTATTAAATAGTCACAATATATTTTTTTTAATCATAATGAGTATAGTTCAAGTTTTTGAATTTATCCTATATGATAGGACTTGATATTATTGTATATGAATACGTTCAGGGAGCAATAACATGTGGATGTTACTGAAGGGGTGTGTTGTCGGGGCTATTTTGATGTTGTTGAGTGCATGGGTTCAGGCTGACGATGCTTCGCAGCAAATACAGATGCTGAATAGTCAATTGCAAGTACAATTACAAAGCATCCAAAAAACACAACAAGCAGAACTTCAAGCACTCAATAAACAATTACAAGCCGAAATAAAAGAAACACAAAAAAAAATAGAAGCACAAATGAATCAAATGAATAAAATAACAGAAGAAAAAATGCACAGTATGCAAGTTAGCTTAGAGGCACAAGTTAAAACCATTCATGAAGCTGTGTTAACAGGGGGTGCATTACCCGATGATAGCAGCAGTGATACCAGCAGTGGTACAGTACCCAGCAATGAAGCGCCATCGACAGTGACAGATGGCACAACAGGTAATACATCATCTAAGACGACAGAGGCACCGGTTGGGCTTCAGTAATACGAATCATATTTTGAAGTGCTTTTTTAGCATTTTCAATGACCCATGTTTGATCTGTTGAGCTCAATCGTTGGCGTGTTCCGGTGACCTCATGCACGACGTCACCGGCCTTGACTTCGTTATAAGGCATAGACTGTCCACGGTGCAGTAAATCAAGCAGTGCAACCAAATGCGGTGGATCGTTACGTGACATAGTGGCACAGCCACACCCGAGGTTAGCATGATTGCCTGCAGTGGGTGCTTCGGCAAGGTTAACCACTTGAATACCTAGTGAGGCTGCATGTTGTTTTAAATTTTCAACCATATGATTTTCTGTGCCAATGGCATAGCGTTTTGTTTTTGCACGGTCTTTAGTGACTAAATCCCAAATAAATGCTGTCGATCCGGCATATTGTGCTGCACGAATGACTTCGTTTTTACATTCTGGGTGCACAACAGTCGTGTAATGCTTGGTGTCCCGATAGGCGCACATGGCTGCATCGTTACGCGTATGCACGGTACATTCGCTGGCGAATAAAACTAATTCTGCATCATCAAATTGTTTTTTTGTTTGAGTGCTTTGTGCGTCAAGACGATACTGCGCACCTGCCGTACCACTTGGCCAGTAAGCTATATTTTGAATACCAAGCCAATGCGCGACATTTTCGCCCATATGTTGATCTGGAATAAATAATATTTTTTTATTTTTTTCACGAGCCCACTGAAATATTTTTTTAACGTTTGAGCTGGTACATACCGCACCACCTTGTGCTCCGGTCATAGCCTTGACACGCCCGGAAGTATTCATATAACAAATAGGTAAAATATTTTCAGCGCCATACCGTGCGTTTAGTTCAGCAAAAGCAGGTTCAACCATAAAATCTTTGGCGAGCATTTCCATGGTGCAGCCTGATTTAGGGTTGGTAATATAAACTGTTTGTGATTCGTGTGCGAGCATGGCAATTGATTCGGCCATAAAGTGAACAGCTGACTCAACAATAATTGATTTTTCAGGATGATTAGCGGCCATTAAGGCCAGTTGATATGAATCACCAATTTGCCCACCAAATTGTTCAACCAAGCGTACAATCTCGCCACCCATATAATAATGTGCAAGTAATAATAAGTTAGGTCCAAAGTGATCTTGTACTTTGTTTAAATACGGTGTCATCCATTTTAGGACCGTTGTTAGTTTACGATCAGGTAGGGCCAAATACTCCTCGGCATAAGGAATATATTCTGTTTGATACCAATCGAGTGGATAATCACTTTGGCAGATTTGCATGTCTTGTGTGATATGCATCAATGTTTTGGTTGGGTTATACGTTGTATCTGTTGCAAACATAAAGCATTACCTTTGAAATTGAAGCTGTAAAGTCTCAAATTTTACGCTGAAAAGCAAATAAATCTGCGGTTAAGTAAATAATATGGTATATATTATGCCTTATTTTTAATCATAAAAGTTATCATAATGGTTCACAAAGTTTCTAATAAGAAAACCGGGTTATGTTTGGTTGCAGCAAATGGATTAAATTTAAATCGTCTATCCGCGGCATTAAAAGATGATCGAGAGGTTGTATCATTGGCAGTAAAGCAGAGGGGGTGGGCGCTTGAGTACGCTTCTGCTCGTTTAAAAAAAGATAGAGAAATCGTGTTGCTTGCTGTTACAAATACAGCCTACGCATTGGAATATGCATCGGATGATCATCAGAGCGATAGAAGTATTGTATCACGTGCGTTAAAACAAAAAGGTCAAGTATTAGAATATGCAGCAGATAGATTAAGGCGTGATGCAAGGCTTGTTTTAATGGCTGTGAGTCAAAATGGATTGGCACTTGCGTTTGCACGCGGTGATTTAGCATATAACAAAAAAATTGTTTCAGCTGCTGTGAATCAAAATGCTTTAGCACTTAAATATGCATCCATCCATTTAAAAAACAATAAAAAAATCGTACTCGCAGCAGTAAAACAAGACGGACGCGCACTGCAATTTGCCTCAAACCTATTGCGAGGAGATAAAGAAGTTGTTTTAGCGGCTGTTCAGCAAAATGGGTTAGCGCTTGAGCATGCAACAAATACATTAAAAGCTGATCCAGATGTTATTGCATCGTCAGCACATCAAAATTCTTATGCAATGTTATATGCTGAATTAAGCATATCAAAAAAAGTAGCAGACCAGCAAAAGCAAACAGCTAAAAAAACGCATTCAGGTCAGCTCGAATTTCATGATGATAAAAAAGTGATATTAGCTGCAATCAAAGAGAATCCTCGCGTATATAGGCATGTATCTTTGGATTTAAAAACAGATAAAGACATTGCTTTGACGGCAGTGAGACAAGACAACAGCATGTTTAAATATATGCCCGAATCCTTACAAACAGATTCAGATATTAGTTTGATTGCTAGCCATAGTTTAAGTGCTCAAAGCAAGTCAAAATAAAACAAATTGCACATATTGGTTTAAAACACTACAATTAAGTAAGTGTATTGATCAAAAGAGGCAGCTAATGGCAGATAAAATAATTGCTGATAGGGATGCTGGTTTATCGCTTGTGTCGTCGGATGGATTGGCATTAAAAAGGCTATCAAAAGCATTAAAAAAAAATAAAACGATTGTTTTAGCAGCTGTTAAGCAAGCAGGCTTAGCGCTTGAACAGGCAGGTGATGACTTATAAGCGAATAGAGAGGTTGTACTTGCGGCGGTTACTCATACGCCTCAAGCACTGCAGCATGCATCAGATGTGCTAAAAGCTGATAGAAGTCTTGTATCACGCGCATTAAAAAAAGATGGTATGGCCTTAGCTCACGCAGCAGGTCGGTTAAAATCGGATAAAAGAATGGTACTGACTGCTGTGGCACAAAATCCAAAGGCGCTTCAATTTGCTTCTAAAAAACTACAACAAGATAAAGATATTATTGCAGCGGCAAGCCATCAAAGTACTTATGCTGCTGTTCGTGTTGAGTTAGATCAAAGTAAAACGTACTCAGAAAAAAGAGAGCCTAGTGTGGTAGTCAGCCCTGTTGTTGTTCCGAGAGCCTACCCTGCAAAAGAAAAGACGATTCGAAAAACAGATCCAATGGCACATCCCTCAACACGTTCAATAACATCTACTAAAAAAATGCAGCCTGAGAAAGGCCTGGCTACTCAACCGACGCTCAGTTTGCTTGATTTTAATCATGATAAAGAAAGAGTGTTACAAGCTTTAAAAGTACATGCGCGTTTATATGGTTATTTATCGGAAGATTTAAAGGCGGATAAGCGTATTGCATTGGCGGCGGTTAGAGAAGATAAAGGTATGTTTCAACACCTGCCTAAGCAATTACAATCTGACGCAGATCTTTTATTGGCTAAGCAATATCAACATATTCATAAGTATTTAGGGAAACATGGTATTTATAATTTAAAATATAAAGATAGATTAAAAAACATAAACAAAACAATTGAGCGAGTGAGTGTAGATGCTTTGGGTGAAGAAAGCATGCACCATAAAGAAACAGCAAAAGAAAAACCAGTGAAGCACGAACAATACTCAGATACAGGTAAATCTTTTATGCGCTTAAAAGAGAAAGTAGATAAAATAATAAATGATCCTAAATTTAAAGATATAGATACAGGGCATTCATTGAAGCCTAAATAATCTGAGCTTTAAAATAGCTATGCAAGAACGCGAATAAATAAAATGTAACGAGACTGTTCACTCAACTGTGTCACCCATTTACAACTCAACCTTTAATTGACCTTCGAAATAAATATCAAGCTTCGAAATAATTAAAGCCCAATTATGCATAGGCTGGTTCCATTTTTCTTTGATGCGAGTATACGCCGAATAAATCAGTTTCACTAGTGCATTTTCTGAAGTAAACGCACCCTTAGATTTTGTGTATTTTCTAACCTGTCGATGAAAGCCTTCAATAGGATTAGTCGTGTAAATCAGGCTCCGAATCTCGGCAGAATATTTGAAATACGTAGATAATTCATCCCACTTAGACTGCCAAGAGCGTAAAACCATTTATTTATATAGAGTAGTACTTTTATTACAGGATTGAGTTAAATTAAATCAACATGGTTGTTTTTTATTCAAATCTAGCCCATTGTGTATTTGACCTCAAAATACTTTCTTCTGCATTAGCATGTTTGTTTGGAAAATCATCTCTGAAATGTCCACCACGTGATTCACGTCTGGATAGTGCTGAGCGAACAATCAGTTCAGCGTTTAATATAATATTTCGAAGCTCAATAAAGTCTCGGGTGATGCAATGTGTCCAATAATAATCTTCAATAATGGTTTTACGTTTTTGGATGAGCTGCAATAAATCATTGAGGCCTGCCTCCGTGCGAACAATGCCTGCATAAGACATCATTTCGCCGCGTAGACCTCGCCAATGTGCATTAATTTGGCTTGCACGCCGGTGATTAACGACACGTGGTGAATGCCAGGTGGGCAAATCATGTTTGAGTCTAGCCGGTGCTTGGATATCTTTTAAGCTTTCAACAGCAGCATTTGAGGCCATGACCACGGCCTCAAGTAGAGAGTTACTGGCTAAACGATTGGCACCATGTAAGCCTGTGAATGCCACTTCACCTATCGCATATAAACGCGCTAAATCAGTTTTTCCGGCAGGTGTTGCGAGAATACCGCCACACTGGTAATGCGCTGCGGGCACCACTGGAATTAAATCGTCAGCCATGTCGATATGAATCGATTCAAGCATGCTATAAATTTGAGGAAAGCGTTTTTTTAAGAAGGCACGGGGTTGGTGTGTGATATCTAGATAGACAAATGGACTCTCGCCTTGTTCTATTTCGTTGAAAATCGCACGCGATACAATATCACGCGTGGCAAGATCTTGTTGTTCGGGGGCATATTTCGACATAAACTGCTCGTGTGTATCAGCATGGCGTAGTATGCCGCCTTCGCCTCGAACCGCCTCTGAAATTAAAAAACTACTGGCATCAGGGTGGTATAAGAGTGTTGGATGGAATTGATAAAACTCCATATTGCCAATGCGTGCACCAGCACGATAAGCCATGGCGACACCGTCGCCTGTTGCGACCATGCTATTGCTTGTATAGCGATAGGTTTTACCCGCGCCGCCGGTTGCAAGAATGACAGCGTCAGCCAGGTAAGCATGAATCTTTTGTGTATTGCTATCTAGAATATAAGCGCCAAGTACTTCGCCCTGATGCGAGATGCGATGGGGGTGATGTTGGGTGATTAAATTAACTGCCGTATGATGCTCAAAGCATTGAATATTGGGATACTCACGGATTTGGGTGAGCAAGGCATTTATCATGCTAAGCCCGGTTTGATCACCTGTATGTAAAATACGCCTGTGGCTATGCCCGCCTTCGTGGGCGAGCGCATATTGGTTGGGTTCACTTTTATCAAATAAAACAGCGTGGCTCTCAAGCTGCTGAATGGCATCTCTGCTTTTTTGAATAATATGAGTCGTATTTTTTTTATAACATAAGCCATCGCCTGCCTTTAAAGTGTCGTGTATATGCGCTTCAATAGAATCTTCGGATAATAACGCAGCAGCAATGCCGCCTTGAGCATACCGGCTGTTAGACTCACCGATGATTGTTTTACTGATTAACGCAATCCGTGTTTTAGGCTGATGTTGCATGATCTGAAGACAATAATGCAAGCTCGCCAAACCACCACCAATCACCAATATATCAGTGCGAAAGGTTTCGCCTTGCTGTGATAAATCAGCAGTTATATTCATATATTTATATATTTAGACAAAATACTAGGAAAAAGCTTTGACCAATGCGCCAGCCAGTCCTGTGTATGTGTTGGGTGTCAGCGCTAATAGATCTGATTTTGCTTGATCAGGTAGTGCTAAGGTATTGATAAAGGCATGTAAAGTCTCTTGGTTCATGTCTTTGCCACGAGAAAAATCACGTAATGCTTCGTAAGCATGAGGCAGGCCATGACGTCGCATGACGGTTTGAATCGCTTCTGTGACTACTTCCCATTTATGATTTAAATCAGTATCTAGCGCTTTGGCATTGAGTTCAAGTTTATCATTGCCTTTGGCGATTGCTTGATAAGCAATCAGGGCATAAGAAAAAGCAACGCCTATATTACGGAGTACTGTCGAGTCAGATAAATCACGTTGCAAGCGAGATTGCGTAAGTTTGTTTGCAAAATGACTAAATAAAGTATTAGAAAGGCCAAGATTACCTTCGGCATTTTCAAAATCAATGGGATTGACTTTATGCGGCATGGTTGATGAGCCCACTTCGCCTTTGACTGTTTTTTGTTTAAAATAACCTAGCGAAATATAAGACCAAATATCACGTGTATAATCGAGTAAAATATTGTTAATTCGAATCATTAAGTGTGACACTTCAGCAAGGCCATCATGAGGCTCTATTTGGGTGGTATAGGCGCTGAAAGAAAGCCCGAGTTTTGTAATAAAATCAGAGCAGTGTTTTCGCCAGTTAACTTCGGGATAGGCAATCGTATGTGCATTATAATTTCCGACAGCGCCATTGCATTTGGCTGAAATTAAAACTTCGGCGAGTTGCTGCAATGGGCGTTTCAAACGAGATGAAAAATTAATCAGTTCTTTGCCGAGTGTTGTTGGGGTTGCAGGTTGTCCATGAGTTCTTGCAAGCATGGCTGCTTCACCGTGCTGTTTACCGAGTAAAGTAATACCACCTGTGATTTCGGCAAGAGCCGGTTTAATTACTTTTGCAAGTGCTTCTTTTACCATGAAGGCATAGGCTAAATTATTAATATCTTCAGATGTGCATGCAAAATGAATAAAACCAGTTATTGGACGTAAAGGTTCGAATGCTTCGAGTTTATCGCGTAAATAATACTCAACGGCTTTGACATCATGATTAATTTTTTTTTCGTAGGCTTTAACGGCCTCGGCTTCTTTTTCATTAAAATCAAGGATAATCTGGTCTAAAAATTGTTTTGAAGCATCAGTTAGAGCAGGGACTTCTTTTATTTTGGGGTTATTTGCTAATGACTCGAGCCATCGCACTTCAACCATTAAACGATAATAAATCAAGCCAAATTCACTGAAAAAAGGGCTTAGTGTCCGAGTTTTCTTGCAGTAGCGACCGTCGATAGGTGAGATTGAATTAAGAGCAGATAGATTCATATTTAATTAGTCAAGCTAAGTAAGGTTAGTTAAGGCATCTATAATAGACGATTACGTCGCATGATAGAAGTTGCACCTGACATGAATTTCAGTAGAATAATGCTTATTTTCGAAGGAATCGAGAGGATTGATACCTAACATGATATATACAATTGATTTTCAGCAACTGGGAATGACTGAGCTTGACCGTGTGGGTGGAAAAAATGCCTCTCTCGGTGAAATGATTAGTCATTTGAGTGGAATGGGTGTACGTGTTCCTGGTGGCTTTGCGACAACCTCAGATGCCTTTTATGATTTTTTAAATCAAGATAATCTTAAAGATAATATTAAAACGGCCTTAAAAAATTTAGACGTAGATGATGTAACAGCACTTGCACGTGTCGGTAAACGTATTCGTGAAATGATGTTAAATGCATCGTTTACGGAAAGCGTTGAAGAGGCTGTTCGTGAAGCTTATCAATCGCTTGAAGCGCGTATTGGACATGATCAATTTACAGTGGCTGTTCGCTCTTCTGCAACGGCTGAAGATTTACCCGATGCATCGTTTGCGGGGCAACAAGAAACACTTTTAAATGTCAAAGGGGTTGATGCTGTACTTTTGGCGATGAAAGAAGTGTTTGCTTCACTTTATAATGATCGCGCCATTGCTTATCGTGTGCATCATGGCTTTTCACATGATGATGTTGCGCTTTCTGTTGGTGTGCAGCAAATGGTTCGGAGTGATTGTGGTGCCAGTGGTGTGATGTTTACATTAGATACCGAGTCAGGCTTTGACCAAGTTGTTTTTATTACCTCATCGTATGGCTTAGGTGAGATGGTTGTACAAGGCGCAGTGAATCCCGATGAATTTTATGTGTATAAGCCTGCATTGCGTGCGGGACGTGAGGCAATTATTCGTCGAACCTTAGGCGAAAAAGCGCTGGAGATGGTGTATAACACGGATCAAAATGCAACAAGCCGGGTGATGACACAAGCGGTGGATATCGCGAGGCGCCAAACGTTTTCTTTAACCACAGAAGATATCGAATATTTAGCACATCAGGCCATGGTGATTGAAGCGCACTATGGGCGTCCTATGGATATTGAATGGGGAAAAGATGGGATTGATGGCTCGATTTATTTGTTACAAGCGCGCCCGGAAACGGTGCAAAGCCAACGTGCATCAGCGGATAAACAAGTGATTGAACGTTATGCTCTGAAAGCCAGTTCTGATGTTTTAGTTGAAGGTCGAAGCATTGGGCAACGCATTGGACAAGGGCGTGTGCGAGTGATAAAAAACGCTTCAGAAATGCACCGTGTTGAATCGGGTGATGTTTTAGTGTCTGATATGACGGATCCCGATTGGGAACCTGTCATGAAGCGTGCGTCAGCGATTGTGACGAATCGAGGTGGGCGCACATGCCATGCTGCAATTATTGCCCGAGAATTAGGTATTCCAGCGGTTGTGGGTTGTGGCGATGCAACCCAGATGATTGCTGATGGCAGTGAAGTCACTGTGAGCTGTGCAGAAGGTGATTCAGGTTATGTTTATCAAGGACTCATACCTTTTGAGCGTTCGGTGTTAGACGTAGAAACTTTGCCTGATTTACCGCTGAAAGTCATGCTCAATGTGGGTAATCCTGAACGCGCCTTTACTTTTCAATCGATTCCAAATGCAGGGGTTGGTCTTGCGCGGTTAGAATTTTTAATTTCGAACACCATTGGTATTCATCCGAAAGCACTCTTGCAATTTGATGATTTAAAAGATGTTGAACTAAAGAAAAAAATCGAAGATAAAACAGCAGCTTATAACTCTCCAGTGGCTTATTATGTTGAGCGTCTTAAAGAAGGCATTGCAACGATTGCCTCTGCTTTTTATCCAAAGCCTGTGATTGTGCGTTTGTCTGATTTTAAATCCAATGAGTATGCCAATTTAATTGGGGGCGCATTATATGAGCCAGACGAAGAAAATCCAATGCTTGGGTTTCGTGGTGCTTCACGGTATGTGTCACCTGACTTTGCTGATTGCTTTGCTCTGGAGTGTCAAGCAGTTAAAGCTGTACGTGAGTCGATGGGGCTTGACAATGTAGAAGTGATGATTCCATTTGTACGTACAGTTACAGAAGCATCCAACGTCATTGATGTATTAAAAGCCAATGGGTTGGTGCGTGGAGAGCATGGTTTGCGCGTGATTATGATGTGTGAATTGCCATCTAATGCTTTATTGGCAGATGCATTTTTGACACATTTTGATGGTTTTTCAATTGGTTCCAATGACTTAACGCAGCTGACACTGGGGCTTGATCGTGACTCAGGTTTGGTGGCTGCACAATTTGATGAGCGTGATTTAGCCGTAAAAGCCTTATTGCATATGGCGATAGATGCTTGTAAGCGTGCAGGAAAATATATAGGAATTTGTGGCCAGGGGCCATCTGATCATCCTGATTTAGCCCTGTGGCTGATGCAAGAAGGAATTGATAGTGTATCACTGAACCCAGATACAGTGCTTGAAACCAGTTTGATGCTTGCAAAGCAGCAAGTTGAACCACAGGATATTTTGTCATGAGCGCGATGCGTGATTTGACTAAAAAACGAATGTTTTTCTTGTTTTTTTTGTTGCTGCTGGGGTGTTTGTTTGTACCTAAATTTGCCTTTGCAAGTGGTACAGATGGGCATAATGATCCTGTGGCATCGGTTGTACTTTGGGTGACATTGATTTTCTTTTTTGGCCTCATGGGACGCTATGCAGCACAGCTTTTAAAACAGCCAGGTGTGTTGGGTGAATTATTGATGGGCGTGCTGCTCGGCAATATTTGTTATTTTTTTGGTTTGCCACTTGCTGTCGTTTTACGAGAAGGCGCTGCGGTGTTTGATATTATGGGTGATGTTTTATCCGGCGCATCGGTTGCAAAAGCTGTTTACACAACGATACCTACTTTGCCTGAAGCACAACAAGTCACAGCTGTTTTAAAAAGTGCAAGTGGTGTTGATTTAATTCGTGTGGCATATGTGGTTGATAGTTTTTCACGTTACGGGGTTATTTTTTTATTATTTATGGTCGGGCTTGAGACCTCGATAGATGAAATTAAGCATACCGGCACAGAGTCGCTTCGTGTGGCATTATTGGGTGTTTTTTCGCCGATTATTTGTGGATTTTTGGTGACATTGTTTTTAATTCCAATGGCATCGGTTAAAACAGACTTATTTTTAGCCGCCACGTTATCTGCAACCAGTGTAGGCATTACAGCGCGTGTTTTAAAAGAAATGAAAAAACTACGCACCCGGGAAGCCAAGACGATTATGGGGGCTGCCATGATTGATGATGTCTTGGGTCTAATTATTTTGGCGATGGTCAGTAGTGTGGTTTTAACCGGTGTTGTGAACATGACAACGCTTGGTCATGTCTTACTTCAAGTCATTTTATTTTTTACTGGGGTGCTTTTAATGGGGCCATGGGCACTACGCTGGATGGTTAAATTATTTCAACTTTTAGAGCCCTGGGAATCAAAATTAGTCATATCGGTTAATTTCGGGGGGGGGGGGGGGGGGGGGGGGGGGGGGGGGGGGGCGGGGGGGGGGGGGGG
>JAALKW010000043.1 GCA_011087865.1 Legionellaceae bacterium
CCCCCCCCCCCCCCCCCCCCCCCCCCCCCCCACCCCCCCCCCCCCCCCCCACAACCCGGCAAAACAAAAACCGATGAGCATTAACAAAATAATCTAACTCCAAGCTTAAGCAATCACTGCTTCTGTGTGCTGTTTAATCAGCTGATTAATCTCTTTATATGAAGGCTTTCCTGATCCTGTTCTTGGAATAGAATCTAATCTAATAAACGACCGCGGCAAATGATTGGCTGGCAATTTTTTTCTTAATATAGAGCGTATCGCGCCTTTACTAAAGGTATACACACAAGAAACATCAACAAGCATATCATGCGGAATAGGTAAAGTAACACCGTCATCAACATTTTCTATTGTTTGCAGCGCATTATCAACCAGCTAAGCACGGACCTTTTTCCATGCGCACTTGAATGCTTGGTCTTTTCTATCCATTAAATAAAGATACCCTGCTGCATTAAGATAACCAAAGTCTCCTGACTTAAAACTATATTTTGTTAGATGTGAGGCATTCTGATTAACCTAAATTCTGGATAAGAAAGCCTAATTTGGCAAAATTCCTTAATGAGATATTGCTCAATTATGGTATAAATCGACTTTAAAACAAGCACCCTTAATAAGGTCTCCGTTGAGGGTACGGCAAAATCATTCAACACATACTTTAAGATTCAACGGGATAACCAAGCGCTATCCAAGCCAAAATGCCACCTTCTAAGTTATATACTTCAAGTTCGGGCGATTGTGCAAGCAACTGCTCACAGGCATAAGCACTGCGCTTACCTGAGCGACAGTGTAACACCAGTTTTTTTTCTGCTGCTTCAGGCATAGGCTCACTTGAAAGACTACCAAGCGGTATCAGTGTTGCCCCTTGAATATGTGCTTCTTGATATTCATCAGGCTCTCGTACATCCACCAACACCACATTTTTATCGCCTAAACACTGCTTTAAAGTGGCTGAATCCATTGTTTTAATCATGTTGAAAGCCTCTTATATAATTTTTATATTTGATTTTATTTAATTAACAAAATGATAATAAGTTTCATCTTCTTTAATCATGCCAAGCTCATATCTTGCACGTTCTTCAAGCGCTTGCTCTCCTGTTTTTAATTCAGCAACATCCGCTTCAAGCGCACGATTTCGTGCTGCAAGCTGTTGATTTTCAGCAGCTCGTTGGCTCAATTTTTTCTCAGCCTGAAACCATTTGGGTAAGCTATCCCCCCCTAACCATAATTTATACTGCAGTCCCATTAGGATCAAACATAAAGCCACGACAATTAAGCGCATACCCCCTCCCTGCTCATCATGTTATTATTACAGCATCCTCATCATACATCAAAGCACCATGCTATCACCAACCCACCTTCGTATTGCAACACGGCAAAGTCCTTTAGCACTCTGGCAAGCGCATCATGCACGCCATGAACTTCTAAAACATTGGCCAGAACTAACCATCGAGCTGCTGCCTATTGTCACTTCAGGTGACCGATTTTTAAATACTAAATTACTCGATATTGGCGGCAAAGGTTTATTTGTCAAAGAATTAGAAGAAGCGCTCTTAAACAAACAAGCAGATTTCGCAGTGCACTCCATGAAAGACATGCCTGCTGAGATACCCGACGGATTAACACTGGAGACTATTTTTGCGAGGCAAAATCCACTCGATGCATTTGTTAGCAACCAATTTCCAACGCTTAAAAGCTTGCCCCAAAAAGCAATCGTCGGCACTTCAAGTCTAAGACGTGCCTCGCAGCTTTTAGCACAACGTCCAGATTTAGTGATTGAGCCCATTCGTGGCAATGTGGGCACACGCTTAAAAAAACTCGATGCTGGCCCCTACCAAGCCTTAATTTTAGCTGCTGCAGGTTTAGAACGCCTAAACCTTGAGTCTCGTATTCAAGAAACACTCCCTGATAACATCATGCTACCTGCCCCAGGCCAAGGTGCTTTAGGCATTGAATGCCGATCCGATGATACTGCTTTGAAACAGCTGCTGGCTCCCTTACATGACGCTGCTACAGCGCGCACGGTAGAAGCTGAGCGCTTTGTGAATCAAGCCCTTGGCGGCAGCTGCCATACCCCCATTGCGATTTACTGCAAACCATCAGCTAAAAATCAGCTCACGCTTGATGCATTAATCGCCTCACCTGATGGACAAATAATCATTCAAGACACCCAAACAGGCCCAGCCGATACAGCACTTTTACTTGCAGCAGCCTCAGTGACAGCGCTCAAAGCAAAAGGCGCGCTCGCGCTTTTAAATGCAGATGAATAATTTTTCTCATGTTAAAAACCGCCGTGTTTTAAATACGAGGCCCGTGCATTTAGCCGAAGCAACAGCACATCAAATCAGGCTTTCAGGTGGAATATCAATTGCCTTTCCTCTCCTGACAATCACAGCTACCGACGCAAACTGGACACACAGTTTGCCCGCATTAAACACCATTCAACACGCTATTTTTATTAGTCCGAACGCCGTAACTTATTTTTTTAAGGCGATTGCAAAAAATAAATTCCCACAGACCATCACAACTTATGCATTAGGAAGTGGTACTGAAGCCGTGCTTAAACAACAAAATATTCAGCCCATTTTACCCCTAAAAGCCGATAGCGAGCATTTACTGATGCTTGAGTCGCTACAAGCCGTTCAAGATCAAGCTATTTTACTGATTAAAGGCAACGATGGCCGTACATATATTCAAGATGGTTTGATTCAACGAGGCGCACACATCACGCCCATTGAGGTGTACGAGCGCACTTGTCCTAAACCTAATCCCTCTTATGCCAAAACGCTATGGCATGAAGACGCCGTCGATATTATACTCATAACCAGTCAAACAGTACTCGAGCATTTATTTGTTTTATTTGATCATGAAGCCGCCGATTGGTTGTGTAGCAAAATCTGTTGGGTTATCAGCGATCGTTTAGCTAAAGCCGCCAAAGAAAAAGGCTTTAAACATATTATCAAAAGGACATTGTCGTCATGACTGACATCGAAAATCATATCACACCAAATACCGTACCTGATGCAACACCTGATACAACACCTAAAAAATCCAAAGTCGGTATTGGGTTACTCATCAGTTTAACGCTTATCATGGCGCTCACTGCATTATTTATGAATCATCAGCTCGCGAAAGCCCTTGAAAAACAAACAAAAAACTTTGATGCAACCCTGGGTATGCTCGTACAACAACAAAGCAGCACCGAAGCACGTCTACAAGCTTATCGCGCCGTCACAGCGACACATGAAAATCGCGCAAAAGAAGCACGGGATATGCTCGAGAAAAAACTCACCGCAACCCTTGCAGAAAAAAATCATGTCTCAGATGACTGGCGACTCTTTAAAGCGCGTTATTTACTTGAACTGGCTGGACTCAATGCACATTGGAGCACAGATAAATCCTCAACGATTGCAATGCTTTCCGAGGCGAATACCATTCTTAAACCCTTACATGATCCAGCACTGACTCATGTGCGACAAGCCATTACTGATGACATACATGCCATCAAAAGTGCTCCCACCGCTGATATAACGGCTCTCATTACACAGCTGCATGCTGCCTCAAAAAGCACATGGCAACTTCCACATTATCCCTTACCAAAAACAAAAACCGAACCCGCTACCGCTTCAAACTTTTTAACACATTTAATCACCATTCGTCATACAGAAACACAACTGGCGCCGAAACCCACCATTGCCTTTGAAGCGATACTTCGTGCAAACATTCGTCTTAGCCTGCAAGAAGCAGCGTGGGCTGTTTTAGAAAAAAATAATACGGTCTATCAACTCGCCCTTGAACAAGCACTCCATCACTTAAAACAAAGCTTTATTTCTGATGCAACACAAACAAAAGCCTTGATAGACACCATTCAACAGTTACAACAACAGCAAACCACTTTAAATACAACACTTGTGCTGTCTGACAAACCACTGACACGACTGAATCAAGTGATTTTATCCACCGAAAATAAAACAGGAGCAGCATCATGATAAAAGCGCTGTTTATTTTACTGCTGCTTTTTGTATCGGTTTGGCTCGGTATACAAATGCATGGTGACGCAGGTTATGTCCTGGTTGTCATTCGTCACTGGACCTTAGAAAGCACCTTATGGGTCGCGCTCTTTGGCTTATTTATTTTATTCTCGGTGTTTCACTTACTATTACTGTCTTATCGAAAGGCCGTTTATTTACCCACATCTTGGCAAGATTGGCGACTCAAACACCGTGCTGAACGCGCACAAAATAAAACAACTCAAGGCCTGATTGAATTCAGTGAAGGCGACTGGAAAGCAGCTAAAACACACCTAATACAAGCACTCCCGCATACAGAAACACCCCTGATTAATTACCTTATTGCAGCACGTGCAGCCCAAGAGTTAGGTGAAACCAAACAGAGAGATAATTATTTACGTGAAGCGCAGCAGTCTACACCCAATGCCAAAATAGCGGTTGAACTCACCCAAGCACAACTACAGCTCGCCCACAAACAATGGGAGCAAGCACTTGCAACCCTAAGACATCTACATGATTTAAGCCCGAAGCATTCATATATTTTAAAACGCCTGGCACACCTTTACGAAGCCATTGAAGATTGGTCTCATTTAATTGACTTATTGCCGCATTTATCACGCTACCATGCGTTACCCGAAAAAAAATTATCTGATCTGACTTATCGCGCTTATTTAGGTGATATACAACTTCAAATCACCCAAAGCAATTGGCAAGCATTAGATATACGTATTACTCAGTTACCTAAAGCCTTAAAATATAACCCTGCTCTCATGACCTGCTACAGTCAGGCACTGATGAAACAAGACAAAAACATACAAGCTGAACTTTGTTTACGTCGAACATTACAAAAAAACCTAGATGCTTCACTGCTTAAAATCTATAGTCAATTACCTGCTTGCACCGTCCGTTTATCCGTTATCGAATCACTCTTAAAGCATCATACGCACTCATCCGAACTACATCGATGCTTAGGCGAACTGTATGCAGCACAACAACTACTTGGTAAAGCACAAATACATTTAGAACAGAGCTTAAAGCTGAAGCCAAGCCCTGAAGCCTATCATGCGCTCGGCAAATTATTTGAAAGCCTCAAAGAAAATACTCAAGCATTCGAAGCCTATAAGCAAGGTTTAGAGAAAGTGCTCATGGCTCAACAATAACGACTTGAGATTGCTGTCCTAAGTGCTCAATGCTAAAAACGACTTCGTCTCCGGGTTTTAAAAAATGCTCTGGGCCCCAATATTGCGCATTACCAGGTGCCGAGCCCATTGAAATAATATCTCCCGGATAGAGCGTAAAATACTGACTGATATAACTCACAACCGACACATCATCATGAATATAATTACCCGTATTAAATGCTTGTCTTAATGCTTGATTGACCCATAAATTTACCGCTAAATCATTGGGGTTTCTAATTTCATCTTTTGTCACTAAATAAGGCCCAAGCGGTGCTGCATTGTCAAAGCACTTGCCTTTGGTAAATTGCGAGTCCCCCACTTCAAACTGCAAAAAGCGCTCGGATAAATCATTCATGCAGGTATATCCTAAAATAAAATCACGCGCCTCGTGCTTCTCAATGTATTTACCTTGTTTGCCAATCACAATAGCAAGTTCTGCTTCCCAGTCTAATTTTTGAGTGAGTCGCGTATGCAAAATAGGATCGTTTGGCCCACAAACCGAAGAACCTGCCTTCAGAAATAATAACATATCGTTTTCTGGAAATGGCCGCATCCCCAATTGCTCTGTATGCAATGCTGAATTAAACCCAACGCAAACAATTTTACCGGGTGTACCAACTGAAGCACCCAAACGCACAGCAGCATCGACCTCTGGTAGCTTACTGATATCTATTTTGTTTAATTTATCTAGAAACTCTGGATGCGCAAGCTCAATCGAATTAAAATCTGAAAAATATTTAGATAAATCACGCATTATATTATTTTTATCTAAAACACCGGGCTTTTCTTCACCGAATACACCATGTCTTAGTAGTTTCACCGTATCAGACCTCTCTTACTTAGGAGATTTTTGAGCAGCTGATGTATCATCATTAGATAAGCGCTGTATCTTTTCAACCTCATGGATAACACGATCTTTTAATTTTTCTGTTTTTGTTAGCAAAACATCTAGATTCTTAATGACTCTAGCTGGAGTTTTAGATGTCTTTAGCTCGGTTTGCCTGAACTTTGCTTCACGCTGTAGTTCTGGATAGGATCATTTTACGTACGCAACGAGCGCCTTACTTTTTTCCACAGCTGCAGGCGTTTTCCCTGGATTTTTCTGTAAGGCTTGAACAACGCCCGCAATGCCTTTTAGTTTATTAAAACAGTCTGAAAGCTTTGTTTCAGCCGCTTTCAAATAAGGAACATCTGTCGGTGCTTCAGGTGCTACCTCTGGCTGAAGTGCCTGAAACCGGCTGTTCAATATGTCCCTTTCTATTACATTAACCTCTTCACCAAGCTTTTGAAGCATCTTGTCTATCTGTACGTAGATTTTTCCCGAATCGATGCTACCCGCTAAATACTGAAGCGTTGCTAAGAGATGCGTAATTTTTTCATCCAATGCTCCTACCGACGCTGCACCACGAACCTCTAATAAGCGCTCTTGCATACGCACGATTCTGCTTATTTGACCTGCTTTATTAATTGGCATAATAACCCAACAAAAATCAAATATATTTTGTTATTATAGTACAAACTGTTTTTTTTGTGATTTTTTTGCTTTGAGTCTTTATTGTGGACTCATGGCGTATGGATAAATAATTTAAATTTTATCATCCCATAAACGCCTTAAAAAGGTTTCCCAGTACAATACCTCAATCAATCCTTTCTTTCGTTCTATCTTATCAAAACTAATGATTATATATTTTTTGCAAATACCCTCTTCTATTAATAAGTTTAAATTTTTAAGATGTTTATCATGAATTTGGTGGGTTGTTTTAACCTCAAGGGCAATATCATCACCAATGATAAAATCGACTTCTACGCCATGCGTTGAGCACCAATAAGACAATTGCTTATTGAGGCGACGATAATTTAACCAAGCTCTAATTTCCATAGCAATAAAATGCTCGAATGCCTGACCAAACAAATCTGTTTTAGGTGTAATATCTGTAATTTGCGCCAAGGTATGTTTAACGCCAATATCAAATAAATAGAACTTAGCCTTAGCGATTGCTTTTCGTTTGATTGACTTCGTCCAACCATGCACCATAAAACCAATAAACGTGTCTTCAAGCACATGGTAATATTCACGAATCGTGCTCACGGGAACGCTGGTATCACTTGCTACTTCAGTAAAATTTAACATCTTCCCTGAAGATAATGCGGCCACCTCCAGAAAACGAGTAAATGCAGGAATTTTACGAACCAGTGACTCGGCTTGAACTTCTTCTCTTAAATAAGTGTGTACATAAGCGTTTAACTCTTCTTCAGGATAATCACTCAAATAAACAGCCGGTAACCCGCCATATCGTAAGTAGCGCATCAAATTGAAGGATGGAATTTCATCAGACGTTAAAGGAAATAAATGCGCTTGCCAGGCTCGTCCGGCAAGCAAATTAATCCCTTGTTTTTTCAATGTTCTCGCACTACTTCCTGTTAAAAGAAACGTGAATCCTTGCTCTTCTATCAGCCGATGTACTTCATTTAATAACTCAGGAACTCTCTGTACCTCATCAATCACCACGAGCTTCACTTGGCCTTGAATGATTTCTTCAAGCATATGTGGCGCATTATTAAGTCTTAAATAATAATCGCTACGCAGTAAATTTATCATAACTATTTCGTCTGCGTTAAAGCTGTTCCGAATTAACGTTGATTTTCCAGTCGAGCGAGGGCCAAAAATGATTTTTTTTCCAATAACGCAGGTAAATCGAGCGTACGTTTTAAATGCATGTGATATCCAGGCAATATTATATTGAGTAAGTGTAGGTTATTTTCGGAAAAATAACATTGCTACCGCCGTATATCCCACGAAATCCTCCGCTTTACAAACCCACGAACCGCGAATAGGGTTCTGTCGCAAGCATTTCCAAATGCGAAAAAACTTAATGTTGTTTATTTATCCTCACTGCGATTGTTTGTTGCCGCACAACCGGCTTCAACAGATACCTCATAATAATTAACACCCAATTTAATCCGATTCCGTTCATTTTTTTTGCGCCATGCATTGGTATCTCGAAGCGAGTAAACACAGCCACAATATTCTTGTTTATAAAATTCCTCACGTTTTGCAATCTCATACATTCTGGCAGCACCGCCGCCTTTTCGCCAATTGTAGGTCCAGTAAGTGATATCATCATAACGACTGGCCGCACGGATGCCCGAATCATTAATTTGATTCATGTCTTTCCAACGCGAAATCCCAAGTGAGCTGCTTATCACAGGAAACCCATGCTCATGTGCATACAGTGCCGTACGCTCAAAACGCATATCAAAACATGCGCTACATCGCTTGCCACGCTCAGGCTCCCATTCAAGGCCTTTAACACGTTCAAACCAGTTATCTTTATCATAATCTGCATCAATCAATGGAATATTATGCTTTTCTGCAAATTTAATATTTTCTTGCTTTCGAATTTCATATTCCTGAACCGGATGAATATTCGGATTATAAAAAAAGATTGAAAAATCAATATTGGAAGCCAGCAAAGCCTCCATAACTTCACCCGAACACGGTGCACAACATGAGTGTAATAAAAGCTTATTAGCACCATCAGGCAATTCTAAAACAGGTCTGTTCAGCTGCTTTTCTGGCTGCTTGTCTAACATCACACATCCTCCGGCAAGCGAATAAAGTGCTTGCGATAGTAAATCAGCTCATCAATTGAATCTTTGATATCCTCTAATGCCAAATGTTTTGATTGTTTTTCAACACCTTTAGGCAGCTCCGGTGCCCAGCGGATAGCAAGCTCTTTTAGCGTACTGACATCAATATGTCGATAATGAAAAAATGCAGCCAATTCAGGCATATAGTTGCATAAAAAACGTCTGTCCTGACAAATCGTATTACCACACATCGGAGACATGCCTTTGCCTACGTATTGCTGTAAAAATGCAATGGTTTGGGCTTCTGCTTCCTGTTCTGTGACGTGGCTTAATCGAACACGTTCCGTTAAACCTGATTTATCATGCTGCTTTGTATTCCAAGCATCCATTGCACGAAGACGCTCATCAGACTGATGAATCGCAAAAACAGGGCCTTCAGCTAAAATATTTAACTGCTTATCCGTCACAATCGTCGCAATCTCAATGATTCTATCTTGCTCGGGCGAAAGCCCTGTCATTTCTAAATCAATCCAAATTAAATTTTGTTTGTTTTTCATCTCATATCCAATTTATAAAATCGCTTGAACAGCCGCCACACGATGCTGATGCAATGCTTTCTTAATGGCTTCACCTTGAAGGCCTTCGGCTATCAATGCAGATACGTCGACCATGTTACATGCTTTCAAGGCATCCTGCCATTTATCTTGTATAATTGAACGGGCTTCACACACTGTTAATAGATCTTTAAATCGATCGGGTTTTCGAAACGCGTCGACTTGCTCTAAAGCCAATACAATCTGTGATGCATCATGATACGTTACTTGATTAAATACAACGGCAAGGACTGCTAAATCTCTATACGCATTGGGTACCCGTAATGCCCGGCAAAAGGCATCGACTTGATTTTTATCTTGAAGCCCCGACATCAATGCAGCAAACCTAAGCATGGCATGCTTTGAGCGCACGGATATCTCGACCAGATTTTCAAGCATCGGTTTTAAATCAGCCGCTTTCAATAAAGGAAATATTTGGTCAAACGCCCCGAGCTCCTTCAAACTTTGAATAAATACTTCTGGATTATCTCCTGATAAGCTTTTTTCCCACTCCTGCCACACACGCTCAGACACCAAGTGTGCTAACTCTCCTTGCTCTAGCATTTGATGCACTAACTTTACCGTTTCATCTGCCACACGAAATCCAAAACGATAAAAACGCGCCTGAAATCGTGCAAGGCGCAACACACGAACCGGATCTTCCACAAAAGCCGCTGATACATGTTTCAGCACTTTATTTTTGATATCACGCACACCGCAATATGGGTCGATTAAGTTGCCCGCTTCATCTTCTGCAATGGCATTAATTGTTAAATCACGCCGCAGTAAATCTTGTTCAAGCGTAACATCAGGACTCGCATCACACTGAAAGCCATAGTAACCTACACCCGCTTTACGCTCGGTGCGTGCCAATGCATACTCTTCTTTTGTTTTAGGATGTAAAAAAACCGGAAAATCACGCCCCACTTGCTGATAACCCAGTGTCAGTAAAGCTTCGGGTGTGCTACCCACCACCACCCAATCACGCTCATACACAGGCTCATTGAGTAACGCATCACGAACCGCCCCACCGACCAAATAAACCTTCATCTGTTTCCTTATTCGTAATGTGACCACATACGGATGACTTTTATTGTTTTTTCTTCTTCTAATATTTCATACACTAAACGATGTTGTAAATTAATACGTCTTGAAATAGCACCTTCTAAATCGCCTACTAATTCTTTATACGGCGGTGGCTCTAGATAAGGATTTTCCTCTAGAATCGCTAAAAGCTTTGTCACTTGTTTTTTTAAGCCGCCTGAAGCTATTTTTTTTGCGTCTCGTTTTGCTTGTTTTGTATAAACCAACCGATACATTACCAATCCAAATCTTCGTCACATTGATCCAAGGGGGTATTTAATCCAGTTCTAATTGAATCTCGCATACCGGGAATAGAGAGTAAATACATGGTTTCCTGAATCGCCTCCCAGTCTTTTTCAGAGACCAATACCGCATTGTTTTTTTTACCTGTAATTAAAACAGGATCATGAGATTCAGCTACTTCATCTACCAACCGATAAAGATTAGAGCGTGCTTGCGTTGCTGTCATTGATGCCATAATTAATCTCCCAAATTTAATGATCATTATAACGTACGCTTTTGCGTACGTCAATAAGGGATCGTCAACTTAACGAGATGCTATGATTGCCCATCTATTCTCTACTCTGTGATTATTCCATGCCTTTAAAAAACCAACCGAAGCGCTATCGTTTTCCTGTTGAAATTATAAGCTACGTTGTTTGGGAGTATCATCGCTTTAACGACAGCTACCGCGATATTAAAGAATGCCTGATGTATTGGGGTATTTCAGTCAGTCATGAAACGATTCGTTCATGGTGCCTTAAGTTTGGAGCACACTTTTTCGGTGTTCTAAAGAAAGGAGAGGCTAAAGAAATTTGGGAGAAAGCTGCAAGTGGAATGCTTTGCGCCTAAAATTTGAAAATAAGGTATAATATTGCCTAAAAACTTTAAGTTGACGGTTCCTAAAATCTGGATGGAAAAATTGATAGACTAATTTTGACCTGACAGACACTTCTGAAAAACCGGCGACTGTCAGATCAAGTCTGAGCTATTACAGCTAAACTTACCGTTTTAAATCTCTGTAAAAATTTTCATGCATACCAAGGGCAACTAAAATTCTTTCGCCAGGATCCCATTCATATGCTAATAATATTTCCTGCTTGTTTATTTTAAACTTATATACATAAACACCAGCTAAATCTCCTTTTTTCTGCTCTCCGGCTTCAGGATCAGAAACAATCCGCTTTATTGCATCGTTAACAATAGCTTTGTGTGCTTTATGAAGTTTTTTGTATGATTTTCTAAACGCTGGCATTTGACTAATGATAACATCAGACATCACTAATCCTTGTCAAAACAGAAAGGTTCGGCTAGAGATTTATCCATCTTTTTCGAGACCAACAAGTCTTTAACAAACTCAATGGGTAGATCCGGATTATCTAAAGCGCAACGCCCTACTTTCGCCCAAAATTCAATTTGCCCAGGAACTGATCGACACTCAGCCTTTGCGACTTTTTTTGCGTCACTATAAATTTCATCATCTATTCTAATAGGTATTCCCATAACTCACCTTTAGTATCTTTATACTACATTTGTAGTATAGCACAAAAAGATAATCAGCGAACAGCGAAATTAGAAGCATGTGGTTTTCGAGTACTTCGACTTTGGAATCACGAGGTTTTACAATCTACTTGGGATAATGCTGTGGTTGAGCGATTCTTTGGTAGTTTAAAGAGTGAATGGCTGCATACTACTTTAGGTGATCTGACACCGGTGGCTTATGAAAAAAGAAACTGAAAAGTGTCTAACTTTAGTTGACCAGAACACTTTAAGAGTAGTCAATTATGGGGGACATTTTCACTTTGGTATGACATAGCGCTTTATCGCTTTGACTAAAAAACGAGCTGGCGACAGCGTCTCTGTCATCTCACGAGATAACCACGTGGGTTCATTGCATATCATACTGGCTAAGTGCTCTGCGGCAAGCGGAATACTGGTCAGGCCTCGCGAGCCAAACCCAGCACAAACATATAATCCTGGATAATATACGCCTGGCGATGCAATAAAACGCTTTGCGTCTTTTGATAACCCTGAAAATCGTTTTTGAAATGCTGCCGCATTAGGCACAGGCCCGACCAGTGGCAAATAATCAGGTGTTTTAGCGCGTACACCCGCCCACGCTTTGATGACTTGATTGGGACAAATATCTTGCACAGGCAAGGCTTTAAGCTTTGCTAAATTATTTAGATTATCTTTTTGAGAAATCTCGCTGCTTATCCCACCTTCGTAACTTGCGCCTATCCAATGCATGTGATTATCTTCTGGTAAGATATGCCCTGCGCCACAGAGTGGTAATTTTAATGTACTGGATACAGCATTGCTTTCTATTGCACTCATCTGCCCTCGAAATAATTCAATGGGAAAATGTTGTGTTTCAGCATAATCTGCAATACCTACCCCATTGGCCAGCACAACCACAGGGGCATCAAGCGTTGCTAAATCATGTACACTTGTATTCGGCTGAAAATCAATATTTGACCTATTCACTAAAAATTCACACAGCGCTCGCGTATCCA
>JAALKW010000044.1 GCA_011087865.1 Legionellaceae bacterium
CCGGACATTCCCCCCCCCCCCCCCCGGGCCATGGTTCCATCGATAATATGGGGCACAATGGCCTGAGACCAACGCGCATGCTGAGACTCAATAATCATGCCATTTGAAGGCGCGGCTGCAAAAGCAGCATACGCCAATAAATATCCCAAACAAAAAATTAAAAATCTCATGTTTTATCCGCAATCGCAAGCGCATACAGCGCGTTACGACTACTACCCGTTAACTCCGATGCAATTTTAACTGCTTGTTTGACAGGAAGTGTTTTAAGTAAAATAGCTAAGCACTTTTTATCTTCTGATACATTTTGTTCTGATGCTCTTGGTTGAATCATCACAACAAACTCACCTTTTAGACGTGCAATATCAGCTAAAAGCCAAACTTTAATCTCATCAACAGTGCCTCGAATAAAAGCTTCGTATATTTTTGTAATTTCTTTGGCGAGCACAAGCTCAACGGTTTCACCAAAAACCATCGTAATATCATCTAAGGCAGCCAGTAATCGATGGGTTGACTCATAAAAAACCAGTGTATGTGGCAAAGCTTTAAAGTTTTCTAAAGCGCGCAGCCGTGCTGCTTGTGTCGCAGGTAAAAAACCACCAAACGTAAAAATATCTGATGGCACACCGCTTGCTGATAACGCCGCAATTAACGCACATGCACCAGGAACAGGAACCACTTGAATACCGGCTTCATGCGCTTTAATAACCAGTGGGTAACCGGGGTCACGAATTAAAGGTGTCCCTGCATCACTAATTAATGCAATGCTTTGGCCCTTTTTTAAACTCTCAATTAAACGCTCGCTTGCGCTTGATTCATTATGTGCATGAAAAGAGACCAATTTGGTTTGAATATTTAAAGCATCTAAGAGTACACGAGAGTGACGTGTATCTTCTGCTGCAATTAAATCAACTGAACTTAAAATGCTCACCGCGCGCTGAGTGATGTCCTCTCGGTTTCCTATAGGGGTTGCTACCACATAAAGTATGCCGTTAGAACTTGCGATTGAATGCGTCATGGTTTATCCTTCTACGTCTAATTCGGGAGGTTACACGCTCATGCTGTTGCACTTTCGTCACCTAAAAATAATGGCTTTTTTAGCCTGCCTTGGTTTGCTTTCGCACTGCACAAATGTTGTGCGCGGTGGCTCTCGTCCTATTGCAAGCCCCTATACCATGCCCGCAGACACTTATATTGCGCTGGCTAACAACCATTTAGGGGAAGAAAAACAAGCTTTACTCCTCCTCGCTGCAGGCCGTCTTGTTGATGAAGGTGCCTGGCAACAAGCCCATCACATTCTAACACAAATCACACCCGAATCTCCGCTTCAATCCGATAAAAAATCTGTATTACTTGCAAAAATTGACCTTGCAAAAAAACATCCGAAATCTGCACTTAAAAATCTCGCCAGCATTCGTCATACTGAACAATTACCCGTATACGAAAAAGCACAATTCCACGAAGCGCTCGCACACAGTTATCAATCTCTCAATAGACCGCTTGAGTCCATTACTGAGCGAATTAAACTGGATAATATTTTACCCGATGCTGTTTCACGCGCAAATAACCGCCCCGCGCTCTGGTTTGCACTGACCACACCCCCCAATGCCGAATTAAGAACACTGGCTATTGAAGCTGCCCCTGGTTCTATTTTACATGGCTGGACAGCACTCGCTTTAATTGCCAGAAAGAACCCCGCCTATCCCGACAAAATGCTCGCAGATCTTGAAACTTGGCAAAATACTTACGCAACACACCCTGCACGCGCACTACTCCCCCAGTCTCTTGACGCGATACGAGGCTACTTGAACAAAAAACCCAAACAAATTGCTTTATTGCTTCCCTTATCTGGCCCCCTGGAAGGCCCCGGCCACGCTGTTCAAGATGGTTTTATGGCAGCCCTTCGCGCAAAAGGCGAAGTCGCTAAAACAACCTTACGTTTTTATGATACCCATCGCCTTCCCGCCGCGAGCGCTTACCATCGCGCCCTCTCTGATGGCGCCGATTATGTCATTGGCCCTTTATCAAAGGCCAATGTCGCAACGGTTGCGGCTATGCAGCATCCTGTACCCACGTTATTGCTCAATAATATCAATTCGCGCACACAAGACAATGCTTATCAATTTGGGTTATCACCCCCAAATGAAGCACGTCAAGTCGCTGTTAAAGCACGTAGAGCCGGTCATGCTCGCGCTTTAATCATTGCGCCAACTGGCGCATGGGGTAACGAAACACTCAGTGCGTTTACCCAAGAATGGCGCAATCTACGTGGACAAGTGGTGGAGACCTTACAATTTAACCCCCATCATACAGCCGAGCTAAACGACGAAATTCGTGGCTTATTAAAAGCCATGCCTGATGACGAGCGTAAAAGGCAACTCAAAGCCATTGCTAAAGATCCATCCATGGAGCGAACAGCATTACGTCGAGAAGACTTTGATGTTATTTTCTTACTGGCTTATCCGTCCAATGCGCGTCAAATCATGCCTTTGCTCCGCTATTATTACGCAGGAAAAGTACCTGTGTATGCAACTTCTAGCATTTACTCTGGCACACAAAACACAATGGCTGATCGCGATTTAGATACGATTACCTTTTGTGACATGCCTTGGGTGTTCAAAAACCCAGGCGTTAAACAACGAGACTGGCCTGAAGGCTTGAATAGCTATACACGCCTATATGCACTCGGCATGGACAGCTACGCCCTTGGCACTGCATTAAACTCTCTCTTACTCTTCCCAGCACTGGGCACCGATAACCAAACCGGCGCTCTTTATTTAAGCCTTGACCATCGCATTTCACGTATTCTTCCCTTTGGTCAATTTGAAGGAGGCATTGCGAAACCCATCTAAATAGTATATATTTTAATCATAAAGTAATTTTTTTGATTGGAGTAGATGTGCTATGCCAACCCCTCGTGAATTAGCCGATGCATTAGCCGATGCATTAAAAAATATCTCCAATCAAAGAAAATCTAACGCAGCCAGCGCAAAAAGCAAAGCGGCACGTGCACACTACAAAGAGCAAAGCGCACCCATCAAAGCAGCTTATCAAACACCACCAACAGAATATAAAACACAAGCTTTAGCAACGCGCCTTATTATGCAAGCCGAAGCAGATGCCGCGGTACTTGAAACACAACTAGAAACCTTCGCTGACCATATCAAAAAAGCCATGGAAATATTAACAACCGAGCTACGCCGGTATTCCGAATATTTTTTGCCCATTACTTGTGATTCGTTTGAGCACGTCACACAGCGCATCGAAGATCTCAACTCGCAAATACAAGCCCTAACACCCAATCCATTAACACAGCTATTAACACAGCTATGGGAAGTTTTTTGTAAAGTTTACTATGCCTTATTTTCTTCTACCGACTATCCAGAAACGAACCCCAGGCAAGAAAACCTGAATGCCGCAACATCTGAACGAGACCACCTCATAACCATTATCACGCCTCAAATAGAACGCATATTAGATATCTATCAAAGGTATATAAGAAAACAAACCGCATTAGAGCACGTTTATAAAAAAATAGAGCTCGAAACATCCGAAGCAATCAAAACCATCGAAACACTCCAAACTAAAATTGCGCCTTATACAGCCAATCAAAATAATTTATTTTCTTTTGTTTCAAATATTTCAAAAGAAAAACAACCCCAAAAATGCTTAAAATATGTTGCACAAAGTTTATATCAATATTTAGGTGAACCAACCGAAGCAAACCGTTTAACCCTCATCGACACAACAAAAAAATATGCGGCCTATCAAAAAGCACCGGATGCCACATCATTTCATGCGCTCCTTGCCGAAGCCAATACCTTGTATGAACTAGACGATGCGATGCCAAAAAATGCTGATGATTCATTAACCTTCATCCCTTAAGTCAAGCTTCGTCCACCATCTACCCGTATGGTTTGACCCGTTATATAATCATTAAAAACTAAACTTGATACCGCCGCTGCAACAAAAGATGGTGCACCCCAGTGCCCTAACGGGACTTTTTTAAGTATCTTTTGTTGTGATGCAACGCTTAGGCTATTCTCACCTTCAGGTTCTATAATTGCGCCGGGTGCAACGGCATTCACACGAATATGAGGGGCATACTCTCGTGCCAAAGCTTCTGTTTGCATTTTCAGTGCTGCTTTTGTTTGACTATAAACACAATAATCACGCAACGGCTTTTCTGCATGAATATCTGTTATATTAATAATGTTTGCATGGTTTGATTGCATTAAATATTCATGTGCAGCCTGAGAAAGCCAAAAGGGCGCTTTTGTATTTAAGTCCCACAAATAATCCCAACTTGCTTCATCAAAGCCATCCATCGGTGTTTTAATAAAATTTGAGGCATTATTAATTAAGATATCCAGCCTATTTTTCCAAGCAACCACAGCTTGTATTAAACCTTCAGCTGCTAATTTATTGCTTAAATCAGCAGAATAAACATACGCACTATCCACGCGCTTTGCATTGAGTGAATCTGCCAGTGCATTTGCCTCATCCACTGATTGATGACAATGAATCACCACATCAAAATTAGCTTCATGTAGTGCGCTTGCAATTGCAGATCCAATACGACGTGCTGCGCCTGTAATCAATGCAACACCTTTTGCTTGTGTCTTCTTGTGATTCACGGTATTGTCCCCTTTTTAAACATAAAAAAACATCATGTCACAGCCTCTAGATCACTTACACCAATACCTCACACAGCAAGGCAAAATACCTTTTGTTGACTTCATGCAACAAGCGCTTTATTCACCAAAATGGGGCTATTATAACCGATCTAAATCCCCGTTGGGTACACAAGGTGATTTTATCACAGCCCCCGAGCTCACCCCACTCTTTGGTTATACGCTTGCAAACCAGTGTGAAAACATTTTTAAACATCTAACACATCCGGAAATTTTTGAGTTTGGTGCCGGTACTGGGCGCTTGTGCATTGATGTGTTAACACGACTTGAAGCCCTTGATGCCCTGCCTGAAAAATATCATATTTTAGATATCAGTGGCTCATTGAAAGCTCGACAGCAAGCAAACATTCAAACCCACCTACCACATCTAGCGCATCTTATATGCTGGCACGTCACCCTGCCAACCAAGCCTTTTGAGGGCGTTATACTTGCCAATGAAGTCTTAGATGCCATGCCTGTTCATCGCTTCTTAAAGGCCCCTGACAAATTATTTGAAAGCATGATTAGCTTAGACAAAAACCAGCAGCTTGTTGAGGCGTTTGAGCCTTGTTCGAATAAAACGCTGATACAGCATGTTCATCATATATTCAAAAAAAACGCCACCATCACAGAGCCTTATGCCTCTGAGGCCAATTTATTAGTCAAAGGATGGATAAACGCCTGCTTTAATTTACTCTCACGGGGCACTGTATTGCTCATAGACTATGGCTTTCCACAACACGAATATTATCATCCAGATAGGCACCAAGGTACACTCATGTGCCATTATCAACATCAAGCACATCCCAACCCACTGGCGCACCCAGGCGAAGAAGACATCACAGCCCATGTTGACTTCACACATGTTGCAGATAGCGCGCTCGCTGCGGGCTTTAACGTTACAGGCTACACCAACCAAGGGGCTTTCTTACTCGCAAACGGTTTGTTAAGCTTACTCGAAGCGTCTACACATAGCGCCAAAGCCCAAATACAAGCACAACAAGCGGTTAAAAAGCTCGTTCAACCCGATGAAATGGGCGAGTTATTTAAAGTCATGGGGCTCACTAAAGCCTTGGATATCCCCCTGATTGGCTTTCAATTTCACGATAAACGAGCGAGCCTAGACAAATGAGCACATATCTAACCACCATCGAGTTACAAAAGCCATCCATGAGCTTCTCTGCAGGACACACCACTATTTTTTCAGCAACAGACAGAGAGCCATTACATGGGCATCGTTACGATGTTTATTTAGCGCTCAGCACACAAATTGAAAAAAATGGCTTAACGTTTGATTACCGCTATTACAAAGATCGCATACGGGCGCTGTGTAAAAAGCTGCATCAAACGTTTTTAATGCCAACGAAATCACCTTATTTGATTTATGATGAAGATGCAGAATATTATTATTTTACGTTTAATCATAAAAAAATGGTCTTTCTTAAAGAAGACATCACGCTCATGCCAATGGCTAATATTACAATAGAAGAGCTCTCTCGCTGGTTTATACAAGAACTCATTCATGACGAACTGGCACTCGAACGTCATCATATTGCACGCCTAGTTGTTAAAGTATTCTCAGCCCCCGGGCAGTGCGCAAGCCATACTTGGGAACGCTAGGCTGTGCCTATGACAATCCACCGTGTGTGTATCCCTAACACGAAACATGAGTATTTTGATTATTTACCATTACCCAATATCAAACCGATTATTGGCGCACGTGTTTGGGTGCCGTTTGGTAAAAAAAAGCGCGTCGGAATTATTATTGGAACGGGAGCTCCTGAAAACCATCGATTTAAGCTCAAAGCCATTGATTCAATCATAGATCAAACTCCCCTGCTACCCGAGCAATTATTAGCTTTATGTCGTTGGATGGCCCGCTACTATCATGCCCCTTTATCTGATGTGCTGACACTTGCTATCCCTAAAAAATATCGCGAAGGCCTTGCTACAACACCACTCAATACGCCCAGCATCCCTATAGAATCAACCACAGCGCCACTACAGCTCAATCCCGAGCAAGCCTCCGCTTTTCAAATCATTTTAGCCGCACTCGGTCACTACCAAGCTTTTGTGCTAGATGGTGTCACGGGCAGCGGAAAAACCGAAGTCTATTTACAGCTCGCAGCCCGCGTATTTGAAAAAAAACAGCAAGTGCTGATTTTAGTCCCTGAAATTGGCTTAACACCACAACTGCTTGCGCGCTTTCAAGCACGCTTTAATATCCCGATGGCAGCCTTACACTCACATGTCACTGATAAAGCACGCTTGGACACTTGGACACTTGCACGCACAAACCAAATTCAACTGATCATTGGCACACGCACAGCTTTGTTTACCCCCATGCCAACCCTCGGTTTAATTATTATTGATGAAGAACATGACGCCTCTTTTAAACAACAAGAAGGCATTCGTTACTCTGCCCGTGATGCAGCGCTGGTCCGTGCGCATCAGGCCAATATTCCCATTATCTTAGGCTCTGCTACCCCAAGCCTTGAAAGTTTGCATAATTGCACACTCAAAAAATATACCCGTCTGTATCTCACACAAAAAGCAGAAAACCAAAATCCCCTGCACTATCAACTCATTGATTTACGTCGTCAGCAATTAACCGATGGTTTAGCCTACCCGACAATCAAAGCTATCAAAAAGCATATTGATGCCGGTAACCAAGCCTTGGTATTTATTAACCGTCGTGGATTTTCACCTGTTTTATTGTGTCATGCATGTGGTTGGATGGCAGATTGTCGTGCTTGCGATAGTCATCTCACGCTTCATCGAAAAAAGAACAAACTCATCTGCCACCATTGCGGCCTCACAAAGCCGATTACAACCCAGTGTGATACCTGCCAAAGTGATGATTTAGTGCCTGTTGGCTCAGGAACGCAACGCATCCATGAATATTTAACCCAAGTCTTTCCAGACACTCAGATTGCACGCATTGACCGTGATGAAGTACGTCAAAATAAGCAATTATTAGAAACCTTTGCAAAAATTACCTCGGGTGAAACGCAAATTTTAATTGGCACACAAATGCTTGCCAAAGGCCATCATTTTCCCAATTTAACGCTGGTTGTCATATTAGATGCAGATGCAGGTTTTTATAATCAAGACTTTCGCTCCCTTGAACGTTTAGGTCAACTGATAACACAAGTATCCGGTCGTGCAGGACGCGCAGCGCATCCAGGTGAGGTGTTAATCCAAACACATTTTCCGGATAACCCTCTTTTAAATCAACTCATTCAACGTGGCTATACAGCCTTTACAGACGCCTTATTTCCCCTACGAGACAAAGCTGCATGGCCACCTTATCATTATTTAGCCTTATTGCGTGCTGATGCCCGGAACGAAGGAAATCTCAAGGTTTTTTTAGCGTCTATTAAAACGGCACTCAAACCATATGATGTTGCTGTACTTGGACCCGCACCTGCCCCGCTTGCAAGAAAAGCCAATCAATATCATATGCAGTTACTGATTAAATCCCACTCACGTGCCACACTACACCAGGCGCTGGCCTTAATTCAAAGCACTTATCCACCGCATACTAGAGCAGGTGGCGTTCGATGGGCAATGGATGTAGACCCTGTAGATTTGGCCTGAGTCAAGTACATAACTCAGGAACATGCATTAGGAATCTGACAGTTACTGGTTGCTGCTGTCGTATTTTGGCTACATGTGTCTGGATTATTCCCTGGCATAATCAGATAAGGCGCTGTGCCACTAGATTGACATGCATCTAAACTGGCAGAAAAAGCCACTTGATACGCAACTGACGTCACTTGATCGCTCGATAAATGCCCCGAAAAACCTGCATCGGGTGTTTTACAATCTTGCATCTGTGTTGTAACCCAACTATTGCCTGTCTTACTAATATTTAATGCATAAGGATTCGTATCCGTTGTTGCTCCCGCATTAATAATATTGCCGCTATCGTCGAGCCCAAGCTCACTTAAAGGCACTGTTTTTGTTGTGCCACCTGCAGATTGACCTACCGCAAGCTGTGTCTGATCATCCAAAGAAACTCCTGTCACTTGTGTTAAATAAATAGGGCACGTAATAGGAAGAATGGTTACATCCGTAAAATTTTCTGCATTAAATCCGGATGACTGTGCAAAACTACATGCATTTTTTAAGGTCGTTTTACCATCACATGTATCATTTTCGCAGCCCGAACCAGGATAAGTCACAGAATAAGATGTATTTATCGAACTATAGTCTCCGAAATATTCACTACAATCACCAGGCGTTGTGGTCTCTGTAATACTCTTTGAAAAATCAACGGCTCCCCCTGTCCCCCAAAATGTTTGGCAATATTCAGGTTGAAAACAACCACTTCCTCCTCCAGGCAGATAAATATCAAAGGTATCGGTCGCTGCCCCGACATTAACTGACTGAAAAATCATATACTGATAATCATCGGATGACTTCTCGTTAAATTGTATCGCAAAACATTGCCCATTTAATGCTGAGCATCCCCCATCGCAGCTATCTATATTATAAATACTTGAAGAGCCGACAGCAGCCGTCCCGACAGCATAAACTGTATTATCTACTGTAAAACCCTTCGGAAAAGCTTGCTCATCCAGTGCAATATCCATTTCAAGCGCTTGCTTCATTGCCCATGATCCCAGGAGACTCTCTGGCGTTGTAAAATATCCAGCGCAGTATGTATCCGGCGCACCAGAGTACATGGTTGAAGCACCATAAGGATTTAAAGCCGTCGTGCTGGTAGGTGCAGTACCAAAAGGAAAGCTCGTATCATTCGACATCGCTTGAAGATTGACAGAGACAGACGCACTGGTACAACTCGTGCCATTACAAATAGAAGGATGAAATACGGCAGACCCCGTCACTTCTAGAAGCAATAAACAGCGACCATTCGCAGCCAAATCAAATGAGCTTCCACAAATAGCATCGGCATAACTTGCAGAAGAATAAAGCTGCTTCACATTAGAAGGCAGTCTATTTAAAGTATAATGACTTCGCGTGCTTTGCGTTAAATTTGTCACAACGAAGGGTATAATTTTACTCCCCCCAGCTCTCACCAATGTGGGCAAGTCACCGAGGGGCTCAATTGTGAAGTTCGACGCAGCAAAACCCTGCTGAGCACTCACAAATACCATGAGTAGCATGAGCACTCTAAAGTACATTAATATTTTCATTATAAATCCTTTTAAAAAATATAAGTAATACGTCCTATGAATTGATTCGCGTATAAATGCGCAGCGACTAGTTTAAAAGATACTGGAGCTTGAGTACTTGAGGTAGCACTACTGCCCAAGTCAACGGAACCATTGCCAAGGCTTGCCGTATTAAAATAACTCAACCGATATCCGAGACCTAGACGAACATGTTGGTATACATCACCATCTATCCCTAAGCCCAGCATATAACTTAACTTCATGCTATTTCCCCCAACAAAAGTCGGCGTGAAATTCAACGCTCCTGTTTCTGCGGTACTCGTGCTGTAACGGCCCGCACGATTGAAGGCAATACCAAGACCGGCTTCGCCATAAGGATGAAAATATGCGTTTTTTGCTATGAATAGCTTGATATCCGCTAAAACTTGCTGGGTCTTAAGGTTAAACTGATAGTCATATTGTGTAAAAGAAGCAGCATCAACACCAACCCAATGAACCCCATTGTTTTTAATATTTGAGAAATAATTATATTCAAGACCTAGTTGCAAAAAAACAGGATATTCAGATACGTTACGTACAAATTGCTCTCCACCTAAAAACACGCCATAAAATCCAGCATCACAACTTGTTCCTGAGGGCTCATAAATAAATAAATTACTATCGCTCCCATCAAATTGCTGGGTGTTTTTACTCGCTTCAATACAAGCATAACCACCTTGCAATGAAATAAGCGGCCTGAATGCTTTTGTTGTTTCCAAAGATCCGACTGTGCCAGCATGAATTGATAGACTAAACAGGAACAGAAAAAAAGCATATAAATATGATTGATTCATCACTCAATCCTTAACATCCTTGAAGATAAAAAACAGTTTAAAGATTTTTAGGATCAATTACCACGCATCCTAAAATCCATTTGAGTATCATAAGCTGAGTTCTCCTCAGTTCTGGAAAAGAAAACCTCATTCAGGACTCAGGTTATCATAGATAAGATTATATGGTTTCATATAGATGGGAGAAAACAAAAATGTGGATAAGTTTTATCAGATCAAGCTTAATGCAGATTAAAAAATACTAACCTATTGTTTTTAAATATAAAAACACAAACAAGGCAAGTTGTTCTTATTTTAATCCTGTGGATAACTTTGTGTGAAAAACAACGCTCAAGATGATAATCTTGAGCGCTTTTATACTTATTTAAAGCTTACTTGATTTGTTTTCGAACCTTTTGAATTGCACGAATTTGTGCAACTGCACGAGCAAGCTCCATTGACGCCACTGAGTAGTCAATTTCAGCATCGCGATTTGCCATCGCTTCCTCAGCACGTTCTTTGGCCGCAATGGCCATTGCTTCATCTAGGCTGTCTGCACGCTCAACCGCATCAGCTAAAATACTGACACAGTTGGGTTGAACTTCTAAAATGCCTCCCGAGACATAATAAATTTCTTGCTGACCGCCCATTTGGGTCACACGAATTTCACCAGGTTTCAGCACCGTCAAAAGCGGTGCATGGCCCGGAACCAACCCAAGCTCACCCAATTCACCGGTTGCAACAACCATTTCAACAGGTCCTGAGAAAATCTCGCGTTCTGCGCTCACAATGTCTAAATGCGTTGTACTTGCCATATCTTACACTGCCTTATGAATTAGAGCGTTTCCGCTTTCGCAACAGCTTCTTCGATGCTACCGACCATATAGAATGCTTGCTCAGGCAAGTCATCATACTCACCAGCCAAAATACCTTGGAAAGCACGAATGGTATCAGCTAACGGCACATATTTTCCAGGTGAACCAGTAAAGACCTCGGCCACAAAGAAAGGCTGTGACAAGAAACGTTGAATCTTACGTGCACGAGATACGGTACGCTTATCTTCTTCAGACAACTCGTCCATCCCTAAAATAGCAATAATATCTTTCAGCTCTTTATAGCGCTGTAATGTTTGTTGCACGCCACGCGCTGTATCATAATGCGCTTGCCCAACAATAAGCGGATCGAGCTGGCGAGAGGTTGAATCCAGTGGATCAACCGCTGGATAAATACCCAGTTCTGCAATTTGACGAGACAGTACAACGGTTGCATCCAAATGCGCAAATGTTGTTGCAGGTGATGGATCAGTCAAATCATCCGCAGGTACATAAACCGCCTGAATCGAAGTAATCGAACCTGTTTTAGTCGATGTAATTCGCTCCTGGAGCATCCCCATTTCTTCCGCCAAAGTCGGTTGATATCCTACTGCTGATGGCATACGACCGAGCAATGCTGACACCTCAACACCGGCCAAGGTATAGCGATAGATATTATCAACAAATAATAAGACATCACGGCCTTCATCACGGAATTGTTCTGCCATGGTAAGACCTGTCAATGCAACACGCAGTCGATTTCCTGGTGGCTCATTCATTTGGCCATACACCAATGATACTTTATCGAGTACGTTTGAATCTTTCATTTCGTGGTAGAAATCGTTTCCTTCTCGGGTCCGCTCCCCAACCCCTGCAAAAACAGAGTAACCACTATGCTCAATCGCAATATTACGAATCAGCTCCATCATATTAACCGTTTTACCTACACCTGCGCCGCCAAACAGCCCTACTTTTCCGCCTTTCGCAAAAGGGCAAAGTAAATCAATGACTTTAATACCTGTTTCAAGTAATTCTTGACTGCCTGCTTGCTCATCATAGCTCGGTGGTGCACGATGAATCGGTGCAACTGTTTCAGCACCAATAGGGCCTGCATTATCAATGGGATCCCCAAGGACATTCATAATCCGACCTAAGGTTTTAGTACCAACAGGCACTTGAATGGGCTTGTTAGTATTTTTAACAGCAACACCACGCTTTAACCCATCGGTCGTACCCATGGCAATGGTTCGGACCACACCATCTCCAAGCTGCTGCTGCACTTCAAACACCAAATCACTTGTTTCTAATGCATCGTTGATATTCGGTACGCTTTGACGTGGAAATTCCACATCAACAACCGGACCAATTACTTGAACTACTGTTCCATTGCTATCGCTCATTACTTACCCTCTTATAACGCGTCTGCACCACCGACAATTTCCGCTAATTCTTGCGTAATCGCGGCTTGTCGAGCTTTGTTATATGCCAATTGGAATGTTTTAATT
>JAALKW010000045.1:0-11564 GCA_011087865.1 Legionellaceae bacterium
ACAGACATCATACCAGAATCACTATGTCCGAGCATTAACGGGTGGCGCTATAGAATGCAGTCTCCAGCGCGAAATAAATCGGCATGAGGTGTTTTGTTTAGATTGGCAGGCATCGATTTAAAAATATATAAATTAGGCATGTTATTTCCTTTGTTTTTCTAAACGATACTTTGAGTATAGAACAGTTTTGTTCTTTCAGAAAAACAGTGCCTAAAGATAACGGAGCAGATATGTTTAGGCGTCTATCCGTGTGACGCGATTGTTTTTAAAGTAAATATTTACATGACGAACGGTGTCTGAAGCACTGCCTTTTCGCCAAGTGTAGACATAATCCCAGCGGTTGTTATTAAAGGTTGGGCTTAGTAAACTCGTGCCCATTAAAACAGCGACAGCTTCTTTGGTCATGCCGATTTTTAATTGCTTTATTTTTTTTTCAGGTAATAAATTGCCTTGTTGTACGATTCGCTTAGAATAATCATATGAGGCACAGTGCGTGAGTGAGAGCATTAAAAAAAGAACAATAAAAAGATTTAAAAAAATTCGCATGCGTTTATTCTACCCTGAAAAATTAACCATATTATATGCGGTTGCAGTATAACGAGCAAAACGTGGCTTGTCGAACACGTTCTACATGAGGAGAAAGGCAATGGGAGACAGTCAACAGTTAAAAAATGTAGGTTTAAAAATTACTTTGCCTCGTTTAAAAGTATTGCAAATTTTAGAGCAATCCCAAACACGGCACCTAAGCGCAGAAGATATTTATCGAGCATTGGCAGACATGGGAGAAGAAGTCAGCCTTGCGACGGTTTATCGGGTGCTCACACAGTTTGAAGCGGCAGGTTTAGTCTATCGGCATCATTTTGAAGGTGGGCATTCGGTGTTTGAGCTCAGCGAAGGTGATCATCATGATCATCTCATTTGTGTGAAGTGTAGAAAAGTACTTGAGTTCGTAGATGAAGAAATTGAAGCACGCCAAGTCATGATTGCAAAGCGCGCTAAATTTAAAATGACCAGCCATGCGCTGATTATTTATGGATGGTGTGATGCCTGTCAGGCTGAGTGAGTGTTTTTCTCTTCCTGGACAAAAGCAAGTAATCCAATTGAAATCAGCATCATTAAAGGCAGTAGTGAGAGGGAATAAATATAATTTGAGGTGGTATAATGCTTAACACCCTCTAGCATATTGCCATCCCATAAGTGATTTAATAAAAAGCCCACCAAAGGCAACCCAAGCATGCCACCTATCATATTGGCCGTGTTCATAAATCCAAGTGCAGCGCCTGAATATGCTTCATCATGAATTTCTTTCATGATAGAGAACGAAGGCAGAAAACAACTCGAAAAAAGGCCAAAAAGAAAAATAGCCGTAGACAGCAAAAAGATAGGCATATGTGAAACATATAAAATGCTGCTCATGCAGGTTAGTGCACCGAGAGAGCCAATGAGTAATGTCGGCCGTTTGCTTTTAAAGTTGCCAGCAATCAGTCCAGTTAAAGGCCCACCAATGACCCAGCCTAAAAATAAGAGTGAGACAAGGCTTGCTGCTGCAGGTTTATCTAGGGCATAAGCTTGCATGAGAAAAGGTACACCCCACAAACCACCAAAAATAGAGGTCGGTGCAAACATGAGGCCACCATAGCCTGCAATTGCCCAGCTATGCTTGCTGGAGATAACTTGCATTAAACCATGAAGGACATGATGATTTTTGTGTGGGCGTTTTATGTCGGCGGAAACATGTTTCTTTTCTTGGACAAGCCATACGACAAGAATACCCAAAATAATACCGAGCGCAATGAGGCCATACAGTGCATTACGCCAACCGACAGATTCGACCACAACGGCAAGTGGCCCGCCTCCCATGATACTACCCGTCATGCCTAGCGTGACCATGAGGCCTAGCAAGAAAGGAAATTTTTTGGCTGGGAACAAAAGAGTGGCCAGTTTCATGGAGCAAATAGCAGCAAAGCCTGAGCCAACCCCAATAAAGAGACGTCCAAGGGCTGCTTGATAAAAACCATGGCTTGATACAAAAAGCATACATCCGACCACGCAAAAAGCGATGGCGGTTCCAAGTAATAGACGAACATTATAGTGATCAGCTAAAACACCCGCTGGAATTTGAATGGGCGCGTAGCTGCAAAAAAAAGCACCGGCTAAAAGACCAACACCACCAGCATCAATACTTAATGCGCGCATGAGGTCATGGACCATGACACCTTGGGAGACTTGTAATAAATTTTCATAAAAGTAAAAAAAGGCACCTAAAAACCAAATCAGCCAAGGTAGATAGCGTGATTTATTAGATTGAGAGGTGTTTGTTTTTGTATCAGACATATAATCTCATCCGTGCTTCGAGGTTAAATTTAAATAAGCCCTCGATTCTACCTGAGCATAAATATTTGATCCAGGTTTTTTTATTTGACCTAAATTAAGCCTTACGTTTGGCGACATGTAAATGTGAAACGACTTGTGTCACGCCTTTGACTGCGACAATGCGTTTAAGCAGCGGCGCAATGGAATGGCTGTTTTTCACTTCACCGGATAATGTGACAACACCGTTGTTTGTGCTGGCTTTTATTCCAACCAATGGAATGGATTCGTCATCTAAAATTTTAGCTTTTAAAATAGCCCCTTCGACTTTCGTGGTGATATAGGCGTCGGCAATCGAAGTATTGATGCGCTTGATATGTAAATCTTTTGCATGAACGGCTTGTACGCCTTGGGTTGTTTTTGCGAGATGAAGTGCTTCACGCATGGCGGCTCTATTTTTAACATGACCACTTAAAGTCACGATGTGATGATCGGTTGATACGGTGATTTTAAGGGGGTTTAAATTTTTGCTTTCAGTCAATTTTGAAGTGATTTTAGTGGTGATCATGGAATCACTGAGTTCGTTTTCGAGATGTTTGATATGGGTGGCATGTGGTGCGCCTACAATGAACACACAAGCAAGACCCAAAATAAAGTTAAGCGCTCCACGCATGACTCTCTCCCTCTAGTTTTTAAAATTTATGTTTTATGTGCTTTATTTAGCGTTATTTTAGCATAACTTGAGTTTTTTTTAAATTAAATGCAGAAAAAAAGCTTGGTTTTTGTCTCGTATTACGTTAGACTACTTGGCTAAAAAGTATTTTAAATTAATAGCTTAAAGCAAAAAAATATGCCTAAAAATAAAGAAGTAAAAATAGATGTATGGATTGAACGTTTTAGTCAAAATTTAGAAGCAGGCGTTTATCAAGCCAATACAGACATCGATGAGATTAAAAATGAGCCGCTGACACAGAGGCAATTGGTTCGTCTCAGTGACTTATTTAAATTGCCGAGTACGCCTCAAAATTTAACCGTTGCCTATCAGATGTTGAATGGGGAGCCTGGCCGTTTAAATTATACTTTTTTTGATGAGCAGGGTTTTTATCAAGGCCTTGCAGCAGAGGATTTAGCGTCTGTTGAGCCCCCATCACCTGAACCTTCGGGTCCTCCCCCTGAGATATATACTGTATCTGAATCTGAAGGACATACATTTTTTTCAAAGCCTGTGACGTTGCCTCCTATAAGGCTCGACAATAGCGCTGCAGCTGAAGCCGAATCAAGTGACACAAAAACATGCCCAAAAATAAAGACCTGAAAATAGATGTATGGATTGAGCGTTTAAGAGCAGATATAGAAGCAGGCGTTTATGAAGCCCATACAGAAATAGATGAAATACAAGATGAACCGCTGACACAGGGACAATTGCTTCGTCTTAGTGATCTATTTAAGTGCCCCAAAATGCCAAAGCATCTAGCGATTAAATATCAAATGCTGAGTGGCGACACAGGTCTTTTAACGAAAACATGGCGCTTAAATCCTGTGTTTCACCAACATCTTGGTTATGATCCTTTTGAACCGAAAAATGAGCCGCCCGCTGCTTGCTTTAAAGGTGTAGTGATTGAACCTTTAAAGCAGGATGAGCCACCCGCGCTATCTTCTCGGGTGTTCACGGATAGAGTATTGACTGAAGATTTGATGCCTCCTCTTCCGCCATTGACGCGGTCGCTTTTATTTTATAGCCCGGACAAACAAAAAAAATACTTTGAGGGGGCGCTTTTGGACGCTGTGATACAAGAAGATGAGGCCGAGTATCGTTTATCGAGCTGACTGTTTATTTTATAAAAAAAACGTTACTATCTTATTCTGGGCCTATATTAATAGGTCATATCGTAGCTGATATCAAAAGGATGAGATGAATGGATAATCGAAGAAAGGCTTTTTTTGAAAAAAAAGATGCATTGCCGCCACTACATGTTGTCTGTGATCACACTTTATTTCGGATTAAAACGTATCCTGCAATGATGGAGGCATTAGCGAAAAATATCGTGATTCAAGGCGAGCATTTTGAAATAAAAGAAAAAATTTCAATCGCGCAATATATTGCTTTAGAAAAAGCACTGAGTAAAAAAGCCATATTAGATAATATAAAAGTCAAAGTGAAGCTCACAGATGGTAGTATGAAAACATTTAATACCAGTGAGTTAAAGTTACACCCACCAAGAGACACAAGCAATGTAATGCACTTTTTTAATATGATTGTAGCAGCACCGGTTCTAAGTGGTATGCAGTCCATGCAATCAAGAACAACAAGACCTGAGGGCGTGCTTCGATTGAGGCGTGAAAGCTCAGAAGTAAGAGAGCTTAATCCTATTAACTCGCGTTTAAACGCAATTACTGAAAATGCTGCGGCTGAAGAGAGTGATGACAGTGAAGAATTTAACCATTCAAATTCGTGGGGCAAAGACGCATAATTTAAAAAATATTAATGTGAGTTTGCCGCGTAATCAACTGAGTGTGATTACAGGACTGTCGGGTTCGGGTAAGTCATCTTTAGCGTTTGATACTTTATATGCAGAAGGGCAGCGGCGTTATGTTGAGTCGTTGTCATCGTATGCTCGGCAATTTTTATCGATGATGGATAAGCCTGATGTTGAGTCGATAGAAGGCCTTTCGCCAGCGATAGCGATTGAGCAAAAAGTGACATCGCATAACCCACGCTCAACCGTTGGGACAACGACAGAAATATATGATTACTTAAGGCTTTTGTATGCGCGTGTGGGTGAGCCTTACTGCCCAAAACATCAACTTAAATTACATGCACAAACCGTTAGTCAAATGGTTGATCATGTTTTAAATTTACCTGAAGACAGTAAAATTATGCTCTTAGGTCCTGTGATTCGGGGCAAAAAAGGTGAGCATGAGCAAGTATTTAAACGACTGCAAGTGCTTGGCTATGTGCGGGTGCGTGTGAACGGAGAATTGTATGATTTAGATACACCACCTGAACTAGAGCGCTATAAAAAGCATACGATAGAAGTGGTGGTGGACAGACTGAAGGTGCGTGATGATGCAAGAGTTCGGTTGAGTGAATCATTTGAGAATGCACTACATGTTGGTGAAGGCATTGCTGTGATTGCATCGATGGATGCGGCACACAAAGACATTGTATTTTCATCCAAATTTGCGTGCTCTGAATGTGGTTATAGTCTTGAAGAATTAGAGCCAAGGTTATTTTCATTTAATAGTCCAGCCGGTGCTTGTACTGCATGTGATGGGCTTGGCATTGAAAAGAAAGTGCTGAAAGTAGGCCCAGAAGATAATGCAGAGCTCATGTTTCGACCGTGCATGCGTTGTGAAGGGACGCGGCTAAGACCTGCTGCCCGGAATGTACTGGTTGATGGCCGACGTTTAACGGATGTTGTCGCGTATCCGATTGATGAAGCGTATCAATTTTTTAAAGGATTGGTGCTGCCTGGTGCAAAAGGCGAAATTGCGAAAAAAATTAATCAAGAAATTACAGCAAGACTGGGCTTCTTGGTGGAAGTTGGACTGGATTATTTATCACTGAATAGGCGATCGGAAACACTGTCAGGCGGTGAAGCACAGCGTATACGATTGGCCAGTCAAATTGGCTCGGGTTTGGTGGGCGTCATGTATGTGTTAGATGAGCCATCCATTGGTTTACATCAGCGTGATAATGCAAGATTATTAAAAACTTTGCATAAGCTTCGCGACTTAGGCAATTCAATTATTATGGTTGAGCATGATGAGGATGCGATTCGAACAGCAGATCATGTGTTGGATATGGGGCCTGGGGCGGGTATCCATGGTGGTGCAGTTGTTGCTGCCGGGACGCCAGAAGATATCATGCAGTGTAAAGCGTCTTTAACGGGGCGTTATTTATTAGGCACGGAAAAAATAGAGGTCCCATCTGTACGGACACCTTATGATGAAGCGCGTTTAATCAAGCTTGAAGGTATTACGTGTCATAATCTAGAAGATGTGTCTGTGAATATTCCTGTGGGGCTCATGACTTGTATTACAGGCGTATCAGGCTCGGGCAAGTCAAGTTTAATCAATGATACGCTGTATCCTTTAGCGCGAGCAAAATTTTATCGTAGCCAAGTCCCGATGGTGGGGGATGTCCGCCATGTTGAAGGACTGGATTGGTGTGACAAAATAATTGATATTGATCAAAGCCCTATAGGGCGTACACCACGTTCTAATCCTGCAACGTATACAGGACTTTTCACACCCATCCGTGAACTGTTTTCAAATACACCCGAGTCACGGGCGAGGGGCTATAAACCAGGACGCTTTAGTTTTAATGTGCGGGGTGGGCGTTGTGAGGCGTGTCAGGGCGATGGCCTGATCAAGGTTGAAATGCATTTTTTACCGGATACATATGTGATTTGTGATGTTTGTCGAGGTAAGCGATATAATCGAGAAACCTTGGATGTGCACTATAAAGGCAAAAATATTCACGAAGTATTGAACATGACGATAGAAGAGGCCTGCGACTTTTTTGATGCGGTGCCTGTTTTAGCGAGAAAATGTCAAACTTTGATGGATGTTGGGTTATCTTATGTGCACCTTGGACAAAGTGCGACGACACTTTCCGGCGGGGAGGCACAGCGCATGAAGCTTGCACGTGAGCTTTCAAAACGTGGTACAGGTGAAACACTGTATATTTTAGATGAGCCGACAACCGGGTTGCATTTTCATGATGTGAAGCAATTGCTGCACGTGTTATTTAGGTTGCGCGATCAGGGCAATACAATTATCGTGATTGAGCATAATTTAGATGTGATTAAAACAGCTGATTGGGTGATTGATTTAGGTCCCGAGGGCGGAAACCGCGGGGGTGAAGTCTTGGCGACAGGGACACCGGAACAAGTGGCGAAAAACAAGCGTTCTTATACGGGGCAGTTTTTAGCGCCTTTAATTTAATTAAATTAAATAACATCAAACAAAATTAAATTTAAGATGATTAGGAAAGAGTTATTATGCGGTTGGATTTAGGATTTTCGGATTTAGGCGTCGTGCTTGAGGAGGATGGTGATGACTCACTGTTTAAGCATCAAGCAGAGCTGATGGAATGTTACAATGATGAACTGCATTATTATGGGCCTTTCCCGCCGGGTGCTATTCATTATTTAACAGCGCTTTTAGAGGGGTATTCCAAAGCGTCTGATACCATACAGCCTCGAGCAGCTTTGTTGATCCGCCGTGCGCATTTACATGTTGGTTTGCTTAAGTTCTCACTGGCAGAGCAAGACTTAAGTCTTATTTTGTTAAATACGCCCCTGCATGTGGGGGCGCTTGATTTGCGTAGCATCGTCTTGTGTGAGCTTGGCCAATATACAGAGGCTTTGGTTGATTTAAAGGTTTATTTGTCCATATGTGATGATAGCTTTCGGATAAAACGAGCTTATTATAATGCCTTAATTTATTTTAAAAATGATTTATTGGATAATGCGCTGGTTTATATTGAACAATTGTTAGAAAATACGCCTGCTTTGTTGAATACAGGTGAGTGCGATATTGATATCACCGATGTACTCAATTTACGGTATCAAATTTATGCTAAGCAAGAAAAGTGGCCTGAAGCGTTGATCGATTTAACCACTTTGCTTGAAAAAAAACCTGATTCGAACCCTAAATATTATGACTTTTTATGGGCTCGCGCCGAGTTGTACCTCAAACAAAACAATGTAGATGCCGCACGGCAAGATTTAGATGAGTATTTAAATCAATTTCCATCGCATGTTCAAGGATTAACTTATCGATATGATTTATGTCGAACGGTACGGACGCGAAACGAAATTATTGAGCAGGGCAGCGAGGATTATCGGACGTATCAGCAAGCTTTGTTAGAGGCGGATCATCATGCTCGTCAAATGGTATTAGATGAATACGCACTCTCAGGAGTGAGCATGCCTTCTTTAGTGACCCTCTGTAAAATGACGTTTTTTAAACGTGAGCCTGATTTATATAGTACAGGTGCTGTTTTAAAAGCAGTAGACAAAGCACCTAAACTGCGAAAGGTGTTGCATGAGACAGGGATTAATCCCCTGACGCTTTCAGCAATGCATGAGAGGCTTCGCCCACATCAAGTGTGTGTTGATACTGTGTTTGATCAACTATCACGTCAAGAAGAGAGCGACGCTTATCAAAATAAGCGTCAGAAATATTGACGCATTTCAAGTTGTTTAAAAGTGGTGTATACTGCGCTGCCTCTTGTTTATTTAAATTATTTTAAACAAAGAGGTGCTTTGTTTGGTCGCAAAATAAAGCATTTAATTTTTTTGGAGATGATACAATGTCAGAGATTATGTTAGAAGCAGAAACAAGAGCGCTGATTGGGAAGGGTGCGAGCCGCCGCCTGCGCCGTCTTGATGAGAAAGTACCGGCTGTTATCTATGGTGGAGATAAACCATCACAAGCCATTCAGTTTTTACAAAAGCATGTACAAAAAACCTTGGAATCTGAGCGTGTTTACTCAAGCGTCTTTGAAATTTCAGTTGAAGGTAAAAAAGAACGTGTGATTTTAAAAGATATTCAACGTCATCCATATAAAGCGATTATTTTACACATGGATTTACAGCGTGTATCGGCTAAAGATGTATTGGTAAAAATCGTGCCTTTACATTTTATGAATGAAGAAGAAGCCCCTGGGGTTAAAGCTTCTGGTGTAGTTAACCATACCATGACAGAAGTCGAAGTCCGTTGTGAAGCGCGTCATTTGCCAGAGTTTATTGAAGTTGATTTGGCGGCATTTGAAATGGATCAAGTGTTACATTTGTCTGAATTGAAATTACCAAAAGGTGTTGCGTTGAGTATTGATCCAACCGAAGGCGACCATGACCATCCTGTTGTGAGTGTGCATGAGCCACGTGTTGTTATCGAAGAAGAGCCTGAAGTTGAAGGTGAAGATGAAGTGGATGGTGAGGCTGAAACAGGTGAAGAAGCGTCAGCTGATGCATCGACAGAAGCTGAATCTAAAGCAGATAAATCCGAAGATACATCTGAAGATAAACCTGCTGCAGAATAAAAGCTGAGCGCATTATGACGATTAAACTCGTTGTTGGATTACAAAATCCGGGTGCGTCATATGAGCGCACTCGCCATAATGCGGGCGGTTGGTTTGCCCGCACATTGGCCGAGCAGCTAGGGGTTACGTTTCGCCCTCATAAAGCCTTTCATGGTGAAGTTGCATCAGCTGAGCTTGATGGGCAGGTGTTTTATATTTTACTACCCGATACCTTTATGAACGAATCCGGTCGCGCTGTGCGGGCTTTGTGTCAATTGTATCAAATTGATCCTGAGGCCGGTTTAGTCGCTCATGATGAGTTAGACTTGCCGGTTGGTGTTGCGCGTCTTAAAACAGGCGGTGGTCACGGTGGGCACAATGGTTTGCGTGACTTAATGGCACATGCAGGGGGTGCAAATTTTCATCGTTTGCGCTTAGGGATTGGACATCCTGGCCATAAAGATTTAGTTCTGGATTATGTCCTGGGTAAGCCATCACAAGCCGATAGACAAGCAATTGATACCGCTATTCAGCATGCTACGGATGTGATGCCGAATATTATTTCAGCGCAGTTTTCAGCAGCAAAGCTTGCTTTACATACAAAAAAAGAGGAATAACCATGGGCGTACAATGCGGTATTGTTGGCTTGCCAAATGTTGGGAAATCCACGTTATTTAATGCGTTAACCAAAGCAGGCATTGAAGCCTCTAACTATCCTTTTTGCACGATTGACCCACATGTTGGGATGGTCACGATACCCGATCCGCGTATTGATGCGATTTCAAAACTTGTATCTCCTGAGCGTGTGATTCCTGCTGCAATGGAATTTGTTGATATTGCAGGCCTTGTTGCAGGTGCTGCCAAAGGCGAGGGGCTTGGCAATAAATTTTTAGCAAATATTCGTGAGACGGATGCTATTTTACATGTGGTACGATGTTTTGAACAAGAAAACGTGGTGCATGTGCATGGAAAAATTGACCCCTTAGGTGATATTGAAACGATTAATACAGAGCTTGCCTTAGCTGATTTAGAAACGGTTGATAAAGCACATCAAAAAGCAAATAAAAACAGTAAAAGTGGTGATAAAGACGCTCTCAAAGACAAACAACTGCTTGAGATAATTAAATTGCATCTGGAAGCAGGTGGACAAGTCAGAGCACTGCCTAATTTTGATGAGGTGGCGCATATCTGTAAACGATATGGCTTGCTGACAGCAAAACCAATTTTATACATTGCAAATATTGATGATGACGGTTTGAATGATAGCGAAGCCTTAGCAAAAGTTCGCGCACTGGCAGCCAGTGAAGGTGCGGGTATTTTGCCTTTATCACTTGAAACAGAGGCAACTTTATCTGAGCTCAATGATGCCGAGCGAGCAGAATTTATGGAAGATTTGGGCTTAGAGGAGCCAGGTTTACACCAAGTGATTCGAGCCGCGTATGCGTTATTAGGCCTTGAAACTTATTTTACGGCCGGTGTTCGAGAAGTCCGTGCCTGGACTATCCCTGTTGGTGCAACAGCGCCAGAGGCGGCAGGTGTGATTCATACTGATTTTCAAAAAGGTTTTATTCGTGCAGAAGTGACAGCATATGATGATTTTATGGCTTGTAACGGTGAGCAAGGGGCAAAAGCTGCAGGTAAATTACGCCTTGAAGGGAAAACCTATGTGATGAAAGATGGAGATGTAGTACACTTTTTATTTAATGTTTAGTGATTTAATTTTAAATTTTAAGCTGTAGATGGAGAGGTTGCATGGATGTTGATTCGAATCCCTTGTTTCAGTCGTTTGATTTAAGTGGCACCGCATTAAAAAATAGAATTATCATGGGGCCATTGACGCGTTGTCGTGCGCGCCATGGCAACGATGCACCTCATGCACTCAATGCTGAATATTATGCACAGCGTGCTGATGCCGGATTAATTATTTCAGAAGCCACCCAAATTTCGCCAGTAGGGAAGGGCTATGCCTGGACACCCGGTATTTATTCCTCAGAACAAATAGCTGGTTGGCGTTTAGTGACTGATGCGGTTCACGCAAAAGGCGGGGTGATATTCGCGCAGCTTTGGCACGTGGGACGTGTATCACATGCGTCGATGCAACCCGATGGCAGGGCACCTGTAGCGCCATCGGCAATTAAGCCTAAACATGTAAAAACATTTATTGAAGACGGTGGATTTTCAGATGTGGGGACACCACGTGCGCTTTTATTAGATGAAATTG
>JAALKW010000045.1:11574-12700 GCA_011087865.1 Legionellaceae bacterium
ATTTCATGCTCCGAATGGGTATTTGATACAGCAATTTTTGAGCGATAGAACGAATCATCGAAAAGATGCTTATGGTGGTTCAGTGAGTAAGCGTTTACGCTTTGCTTTTGAAGTAACAGAAGCGATTGTTTCAGCGATTGGTGCCCATCGAGTAGGTATTCGTTTATCTCCTGTCACACATAAAGCAGATGCACGTGATAGCGCGCCAGAGAAAGTGTATTTTCCACTGGTAGAAGAGCTGAGTCGTTTGAAGCTTGCCTATGTACATGTTATTGAAGGTGAAACAGGCGGCGCTCGCGATAACCAGGGTTTTGATTTTCATGCGCTCCGCGCGTGCTTTGACGGGACCTGGATGGTGAATAATGGTTATACCCGTACGATGGCGATGGAGGCTATCAAGTCGGGTTATGCGGATTTAGTGGCCTTCGGAAAGCCTTTTATTGCGAATCCTGACTTGGTGTCGCGACTTAAGCAAAATGCATCATTGAATTTACCTGAACAGTCGAGTTTATATGCAGGTGGGGAGCAGGGTTATACGGATTACCCTGCTTTGTGATAGCTTGTTTTTTTGAGTTCAAAGTAGAAAAGTTAAATTTGAAGTTAAATTTAAAACGAGCGTGCTGTGGCGTATTCTGCGAGTTCGATGAGCGATTGTTTATAGATTGAATCAGGCAAAATAGCTAAAGCGCTGATAGCTAAAGCGGTTTCTTTTTTGGCCAGTTGCTTCGTGTATTCAATGGCATTTGTTGCTTTTAATATGTCTAAAATATCAGGTAATGCATCAAGAGAGCCTTGTGCGAGTGCTTCGCGAATGTGTGTTTTTTGCGCTGGTGTGCCTTGTTCTAAGGCATATAGCAGTGGCATGGTCGCTTTGCCGTCAGCCAAATCATCGCCAATATTTTTTCCGATGGTTTCAGCGTCAGAACAGTAGTCCAGTGCATCATCAATTAATTGAAAGGCATTCCCAAGGTGTAGACCATATTGATTTAGCGCCTGTTCTATCTCATCATTGGCATCACTAATAATAGCGCCGAAACGTGCTGAGGTTGCAAATAAAACGGAGGTTTTTGAAGGATAAATCTGAAAATAATCCGCGGTGGCCGGGGGGGGGGAAGGGGGGGGGGGG
>JAALKW010000046.1 GCA_011087865.1 Legionellaceae bacterium
CCTGAAACTCGCGACTATTTGGCTGCCAGAAGATAAGCTCGGCATGGTTGCAGGGCTTGCTGCCGCACTGGGTACCTTTGGTGCCATGGTGGGTGATAATCTTTTAGGTGCGATGGTCTTAAAATTAGGCTGGCAGCATGCGGTTAATTTTACCGCTTTGTTTGGGCTAGGTGTGATTTTTTTCATGTGGTTTGGTATTCACGATAAGAAAAAGCATTTAGACGAAGATGGTGGAACGGTTACCAGTTTTAAAGATGGTTTATTAGACTTAAAATATATTTTAACCAACAAACAAATTTGGATTAACGGTGGATATGGTTGCCTCATTTATTTGCCAACGACAGTGTTTGCTGAGCTTTGGGGGATTCCTTATTTATCTCATGCGCGTGGTATGTCTTTGCCAGAAGCTGAATTTGCAAACTCACTGGTGTTTCTTGGATTTATGTTTGGTGCGCCGACCTGGGGCTATTTGTCAGATAAGATGCATCAACGAAAAAAACCCATGTTGATTGGTGCGATTGGTGCAACGATCATGATGACCATGGTGATTTATTTGCCTGGAGTCACGACGCATGGTTTATATGCGATGATGTTTATTTTGGGCTTATTTTATGGTGTGCAAGCCGTTGTATTTGCTGTAGGACGAGAGTTAAGTCCCAAAGAAGCAGCAGGAACCGCGATTGCAACCACCAATATGTTTGTCATGCTGGGTGCGATGTTACTACAGCCCTTGATTGGTAGCTTGCTGGATAGGAGTGTCACGGCTCGATACGGTGAAACACTAGCATCCATTCAACTGGGTACAGATGGTATGCGAGAATTATACACAGTAGGGGATTATCAATATGCCATGATGGTGATTCCAATTGGAATTTTCCTCGCGGCGATTCTAACCCTCTTTTTGAAGGAGACGCATGCACATGCAAGATGTAACCTCAAAAAACAATAAATCTTTACTCTTTGGCATCACCGTTTGTTTGGTTGGTGCCTTATTTTACTGCTATGAGTTTTTACTACGCATCTTACCCGGTACTTTACAAAGTGAATTAAGTATTGCGTTTGGTCATATATCAGCAACTACATTTGGTCAACTTGCAGCACTTTATTATTTTGCTTATTCCCCCATGCAGCTCCCGGTCGGCATGTTGATTGACCGGTTCGGACCTCGGCGTTTATTATCTTTTGCTTGTTTATGCTGCGCACTCGGCTCTTATCTGTTCATGACGTTTTCTTCTTTATGGATTGCAGGGATTGGGCGGCTTTTAGTGGGGTTTGGTTCTTCTTTTGCATTTGTTGGCTGTTTAACGCTTATGATGCACTGGTTACCACGCCGTTATTTTTCATTGGCAACTGGTCTTATGACAGCGCTTGGGATGTTGGGTTTAATGTATGGCAGCATTAAAATTACAGCATTAGCCGAGACCTTAGCATTAACAGAAGTGCTGATGTTAACGGTTATCGCTGGAGTCGCTTTAACGGTTTTAATTTTTTTTGTTGTGCGTGATGGGCCGGGCGCAAAGAAAACGCAAATTCATACTTTGCCTGTATTTTTTTCGCAGGTATGGCGGGTGTTAATTTCACGTGAAGTCTGGTTGATTGGCCTTGTGGGTGCAGCACTGTATACCTCGCTGTCTGTATTTGGTGAGCTTTGGGGTAAATCTTATCTTGAGTCAGCGCATGGTTTAACCAGTATGGAAGCCGCGAAAAGTGTTTCAGCCATGTTTTTAGGTTGGGCTGTGGGTGCGCCTTTAGGCGGGTATTTTTCTGATAAAACAGGTCGGAGGACATTGTTTTTAGTGGGCGGCGCATTCTTTTCGTTGCTTTGTATTAGTACGGTATTATACTTTTCAAATTTATCATATATGACACTTGTGAGTTTATTGTTTTTATATGGTGTGTTTAGTGGCACGGAAATTATTGCTTTTGTGATGGCAAAAGAAACCAGTGGTGCTGAGTTGTCTGGAACAGTGTTTGCGGTGATTAACATGATTGTTACCCTGGGAGGCGTTATTTTCCAGCCTTTGGTTGGATATTTATTGGACTTTAATTTAAATAAAGCAGCGTTAATCAGCCCGGTCGTGTATACCGTGTCTGATTATCAACGTGCCTTATCTGTGTTACCTTTGTCGTTAATTGCTGTGATGCTCATAGGATTTTTCTTAAAAGATACATGCCGTTTAAAATAAGCTAATTTGGATGAATGAAACATGCTGAAATCTAAAAAAACAGTGCTACTTGCCTGGTTGATTTGTGGCATTGGTGCGCTTTTTTACTCGTATGAATACTTCTTACGGATTACACCCAGTGTGATGGAGCCAGCGCTTCGCGCGCATTTTAGCTTATCGGCCATGGGCTTTGGTGTTTTTTCTTCATTTTATTATTACTCGTATGTACCGATGCAGCTGCCTGTAGGGGTCTTAATGGACCGCTGGGGCCCTAGGCGTTTACTGACATTAGCCTGTGCTGTTTCGGTGCTTGGTATGTGGTTTTTTGCCGCCACTGATTTCGTGAGTTTGGCGGCAGCTGGGCGATTTTTAACAGGCTTTGGTTCAGCGTTTGCATTTGTTGGTGTGCTTAAACTCGCAACGATTTGGCTACCAGAAGATAGGCTCGCGTTGGTTGCAGGCTTAGCAACGGCACTGGGTACCATCGGTGCAATGCTTGGGGATAATCTTTTAGGTGCAATGGTTGAGCAGGTGGGCTGGAAAATGTCGGTGCATTTAACAGCGATTTTTGGATTGGGTTTACTGGTGGTAATGTGGTTTGGTATCCATGATAAAAAACAAGGCGCAGATGAAGACGGCGGTACGGTCGATAGTTTTAATAGCATATGGAAAGACTTAAAATTAATTACAAGTAATCATCAAATTTGGATCAATGGCGCGTATGGTTGCTTGGTTTATTTACCAACAACTGTTTTTGCAGAGCTCTGGGGTATTCCTTATTTATCACATGCCTACGATCTTGATTTACCCGCTGCAGAGTTTGCTAATTCCATTTTATTTATGGGCTGTATGTTTGGTGCACCTTTGTGGGGGTATTATTCTGACCGAATTAAGCAACGCAAATTACCCATGCGTATGGGGGCATTTGGTGCGGCAATCATCATGACCTGTATTTTATATGCGCCAGGTATTCACGGGTATTTATTATATTTGATGATGTTTGTATTGGGCTTTTCTTATAGTGCACAAGCCATTGTGTTTGCAGTAGGACGTGAGCTAAGCCCAAAAGAAGCCGCAGGCACAGCCATTGCAATGACCAATATGTGTGTCATGCTCGGTGCCATTTTTCTGCAGCCACTCGTGGGTCGTATTTTAGATTGGTGTGTGCTCGCGCGTTACGAAGGTAAATTAGCCATTCATACATTAAGTGCTGATGAAGTTAAACATTTATATACAGCCGCTGATTATCAGCTTGCAATGGCTGTGATTCCTATCGGGATTTTTATTGCGGCAATACTGACATTTTTTATGAAAGAAACACATGCACATGCAGAAAAAAATCCAGTGCAATAAAGTTATTTAAACACGGCAATGAGTTCACGAACGGCCATACGCTGCTTGCCTTTACAGCTGATATTGCGACGCACAGGAAAAGAGGTTATTTGTGCGCCGTGATATAATTTGTGTGTAAATGGCGTATCATGATTTGAAACAATCACAGGAATATTATTCTCGGCACTACTTCTCGCAAGTTCAGCTAAACCAATTTGTTCGGACTCGCCAAATTTTTGGCGAGTATAAGCTGTAAATTGACTGGTTTTTGAGAGTGGCGCATAAGGTGGATCGCAATAAATAATATCCCCTGGTTTTGTATTTAAAAAAGTTTGTTTAAAATCGGCTGTAATAAATTCAGCCGCTTGGCTTTTTTGATAAAAAACAACAAGCTCTTTTTCAGGAAAATAAGGCTTAACATAACGACCAAACGGAACATTATAGCCGCCGGATAAATTATATCGACAGAGGCCATTATAGCCATGGCGGTTTAAATACAGAAACAAAGCGGCACGTTTTCGGCTACCAGGTTTGCTTTGATTAAATTGTACCCGATATTGATAATACACTTCGGATTGATTGTTTGCCTCACAAAAAAAACGTTTACAGTATAAAATAAAGCGCCTGCCTTCTTGTTTAAGATGCGTATAAAGTGCGATTAAATCGGCATTGGCGTCAGTGAGTAAAAATTGATGGTGTGAGGCATTTAAAAAAACAGCGCCTGAGCCTGCAAATGGCTCAACAAGACGAGAGCCTTTCGGTAAGGCCTTAATGACATGATTCAGGCAGCGATATTTTCCACCTGCCCATTTTAAAAAAGGTTTCGTTCGTTCCATTGGCCTAGTTTTCAAGTGTTCAGTGAGGGACGATTGAGTATTATACAAGCCTTAACTATAGCAGATATTTTGGTTTTTTTATGCTAAAATTCGCACAGTTTTAAATATTAGAAGGGCGGATGAATGAGAACAGTTAATCCTAAAAATGCACTTTATACGATGACCGCTATCGGCACAGCATTTAGTTTTTTTGCAAGTAAACCACCAACACCGCCTAAGGGCAATGCGCCAATTGCTTTGCTCCAATCGATTTGTGTAATAAAAGAGCAGTTAATAGAGCTAAAAAGCACTCCTCGGCCAACATTAGACTTTTGAGTTTATTTCTTGATAAGCCCTGAGTTTAATTTTAGGCTGTGATAGTTCACACAGCCTAAATCACTTTTATCAAGGCCTGCCGCCGCCCATACCAGGGCTTGGCTCTGGTATGGGCGGCGACATAGCTTGTAATTCCGCTTTAAATAGGTCTACAGTAGTTTTAAAGTGGGCTTCTGTTTGTCTGATAGTGTTCATGTCATCCAGAAGTGTCCTTAAGTTCATCTCAGTTTTTTTAAATGTAGCTATGTCGTTTTGTGCTTTTGCTGTATTGGAAGGATCGTAAGGTCCTTGCAGGTTGATGGCATCACCACCAAAACTCATGTCTTCAGGTAAACTGTTTCCAGCGAACCTCAAAGCTGTATAAATAAATGCTAGTTCGGTTGGATTGTCACTGTTCAATTGAATCTGTTTGGTTGCTGAAGGTCTTTCTTTTAAACTGGCAACCAGTTTTGTGACGATGGCCATCGCGTAAGTGACTTTATCTTTGTTGTCACCGTCGTGTGGAAATTGTGTGACGGTCATTTTGACTTTGTCACGTTTTTTATCGCGCGCTTCAGTAAAGCTGCCAAGTGATTTGTCTTCTAGTAAAACGGTATGTGTTAAGGCTAAGTCATCATTTAATTTAGCATCACTTTTAGGTGCACTTGTTCCAAGTGCTGTTTGTGGGGCAGTTCTTTTGGGTTTTTTAGGCGCTTTTTGAGTAGATAAGCTATAGCCAGCGTAGGTTTTCTTTGTTTCTGTTGCAGCGTCTAAAGCTTTTAATTGTGCTTGTATTTGTCTTAGTTGAGCTTTATCAGCGCCTGACGCTTCGTCTTCTCGAATGTGGGCTTTGAGTCTTTCGCAGGTTTGATTTAACTCATCAACGTTAACTTGAGTGGCATTTAGAGTGTCTCCGCTCTGCAGCTGAGCGTGTAGTGTTGCTAAATAGCTTATTGCTCTGGCGGGTTTTTTTTTTGCGTGAGAAGACCCAAAAAAGCGCCGATAAGGCGTCGGAGATTTTTCTTCCGCTGCTTTTTTGGACTGATGAGCAGGAGTTCTAAAAAAAGTATTTTTTGTCCACTCCTTAATCGTTCTTTTCTGTATGTCAGTTTGTACCGATAGCGCTACGCCGCCGCCAATGGCTACTTCTGTGTCTGGGGTATCTTGATTAATCCAGCCAATTAAATGTCCACCCTTCGTCACAAAGTCAGTTGCGGCTGTCAAACTGTCTCCGACCTCTTTGTCAGTCGCAGCTACTTTTTTTCCGCGAGATTTATAAGCCATTGTTGTGATAGGGATAATTCGAAAAACTTGCTGAAGGTGTTGATAAGCTGGTGTCTTTAATAATTTAGCTATTTCAGGAATGACTGCGCCTTGGTTAGCACCTGAAACGCCTGTATCGAAATTTTTATCCTGATATGCTTCAGCGATTCTTCTCGTTTCACCGGCATTGGCGGAGTAGGTCAGGCCAATAGACTGTTTGCCTTCCTTATGTAGTTCCTGGACCCTATCTAAAATTTGTTTGGCCTGGACTTCAGCTGAAATGGTTTCTTTATCTCGATTCTTAAATGGTACTAGGAATCTTTCAGTGGTACCCATACACGGCTCCCCTAATAAAAATAAAGCCATACTAATTTTAATTTTAACACAAAAAACCGAGTTTTCAAAAAAAAAGACCTATGGAGGGGATCCAAAGGTCTTTTGAGTATTGATGCTTATTATTTATGCTTCAATTTCTGTGATGCTGTTAATCACAATATCTTCCATAGGGACATCTGCGTGACCTGCACGTTGGCCGGTTTTGGCTTTAGCAATGGCATCAACAACATCCATGCCATCAACAACTTCACCGAAGACACAGTAGCCATAGGTTTGTGCGTTTTCGCCTGTAAAGTTTAAAAAAGCGTTATCAGCAAGGTTAATAAAAAATTGTGCGGTTGCTGAGTGTGGGTCTGAAGTTCGTGCCATAGCAATGCTGCCACGGGTGTTTTTCTTGGCATTTTTAGCTTCGTTTTCAACGGGCTTATCGGTTTGCTTGGTTTCCATTTGTGCATTTAAACCACCACCTTGAATCATAAAGCCATCGATAACACGGTGAGACAATGTATCTTTATAGAAATCATTTTTAATATAATTTTTAAAATTCGCGACGGTATTAGGGGTGTTTTCCTCATCGAGCTTTAAGCGAATGTCGCCCATAGAGGTGTTAATTAAAACCATTGTCTCTCCTGTTGTTGCCTGTGATTGAATAAAATTAAAAGCGCATTCTAATACGCCTTAAAGACTGATGTAAAGTAAGCCAGCTGAACTAATCAATAATAATATCGGTGGCCAAATGCCACCAGGTACCACAAAAGGGCTTTTGAATTGCTTTCTCCCAAAGAGTGCCATGAGTGCAGGTAAAAAAAGCAGTAAAATCACACACAACATGCCAGCGTAACGTAGTGCGTTTAAATAGGCTCCGGGAAAGAAGAGCACTAAAATGAGCGGCGGTAGAAAGGTCAGTAAAGCCAGTGCAACACCTTGTTTTCCACGGCGATTAAAATTTAATCCATCCGCGAGAAAACTCATTAAACACAAGGCAACCCCAAGAAATGCTGTGAGCATGCAAATAGAGGTAAATGTACGAAAAAATCGATCAATAGTTGTATTTTGAACCGCATGTGCGAGTTGATTGGCAAGACTGGTGGTGGGGTGTGGGTTGTGCGTTAGAGACATTAACCCATTTGGGCCATCGGCAGGTATCGTGCCCATAATGACAGCATCCCAAGCAAAATAACAAACAAGAGGGATGAGTGAGCCGATAAGAATCACAGATTTAAGTTGTTTTAAATCTTGATTAAAATACTCACGTAAATTAGGCACAATAATTGCAAAACCAAACGATGTGATTAAAATCATGAGAGTGCTTGGGATTTCAACAGGGGCACTATGTTCCCAGTAGTCGAGTTGAATAAAAGGTGAAATTAAAATCACGAGTAGTAAATAAATACCTAATTTGCCAAACATGAGCACGCGATTGGCCCAGTCGACATGATGAATGCCGCCGTAGACAATCAGACCAAACCCAATCGTAAACAGGCAGGTGCTTTGCCAATCTAAAAGATGAATATGTATGAGAGCAAACACCCCTTGTAGTACATCTGAACCGCCTGAAATATAAGCAGATATCAGTGCGTATAAAAGCAATAAATAAGTGATCCAGGTTGCAATCAGCCCTGGGAGACCAAGCGTTTTATGTGCCATCGAGAGCATATGTTTTCCTGAAGGAACATGGAGATTCACTTCAAGAATTAAAAAGGCACCGAGCGTCATGATAAGCCAGCAAAAAATAAGCGCGATAGAGGAGGGTAAAAGCCCTGCTGCGGCATTAGCCATAGGTAGCGCGAGCATGCCGCCGCCAATAGATGTGCCGACAATAAGCAGGATACCGCCGATGAACTTTGAAAGCATGTGAGTGGTAAGCCTTATTTGGTTTTCAGGTGTTTGGGGATTGGAGGCGGTAAGTGCTTTCCAGTCCACCACTGAATTTCAATGCGTCGGTTATACGCGCTACCATGAATAATTTTGTTATTGCCCACTGGAAAACGTTGACCAAAACTTTCTGATTTTAGGCGTTGGGCGGGTACACCTTTAGCCCAAAGAAATGTAACCATGGTGTCGGCACGTGCTTTAGCAAGCTTATCTTGGAGTGATTTTTTACCGATGTCATCGCTAAATCCTGCGACAATAAAGCGACTGCACGGAAAGAGTCTTACGAGTTTTGCAATATTATTTAATGCGGTAAATTCAGTGTCATCTAAATCAGGACTGTTAAATAAATAATATTTATCGGTTGGAATGATTAATGTCATTTTATCGCCACGCTGAACAAATTGAATGGATTCTGCTGCTAGATGGCGAATGGTTGTGCGCGCAATGGTATTTCGTTCGGCACGTGAATGATAAGAGGGTTGTTCGCAAGCGTCTGAATCACCTAGCTCAAACTTATCCGCTTTAAAATTATTAAAGGGGGGTTGAAAGCAGCTGCTTAGCGAACTTGTTAGGCATAAAATGAGCGTGATGAGCGTGAGTGGTTTTAATGGTCGTATTATTTTAATATTCATATTGATGTCAAAAGTATCATGCAATGTATGAAGTATTTATTATGATAGAGTTTGGACGTGTTGTGCAATCAAAATATGTTACGCTGATGATAACAAATGGATGTTGGCTATGAGTACAATGGAAAATAAAAAAAGAGAATCAGCTGGAGCCTTGACCCTGACGGCGCTTGGTGTTGTATATGGTGATATTGGTACGAGCCCGTTATATGCCATGCGTGAGTCGCTTGGAGACTTAGTGATTAATAAACCCGATGTTTTGGGTATTTTGTCTCTTATTTTTTGGTCACTGACGCTGGTTATCTCAATCAAATATTTATTTTTATTGTTTCGCGCAGACAATGATGGCGAGGGTGGCATTTTAGCGTTACTTGCTTTAAGTAAGCATACGGGCAGTAATCGAATCCGATTTTTCTTTGTGCTCGGCATTCTTGGAGCAGGTTTAATGCTCGGTGATGGTATGTTAACACCGGCTATTTCAGTGATGAGTGCGATAGAAGGCGTGAATATTGCACTGCCTGCTTTGTCTCATTTTGTTTTACCGATTACTTGCGGCATCTTAATTGCGTTATTTGCCATGCAATCATTGGGAACCGCAAAAATTGGCAAGCTTTTTGGACCCATGATTGTGATTTGGTTTGGCACGATTGCTGTACTTGGCGTGACACAAATTATTCAAAACCCTGTAGTTTTAGCAGCAGTGAATCCTGTGCATGCTATTTATTTTTTTAAAATGAATGGCTTGAAAGGCTACGCGCTACTAGGTGGTATATTTTTAGTGGTTACTGGCGGGGAGGCGCTTTATGCTGATTTAGGACATTTTGGGAAACAGCCTATTCGTAAGAGCTGGGTTTGGGTGGCATTCCCAGCATTGGTGTTGAACTATTTTGGGCAAGGTGCATATTTACTGCAGCATCCAGAGGCGATAGATAATCCTTTTTATTATTTAGCACCTAGCTGGTTTTCGGTGCCTTTGCTTGTTATTGCAACGTGTGCCACGATTATTGCATCACAAGCGGTGATTTCAGCAACGTTTTCACTCATGCGTCAAGCCGTGTTGCTTGGGCTTTATCCTCATCTTTCGATCATTCAAACGTCAGATGAAAAACGAGGCCAAATTTATATCCCGCAGGTGAATATTATTTTAGCTATCGGAACGCTTTTATTGGTATTGGTATTTAAAAATGCAAGCGATATGACCCATGCATATGGCATTGCCGTGAATTTAGAAGGCATCTTGAGTTTGTTTTTAGTGGCTTATGTTGCGGTACGTTATTGGCACTGGCATTGGCTTAAAATAATGGTAATATTTCTTACTTTTGGGATCATTGATTTTGCCTTTTTGGGTGCAAATATCCAAAAGCTTTTCACCGGAGGCTGGATTCCAGTCGCTTTTGCGAGTTTCTCAGCATTTGTGATGTACACTTGGCATAAAGGGCGCGTTTATCTAAAAGAAACTTATTACAGTAAACAAGACGCAGTCTCTAAAACGTTGCGTCAGTTAGATTATAAAAGCTTAACGCGTATACCCAATACCACCGCTATTTTTATTACAGATATTTATGATCAAAGTGGTGGTAGTTTTTTAAATTTTTTAAAATTAAACCGTACGTTACCTGAGCATGTTTTGTTGGTTAAATATCGTGTAGAGCCTATTCCATATGTTTCATCGACGCATCGTTTTGAAGTGAATATTTTAAAAGAAAATATTTGCGAGTTAGTTTTGCATTATGGCTTTATGGATGTGGTGTCTATTCCGCAAGCGCTTTATCTTGCGAGTGAACGTAATTTTTTGCCATTTGAAATAAATGTAAACAAAGCTCGATATATTATTGAAATTCCCAATGTACTGGCATCACGCGCAAAAAGAACCTTGTGGTTTTATTGGCAAGAGAAACTATTTGCATTTTTAGTGAGAAATTATTCAGCAAACTTCAATATTGAATTTTATCAGCTGCCCTATGATAGAACGGTTGCGATCGGGATGTATTGTATTGTTTGATGCCCCGCCCCACGTTATTCCTCGCTGCTTGGGATGACGTGGAGGAGTGACGCTTGGTACCGTCTAAAATTGAAAGCCTAACATCAGATATATGCTTTGTAAAAACGCAAATATTTAGTGCATCTCTATGAAAAATAAAGAATACTAGAAACTGGAAAAGTTATTATTAATCAAAGGAACATGAATGGATCCAGTCAAGCCAGTAGATAGTTATTGTGCCAGCCACTCTTTATTTAAAAAAAAGCCGTGTAAAAATGTATTGATAGAAATTGCTTGGAAAGGCCCCTTTAAAACGTTAACAAGAGAGTATACAGATATTAAATTATATCATCAGGATTTTCCTGTTGCTGTGAGACATATATCCAATCGGTCATCTGATGTATCGGGCGTGTTGATTTTAGATGTTTCTGCTCCTTTATGTTTTGCTGACAATCAATTAACAGAGCTTGAGCTTAAGATTGATTATCTTAAGTGTGATGCTTGCAAGCCTTACAGAAGTAATGTCTTTACTTTGGTGCATGCCTCTGGTGAGGTGATAGAGTATCCTATACATAGGGAGCGCGGAGCCTCTCGGATTGTTGTAGATGCAAATATAAAAGAAGAAGATGGGGCGTGTTATAGGCTAACGATTCATAATCGAGCAAATACGGGTAATACCGATTTTTTTCTTGAGGCGTACTTAGAGTCTATCGAGCATTTAACACCTGAGCCTCTTCCTGCTGAGTTGCCAGTCGTACAATCGAGTACGAATATGTGTTGTATGAGCTAATTGCACTATAAAACGTCCTCGCATAAATAGGTGCCTGGTGTATGGGGTACCACCACTTGAATATTAATTCCTTGAATGGTTGGGCTTGTTCGTGCTGCTTTAAGATAATCAATGAGTGGCGTATTACTCATTTTTTGTTTTAATGTTGAAGCATCACGAAAATAGAGTTGATTATTTTTTCTAAACACAAATCCTAAGTGTGAAATATCAAGTCGTGTGCCAATTTTGTCTTCAAGGTTCCAGTTGGGGCGTACAATTTCAATAATCGCGCCATCGGGTATTTGATTGAAAAGTGCTTGGTTGGGCTCGCCTTTTGTATTGAATAAAGCGGTGAGTGGCACATAAGGCAGTTGTATGGTTTCGGCTTTGAGTGCTTGGCCTGCTTGTTTCAGTGCTTCATATTGTTTCATTTGTTTTTTTTGGGAAGCGCCGGGCAGACGAATACGATTTTTTGATAGTTTGGCATACCAGTTCGGTTTATTAATAAAAGTGGTGGATATTTTAGCAACAGGATGCTCATGCTCGTCGATTAAATCTTGTGTAATGTCTTTAAGATAGCCTTGTTTTTGATTGTTGGCATTCCAGTCCAGTGATGTAAAATGATTTCTTTTGATGAATGCAATCTCACCGTTCTGATAACGAATATGGTTGATGCATTGTTTGAATGTGCTTAAGTTTTTTGAGAGCGCTATGGCTAAAACAGTATCTACATAGGTTTCGCAGTCAAAGGCATCCGTTCGATATAAAGGATATTGGTCATAATGTGCATCAGGGCCTTCACCCAGGGGATTGTTTTCATAAGGTTGATTTAAAAAATAGGCGCTAATTTGATTTAAGCGAGTGGTCATGGGTGTCGGTTTGGCTGAGAGCTTGTGGTATAGTTTCTGGATGGTTTTGTCTGCTGTTTGTTGTGGGGTTGATGCTGTATTTGCTAAATTAGATAGACAGCTGAAGCAGCTTATCCAGATGAGTGCATTAAAAATACGCATAAAAAGCTCGTTGGTGATTATTTTTTATAGCATAGCGCGTTATATAACCGAGGGAAAGAGAAGGTGAAGGGGCGTGGGGGGGGAGGGGGGGGGGGGGGGGGGGGGGGGGGGGGGGGGGGGGGGGG
>JAALKW010000047.1 GCA_011087865.1 Legionellaceae bacterium
CTAAACTGTTCGCTCCTGTTTCATTCGTTGCACTCAAAGATTTTTCTAAGTTTGAAACCAGCGCTTATATTTTACTCGCACTGATGGTGATTGGCATGGGCGTGTATCCAAAGCCGATGCTTGATTATGTACATCAATCTGTAAATACAGTATTGATTGATGCAAATCACTCAAAAATTAAAGCTTAAATATAATTTAATATAACTTAATATAATAGGGTTAAAGAATGACAACAGCACTACTGAGCCACATGCATTTAGCGCTCCCTGAAATCACACTTTTGATTGCTGCGTGTGTCGCACTGCTAGGGGATTTATTTTTCCCGCGGAAAGGCGAAAACATTGTTTTTATGGTGGCATCTATAGGCTTGTTTTTGGTGGTTGCTGAAAGCGCGTTATTTTTAGGCGAGAGTAAAACGCTCTTATTTGCGGGTGCTTTTATCAGTGATGCGATGGCACATCTGATGAAAATATTTATTGGCGTGACGGTTTTCTTGAGTTTGTTCTATGGTCGAGAATATCTAGAGGCACGTAGTATTCCCGCTGGTGATTATACGGTCTTAGCTCTTTTTTCAACGCTTGGGATGTGTGTTTTGGTCTCAGCACATTCACTGCTCACGATTTATTTGGGTCTTGAGCTTTTGTCTTTGCCGTTATATGCCATGACCGCTATTCGTCGAACAGAAACCGATGGGGCAGAAGCCGCCATGAAATATTTTGTCATGGGGGCAATGGCATCAGGTATTTTACTGTATGGGATGTCGCTGTTATTTGGCGCGACCGGTGCACTTGATTTTGAAGGAATTACTGACGCGTTGAGCTCAGATATATTTCAAGAGCAACAAGGGTTGTTGATTTTCTCATTGGTATTTTTAGTGGTTGGTGTTGCATTTAAGTTAGCAGCAGCACCGTTTCACATGTGGGCGCCAGATGTATACGATGGTGCGCCAAGCACTACAACATTGTTTATCAGTGCTGCGCCTAAAATTGCAGCCCTCGGTATGCTGTTGCGTTTATTAACGCTTGGCTGGGGTGATTTGGTCATGCAATGGCAGCACTTAATTTTAGTCCTTGCTTTGTTATCTACAGGGCTTGGGAATCTGCTAGCCATCGTACAAACGAATCTTAAGCGCTTATTGGCTTATTCGGCTGTGTCACATGCAGGCTATGCTTTGTTTGGGGTGCTTGCTGCAACGGCTGAAGGCTATGGTGCTGCGTTATATTATATTTTAGTGTATGCCTTAATGTCAGTTGGCGCGTTTGGCTTGATTGTTCTGCTGTCACGTGGGGGCCTTGAAATTGTGAATATCAATGATTTGCGTGGTTTAAATCAGCGTAAGCCATGGCTCGCCTTTTTGATGATGCTAATTTTATTTTCAATGGCCGGTGTACCGCCGATGGTTGGTTTTTTAACTAAATTATTGGTATTAAAAGCTTTAGTCGATGTGGGGTTACTATGGGTTGCCGTGCTTGGCTTATTATTTGCTGTTGTCGGGGCGTTTTATTATTTGCGTGTGGTGAAAGTCATGTATTTTGATGAGCCAGCAGATACCGCTGCAATTGTTTTGCCACGTAGTTCGGAAGTTGTTTTTTCTGTGAATGGCTTAGCTTTATTGTTTTTGGGCATCTTTCCGAGCGCTTTAATTGCTGCCTGTCTTGCCGCGTTTGCTTAATGAAACAAGTCAGATAGACGCAGTCAGTCTAGCGCTGGGTGTTTTAAATGGGCCCTGCAAAAACTAGCATCATCATGCTATGATGAAATCTATAGGCAAAACAGGAGGTTTTGTGATGACCGCAGAAAACTTTTTATCAAAGCAACTACAAAAACTTACAGTCGTTGATTTATCGTTTGTTAAATCCGTTTATTTTGTATTTGGCTTGTTAATTTTTACGCTGTATCCCAGATTATCTTTTTTGGATTGGTGGTTTTATTGTATTGTATTTTTTATCTGTTGGTTGCCGTTAGCCGTCCACTTTTTTTCACAGGAAGGCGCGTTACTTGAAAAAGCCCATGCTTTTTTAAAAACCAATAATCCTTCGAATCAAGTTTTATTGTTTTTAAGTACTTTTTTCTTTGCCTTTATGCTGTGTGTTTTAGTGCCTGTATTGACCAGTTTGTCTTGGTGGGTGTATGTGATTCTAATGATACTCTTAGCCATTAAGCCCTTGACCAAAACATGGTGTTGGTAAGACCTCCTACTTGACAATATATTGATTGAAAAGATAGCATGCCTTTTTCAGGAAAGGCATGCTTATTTTTTGTATGAATATAATAAAACAAAAACAGAACTTCTTTAAAAATTTTTATTTATGTATTATCTGGGTTATTTCAGCGGGGTTTTTATTTTATAAATATTTAATTCAAGTCTCTCCAAGTGTGATGACGCAAGATTTAATGCGTTCATTCCAAGTGAACGCTGCAGGTCTTGGTAATTTGTCAGCTTTTTATTTTTATGCTTATTTACTCATGCAAATTCCTGTTGGCGTGATGATAGATAGATACAGCCCAAGATTACTCACAACGCTCGCCATTTTTTTATGTAGTTTTGCAACGTTTCTTTTTTCACAGACAGATACACTGTGGCTCGCTTGTTTGAGTCGTGCCTTAATGGGCGCCGGTTCCGCATTTGCAGCTGTTTCTTGTTTTAAGCTTGCGGCGGTGTGGTTTGCACCACAGCGCTTTGCATTTGTTTCGGGTTTGTTTATGACAGCGGCAATGCTTGGGGCCGTTGGTGGCCAGATGCCACTGGCAGTGCTGGTGCAGCAAACAAGTTGGCGAGAGGCGCTTGAAGTGACGGGCTTAATGGGCATGATTTTAGGCGTGATTTATTATTTGGTATTGCGTGATAAGCCTTCAAGAAGCGTTGCAGCAGAGCTAGAGCCAGAATCAGAATCATCAGCCGATAAAATCAGCATGATTTTGAAGCGTATTTTGTTTCACCGACAAACTTGGGCTTTGTCTTTATATAGCGGTCTTGCCTTTGCACCGGTTTCTGTTTTTGGTGGTTTATGGGGCGTTCCTTTTTTAGAAACAGCATACGCTTTATCACGAACGGATGCAGCCTTTGCGGTGTCTTGTATTTTTATAGGATTTGCAGCAGGCGCACCATTTTGGGGGTGGTTCTCTGATTATATACAGCGTCGAAAGCCGATTTTATTTTGTGGCACGTTTATTGCTTTGATTTGTTTGTTATTGGTTTTATATAGTGCGCATTTGTCTTTGTTTATTTTAAGTAGCTTGTTATTTGTGTTTGGATTTAGTGCCAGTGGATTTTTTACAAGCTTTGCGATGATTCGAGAAATATTCTCTTTAGCGCTTGCAGCAACAGTGATTGGTATTATGAATACTTTTAATTCTGTGTTTGAAGCTTTATTTGAGCCTTTGATTGGTGTAGTACTTGACTGGGGTTGGCAGGGTGAGATGAAGCATCAAGTGCCACAGTTTTCGGTTGCAGGGTATCATCTTTCGCTGAGTTTATTACCGCTTGCCTTGATGCTTGCGTTGTTGATGCTGTGCTTGATTGATGAAACATATTGCGGCAAGCGCCATAAGATTAAAAATAGTGAGCAGAAAGGGGTTGCGTGAAGTGACTGTTCCTCGTATAATCAATTCCAGTTGATGCGGGGTGGAGCAGCCTGGTAGCTCGTCGGGCTCATAACCCGAAGGTCGTAGGTTCAAATCCTGCCCCCGCTACCAATTATTTTTTAGAGAAACCCCATTTATGGGGTTTTTTATTATCTGATGGTTTGATTTTATGATTCAACAAGACATTGAACAGTTGGTTCGCCCAAGTATTGAAGATATGGGGATTGAACTTTGGGGCATTGAATATATTCGGCAAGGTCGTTCAGGCTTGTTACGTATCTATATTGATAAATCCGAGGGTGTTGTGGTCAATGATTGTGAGCGTGTGAGTCGTCAAGTCAGTGCGCTACTGGATGTGCATGATCCCATCTCAAATCAATATCAGTTAGAGATTTCATCTCCCGGTACGCCCCGACCGTTATTTTATGCAGAGCAGTATGCGCGTTATATTGGGGATGATGTTCAAATTCGTTTAAACGTTCCTATGGACGGTAGGCGCAATATAGTCGGTATGATTAAAGCAGTTGAGCATGATGCTCTGGTTTTGGTTGAAGGAGATATTGAGCACACATTTCTTTTTTCAAATATTATGAAGGCACATTTGACAGTCGAACGAGGCGAAGCATGAGCAAAGAATTATTATTAGTTGCTGAGGCACTATCTAATGAAAAAGGGGTTCCTAAAGAAACCGTATTAGAGGCGATTCAAGCAGGTTTAGAGTCAGCAACACGGAAACTTTCAGGCATGGAGAAGGGCATTCGCGTTAAATTGGATCCGCGAACGGGTGAATACGAAACATTTCGTTATTGGGATGTTGTGCCTGATGATGAGTTGATGTTTCCTGAGCGTGAGTTGACCCTGGCTGAAGCCAAAGAGCGTGTGCCAGATATTGAGATTGCCGGTCGTATTGAAGAAATCATGCCTTCGATTGAATTTGGCCGCATCTCAGCGCAAAGTGCACGTCAGGCGATTGCTCAAAAATTAAGAGAAGCCGAGCGGCAATTGGTTGAAGACCAATTTAAAGACAAACTAGGCCAGTTGATTTATGGTCCGGTCAAAAAAGTTACACGAGAACATATTATTATTGATTTGGGCGGTAAAGCCGAAGGCTTTTTATCTCGTACTGAAATGTTGCCGCAGGAAATGTTCAGAACAAATGACAGGGCACGTGCTTATTTATATGCTATTTCAGATCAACATAGAGGGCCACAGCTCTTAGTGAGTCGCATACATGATGAAATGCTGATTGAACTATTTCGTATTGAAGTGCCTGAAATAGGCGAGAACATCATTGAAATTAAAGCGGCTGCGCGTGAGCCGGGTAGTCGTGCTAAAATCGCCGTGAAAACCAATGACGGACGGATTGATCCTGTAGGGGCTTGTGTTGGCATGCGTGGTGCGCGTGTTCAAGCGGTTTCAAGTGAATTGGGTGGCGAGCGTGTAGATATTATTCTTTGGGATGATAATCCAGCTCAATTAGTGATTAATGCCATGGCGCCTGCTGAAGTCTTGTCGATTGTTGTGGACGAAGATTCACATACGATGGATTTGGCTGTGCATGCATCACAGTTATCTCAGGCTATTGGACGAAGTGGACAAAATGTACGTTTAGCGAGTCAACTCACAGGCTGGACACTGAATGTGATGACGACTGAAGATTTTGAAATTAAAAATCAAGAAGAAGCAAATAAAACCATCCAGTTATTTACAGATGCGCTTCAGATTGATGAAGAAATTGCACAGCTGCTGATTAGCAATGGCTTTTCATCATTAGAAGAAGTGGCTTATGTGCCAAAAGATGAATTATTTGCGATTGAATCTTTTGATGAAGAAATTATTGATGAGTTGAGAAATCGAGCCAATGATTGTTTATTAAAACAAGCTTTAACAGGGGGTTCAGGAGAGGGTGTATCTGACGATAATAATCCTGACTTGGCTTCGATGGATGGTATAACCCCTAAATTACTAGAGGGGCTCATTGCGGCAGGTATTACAACGCGAGAGGCGCTTGCGGAACTTGCTGTCGATGAGTTACTCGATGTGCCGGGAATGACAGAAGAAAAAGCAGGTATTTTAATCATGAAAGCACGAGAAGCTTGGTTTAAATCCGATGAAGCGTGAGCAGTGACTGAATGAGGAGTAAAGCATGGCGGATGTGACAGTGAAGGAGTTGGCTCAAACTGCTGGTATTTCAGTTGAGCGCTTGTTAAATCAATTACAGAGTGCAGGACTGTCTATTACGACAGAAGATCAATCTGTAAATGATGAGCAGCGTAGAGCTTTGCTGAGTCATTTAAATACGAATAAAGCACAAGAAACATCAGCAGCAGCTCCTGAGCGCATTACTTTGCGTCGGAAGAGTATTTCTCAGGTAAAATCAGGGCAAGATGCGCATCGTGGGAAAACAATTAATATTGAAGTGCGTAAAAAGCGGACTTATGTTAAACGGAGCAGTTTGGCTGAGCAAGCACCAGAAGCTGAACCAGAACTTCCGATTGAAGAAACACCGGTAGAGAATGAGCTTCACGTAGAAGCGGAAGTGGCTGAATCTACGGTTGATCAGGCAGCTGAAAATCTTGCAGAAGTAGAAATAACAGAAGTCGCGACTTCAACGGCTGAAGCTGCAGAAGGTCCTGATGAATCAGTTGAGCCTGAAGCTGTGATATCAGAATCAACAACAGAATCAAAATCAGAACCAGAACCAGAACCAGAACCAAAACCTGCACCTGCACCTGCAAATGAGGTGAAGCAAACAAAGCCAGATGTGTCCTCAGAAGAGAAAAAAAGCAAGAAGAAAGCCAAGTATACGGCAGCTTCAAGAGAAGCAAATCATGCTAAGTTCTCAGGACAGGGCCGTAGAAATAAATTTAAAAAACGGAAAGGTGCTGAAAAATCAGAGCGCTATCGTGAAGCAGAAGAAAGCCTAACCCATGGCTTTGCAAAACCAACGGAGCCTGTCATACATGATGTTGCGGTACCTGAAACCATTTCTGTTGCTGATCTTGCGAAGCGGATGTCTGTGAAAGGGGCTGATGTCATCAAAACGATGATGGGGCTTGGCGCGATGGCGACAATCAATCAGGTGATTGATCAAGAAACAGCGATGATTGTGGTTGAAGAAATGGGGCATAAAGCGCATGCATTGACAGAAGATGCGCTAGAGAAAGATTTAGGGGATGCACATACCGATGCACAAGTGGGATCTGCAGAAACGCGTGCGCCAGTTGTAACGATTATGGGACATGTTGATCATGGTAAAACATCGTTATTGGATTATATTCGTCGAACAAAAGTAGCTGCTGGCGAAGCGGGCGGTATTACACAGCATATTGGTGCATATCATGTCTCAACGCCTAAAGGCGATTTAACCTTTTTAGATACACCAGGACACGCAGCATTTACAGCGATGCGTGCACGGGGCGCTGAAGCAACCGATATTGTTATTTTGGTGGTCGCTGCTGATGATGGTGTGAAGCCTCAAACGATAGAAGCAGTGCAACACGCGAAAGCTGCAAATGTGCCGATTATTATCGCAGTAAATAAAATAGATAAACCTGAAATTGATCCTGACCGTGTCATGAATGAGTTATCAAGCCATGATGTGATTCCTGAGTCATGGGGTGGAGATACGCAGTTTGTCCAGATATCAGCCAAAACAGGTCAAGGGGTTGATGAGCTCCTAGAAGGCGTGCTCTTACAGTCTGAAGTTTTAGAGCTTAAGGCGCATCAAGAAGGGGCTGCAAAAGGGATTGTGATTGAATCTCGTTTAGATAAAGGCCGTGGTCCGGTTGCGAGTGTGCTTGTTCAAAGCGGAACCCTGAAGAAAGGCGATATGTTACTGGCCGGATTACAGTATGGACGTGTTCGCGCATTGGTGCGAGATAACGGAGAACATGTTTTAAGTGCAGGACCATCTATTCCGGTTGAAGTCCTTGGTTTGTCTGCAGTGCCACACGCAGGTGATGAAGCGATAGTTGTGCCAACTGAAAAACGTGCACGAGAAGTTGCTTTGTTCCGTCAAGGTAAGTTCCGTGATGTGAAGCTTGCAAGACGTCAGAAAAATACGCTTGAAGGCATGTTCGACGAAATCAGTGCTGGCGAAGTGAAGACATTAAATTTGGCATTAAAAGCAGATGTACAAGGTTCGGTTGAAGCGATATCAGATGCATTAACAAAACTCTCGACTGATGAAGTAAAAGTCAATGTCATTTCGACCGGGGTTGGTGGTATTACAGAGTCAGATATACATTTGGCCATTGCCTCTCAAGCCCTTGTGATTGGTTTTAATGTGCGTGCTGATTCGGGGGCAAAGCGCTTGGCTGAGTCAGAATCAGTGGCTTTAAATTATTATAGTGTAATTTATGACATTGTTGACCAAGTAAAAGCGGCATTAACGGGCTTACTGGGCTCCACGTTTAAAGAGAATATTGTCGGAACTGCTGAAGTTCGGGATGTTTTCCGCTCTCCAAAACTGGGTGCGATTGCCGGCTGTATGGTGGTAGAGGGGGTACTCAAACGCCATAATCCTATTCGTGTATTACGTGATCATGTCGTTATTTATGAAGGTGAACTTGAGTCATTACGTCGCTTTAAAGACGATGCAGGTGAAGTGCGTCAAGGTCTTGAGTGTGGTGTTGGCGTAAAAAATTACAATGACGTTAAAGTGGGCGACATGATTGAGGTATTTGAAACAGTTGAGGTCAAACGAGAGCTATGAATCATGAAGGTAGCAGTCGAAGACCGGATCGTATCGCGGGATTAATGCAACGTAAGCTTGCGCATCTGATTCAGCATGAAGTAGATGATCCACGGCTTCCGAAATGGATGACGATATTAGATGTCAAAATATCAAAAGACCTAGGTCATGCGCGCGTTTATTTCACTGTCATCAATGATGAACCGGATGAGGTTGAGGCTGTTTTAAATGCCTCGGCTCCTTTTTTAAGAACAGCACTTGCAAAAACTTTGACGTTACGCCGTGTGCCTAAGTTAATCTTTGTCCATGATGCATCGGTTGAGTATGGTAAGCAGTTGAATCGCCTGATTGACCAAGTGAACCCAGCTAATCCAGATAATTCAGATAATTCAGATGATGAGCATGATGCCAGCAGTTGATGGCATACTGCTTGTAGATAAACCGAAAGATCTTTCATCTAATGCGGTATTACAGCGCGTAAAGCGCTTGCTTGGCGCTAAAAAAGCAGGGCATACCGGTAGTTTAGATCCGCTTGCAACAGGGATGCTCCCGATTTGTTTGGGTGAGGCCACTAAATTGTCCCAGTATTTACTGGATGCCGATAAAGCCTATGAAGTCACTGGCATGTTGGGTGCTATTAGTAGTACAGGTGATGCAGAAGGTGAGATTAAATCGTGCGTTGAAGATGAAGGACAGGTGAATATTTCAGAAGCACAGCTTAAAACGGTATTAAAGCAATTAACAGGACCGATTCAGCAAGTTCCCCCCATGTATTCAGCGCTAAAGCACCAAGGCAAGGCTTTATATACCTATGCACGTCGCGGCGAAGTGATTGAACGCCCAGCGCGCGAGGTGACTATTTATGATATTAAAATGCGTAAGTTTGATGCTAAAAGTGTTCATCTGACGGTAAAGTGCAGTAAAGGGACGTATATTCGAACTTTAATTGAATCGATTGGTGAGATGCTGGGCGTTGGTGCTTATGTGACTGAATTACGTCGCACCTATACCGCAGGTTTTGAGCAAGAACCGATGTGGACGCTTGATGCTTTACAGGCAGAGAGTTTGATTGAGCGACAGGCGCATCTTTTATTACCTGAGCGTGCTGTCATTCAATTTCCAAAGCTTGAGGTGAGCCTTGATACGATGCAAGCACTATATCAAGGTAAGTTAATGACTGATTTAAAGCCGGATCTAGTGGCTGGAGTGGTTCGTTTGTATGGACCTGAGGATTTATTTTTTGGATTAGGTGAAATAACATCTGAGGGTGATTTAAAAGTAAAGCGATTAAAAGGCAGAAGCATATGATAGTGATTGAGCTTACGTATAAAAAATCATTGGAAGTGGTGAACCAGCACCTAAATCAGCATCGTGAGTTTTTGGAAAAATATTATGCCTTAAATATTTTTTTTAACTCAGGGCCTAAAGTGCCGAGAGACGGCGGTATTATTTTGGCAAACACAGATATGATACATGCAAAATCAATTATGCAAGAAGATCCGTTTTGTATACATGACGTGGCAGATTTTAGGTTCATTGAGTTTCAGGCGAGGAATTGAAAAAGCAGGGAGCAGATCTCTTGTTTTGCGATTTAAGCCATGTTATTATCCCCCCCTTTGTAAATATCCAACTTCGAACCTTAGGAGTGAACAATGTCGCTATCAAGCGCACAGAAAGCAGAAATTGTGAATGATTTTAAACAGGCCGATAAAGATACGGGTTCTCCAGAAGTACAAGTATCACTCATGACGGGCCGTATTAAATATTTAACGGAACATTTTAAAGCACATAAAAAAGACGTCCATTCACGTCGTGGATTACAAACTTTAGTGAATAAGCGTCGTAAGTTATTAACGTATTTAAAGCGCAATAATCAAGAACGTTATGCAACATTAATTAAGTCATTGGGATTAAGAGATTCATACTGAGTTTGGATATGACTCACCAATGCACGTGGGAGAGAAAGGCGCGATGTTTTGCGCCTTTTTTTTTGCCCGTTATAAAGTAGGCTAAAAGAGGCCAAAAAGAGGAACAAAACTGTGAGTAAAATCGTAAAAAATATACCTTTTGGTGAGCACACATTGGTGCTTGAAACCGGTGAGATTGCAAGACAAGCCAGCGGGTCGGTTTTTGTCAGTATGGCAGGCACACAAGTACTGGTGACTGTTGTTGGACAGTTGAATGCACCTGAAAGAGGTGACTTTTTTCCATTAACTGTTAATTATCAAGAAAAAACATATGCTGCAGGTAAAATACCAGGTGGTTTTAATAAGCGTGAAGGACGTCCAAGCGAGCACGAAACACTGACGTCTCGTTTAATTGACCGACCGATTCGTCCATTATTTCCTGAAGGGTTTCGAAAAGAAGTACAAGTGGTTGCAACCGTGATGTCACTGAATCCTGAAGTGCCTGCTGATATGTTAGCGATGATTGGTGCATCAGCAGCCTTGATGCTCTCAGGTGTACCTTTTAAAGGACCTATTGGCGGCGTGCGCGTGGGTTATCAAGATGGTATTTATAGTTTAAACCCTGGTAAAACAGCGCTTGAAAGCTCAGCACTTGATTTGGTGGTTGCAGGGACCGAAGATGCTGTTTTGATGGTTGAGTCTGAAGCCTCTGAATTGAGCGAAGAAATTATGTTAGGCGCAGTACTGTTTGGTCACGAAGCGATGCAACCTGTGATTAAAGCAATTAAAGCCTTAGCGGATGAAGCAGGTAAAGCGCCTTGGGATTGGGTTGCTCCGGCTAAAAACGAAGCGCTTCAAAAACAAGTTGAAGCCATGGCTGCAGAAGACATTGGTGCCGCTTACTTATCTAAAGATAAAACAGAGCGTTATACGAAACTGTCAGAGATTCGTGCACGTGTGACAGAAGCATTGGTTTCTGAAGACGATGAAGCGATTACATCTGCTGCTGTGTCTGAATGCCTGTCATCGTTTGAGAAGCATTTGGTGCGTAGTCGTATATTAGATGGTGAGCCACGGATTGACGGTCGCGATCTTAAAACGGTTCGTCCTATTACCATTCGAACCGGCTTATTAGACAGAGCACATGGTTCAGCTTTGTTCACACGAGGTGAGACACAAGCTATCGTTGCGGCAACTTTAGGGAATGATAGGGATTCACAAATCTTAGATAAATTAGATGGTGAAGTACGCGATAGATTTATGCTGCATTATAATTTCCCTCCTTACTCAGTCGGCGAAACGGGCATGATGGGCAGTCCAAAGCGTCGTGAGATTGGACATGGTCGCTTGGCACGTCGTGGTATTTCGGCCGTCTTACCTGTAACCGCTGATTTTCCTTATGTATTACGTGTGGTTTCGGAAATTACAGAGTCTAACGGTTCTAGTTCAATGGCAACTGTTTGTGGAACAAGTCTTGCATTAATGGATGCGGGTGTGCCACTCAAAGCACCTGTTGCAGGGGTTGCGATGGGTTTAATCAAAGAAGGCGAGCGATTTGCTGTATTAACCGATATTTTAGGCGATGAAGATCATCTTGGTGATATGGACTTTAAAGTGGCTGGTACAGAAGCCGGTGTCACAGCGCTTCAAATGGATATTAAAATCACAGGTATTACGCAAGATATTATGGCTGAAGCACTTGAGCAAGCATTAGCCGGACGTCAGCATATTTTAGGTGTGATGAATCATGCATTATCTGAGTCTCGGACAGAACTTTCAATGCATGCACCACGCATTGTGAGTATGAATGTTCCTGAAGATAAGATTCGAACCATCATTGGTAAAGGCGGGGCGACGATTAAAGCCTTAACCGAAAGCACAGGTGTTTCGATTGATATCGATGACAGTGGTGTGGTTAAATTATTCTCACCTGATGGCGAAGCATTGGCTAAAGCGCAAGCAGAAATCAAAGAGCTGATTGCTGAAGTTGAAGTGGGTAAAACCTACACAGGGAAAGTGATTAAAATTGTTGATTTTGGTGCGTTTATTCAGTTGTTGCCAAACAAAGATGGCTTGTTACATATTTCTCAAATTTGTGAGAACAGAAGCCAAAAAGTGGAAGAAGTCATACAAGAAGGCCAGCCAATCACAGTATTTTGTTCAGGCATTGATAAACAAGGCCGCGTGAAGCTGGAGTGGAAAGAAAAGCCAACAGCCAAAGCAGCAGAAGCAACAGAAGCAACAGAAGCTTCTGCTGAATCACCTGAAGCATCAAGTGATGACGCGAGTTAATACTTGCTTATAAAAAAGCCCTTTCTTGATGTTATAAAAGAAAGGGCTTTTTTTTATCTAGGTTCTGTGCACCTAACTAACTGAGCACTTATCTCATCCATAAAATAAAAG